>JABFXX010000137.1 GCA_013368795.1 Kofleriaceae bacterium
CGACGCTCTTCCGATCTAAGGGCACCGGCAGCGGTAGCGGTATCCCGCCCGCGGGCGGCGGCGGTGTCCCGGCCGCGGGCTCGGGCGCTGGCTCCGGTGGCGTCGCGGCGATCCCCGACGTCGGCTGCCTCGCGCCGAGCTGCGCCTATCACGCCGGCGGGGGCGCGTACTTCACGTGTCTCGCGGGCGGTGCGGGCGCGTGCTTCCACTTCGGCGGCCCGTGCACGCCGGCCGATTCCTGCATGTACGACTCCGCCGATCGCACGTACAAGCAGTGCACCCGCGCCGTCGAGGGCAAGTGCGAGGCGTGGGGCGCCGCGTGCGCGCCGGCATCGCGCTGCATGTTCTCGCCGACGGACGGCCTCCATCACACGTGTGACGAGGTCGCCGGTGGCAGCTGTCGCAAGTACGGCGCGCTCTGCTCGCCTTAGTGAGATTCGATCTTCGTCTGCAGCGTCATCTTCATCGGTGTGCCCTCGGACTCGCCGGTCGCCTGCATCTTGCTGCGTAGCTCCGCGCTCAGATCGCTCGTGACCTCGAGCGTCGTCAGACTCAGCGTGCCCTTGCCGGCGCCGGTGCCGGTGATGTCCTTCACCTCGAGCGTCTGACCTTCCATCGTGACCTTCTGGTCGTCGCCGTGGATCTCGGTGTCGAGCGAGTAGCCGATCTTGTCGCCGTCGATCGCGAGCAGCGTCACCGTGTTGACCGCCGTCAGCTTGAGCTGGTTCTGCTCGATCGGCCGCGAGCTCCGCCACACCGCGCCGACGCCGACGGGCTCGATCGGCAGCGTCATCATCACGTCCTGCAGGCTCGCCGTCAGCGACGCGAGCTGACCGTTCACCGCATCCGAGAGCTGCTTGCCGCCCTCGACGACCGCTTTCGACATCCGCCCCTTCGGCGTCAGCGTCGACGCGAGCGCGATTCCCTTCAGCGGCTCGAGCGGTCCGCTCAGCGCTTCCGCGGGGACCTTGCTCTCGAGCCGCTCGCGCGCCGTCGCATCGACGATCGTCGTGTGCAGCTTCATGCTGCCATCGGGCGCCACGTCCTCGACGGCAACGTCCAGCGTCATCGCGACCGTCGGCAGCGGCCCGCCCATGTCGCCGGCCTCGAGCGTGAAGTCGACCGCGACGTCGAACGAGCGCTTCGTTCCCTTGGCAACCTTGTAGGTCAGGTCGCGGCGCGGCTCGTTGCCCTTGCTGACGAGCTGGAGATCCGGTGGCTCGACCGCTTTGCCGCCGCCCTCATCGGACTTCTTACAGCCGGCGGCCGCGAGTACCGCGAAAACCGGACAGATCCAGAGCCGGGGCCTCATGCCAAGAGGTTAGTAAATCCGCTCAATTGCGGCCAGAAAATGGCCAAGTCCGCGTTTCCCCTCCCGTCCGGCAACCGTTCGGCCCGCCGATCGGTAGGGCACGGTGGGTCGGCCTTGACGATTCTGCTTTTGAAATGCATTATCAAATTCAAGCCAGATGATTGTCTGCCTGTGCCACCCCACCTCGGATCGCGATGTCGACGCGATCATCGACGATGGCGCGACGACAGTCGAAGAGATCGGCGAGCGCTGCGGCGCCGGCACCGGCTGTGGCGCCTGCCTCAGCGAGCTGCGCGAGCGCCTCGACGCGAAGGGCGCATCGGGCTGCGGCCGTGATGCCCGCGACTGCGCCTCGGATCAGCTGATTCTCGCCGCCGACCTCGTGCCGGCGTCCCGCACGCGCTGAGCGCCGCCGCCGACCTCGTGCCGGCGTCCCGCACGCTGAGCCTCGCCGCCGACCTCGTGCCGGCGTCCCGCACGCGCTGAGCATCGCCGCCGACTCATTCGGCGCTGAGCCGCCCACGACGCGACGTCGCGCTCGCGATCTGCGTAACGCCAGCCGCGCATCACGCGTACGTGCGATCACCCTCGCGGGCAATTCTTGCGTCGCGCGGCGTACGACGGGCCGCGCGTGATCGTAGTCTCTGACCCCATGAAGGGTACTGAAGAGATCCTGACGCTCTTGAATCAGCTCCTCACCAACGAGCTCACCGCGATCAACCAGTACTTCATCCACGCCAAGATGTGCCAGAACTGGGGCTTCGAGCGGCTCTACAAGAAGATCCGCGAGGAGTCGATCGACGAGATGAAGCACGCCGATCAGGTGATCAGCCGCATCTTGTTCCTCGAGGGCGTGCCGAACCTGCAGGCGCTGCACAAGCTTCGCGTCGGCGAGACCGTCAAGGAGCAGCTCGAGAGCGACATGCAGCTCGAGCTCACCGCGATCAAATTCCTCAACACGGGCATCGAGAAGGCGCGCGCCGCCGCCGACAACGCGACCGAGGACCTCCTGACGAAGATCCTCGTCAGCGAGGAGGAGCACCTCGACTGGATCGAGACCCAGCTCGAGCTCATCCATCAGGTCGGCGAGCAGAACTACCTCGCCCAGCAGATCAAGAAGGAAGACTGAGCGCACGGACAGCGCGGTCGCCGCGCAGCCCCCACATCGTTCGCGGTCGTCGCGAATGGCGGCGCTGTGCGCGAGGCCGGGTTGGTGTTCGGGCGAGCTCGGCGCCTGTCACGAGCACGAAGCTCGGGTGAGTGCAGAAGCACGAGGCTCGGGTAAGTGCAGAAGCACGAGGCTCGGGTCAGTGCAGAGCACGAGGCTCGGGTCAGTGCAGAAGCACGAGGCTCGGGTTCAGTGCAGGAGCACGAGGACGCGCCGTGCTCCGCGCGGTCCTTCGACGCCGAGATCGATGTAGCGTCGCGCGCGTAGATCGAGCGCCGCGAGACGGACGCCTGCATCGATATCGCCGCTCACCGCCTGATCATCGATGGTCGTGACGTGCTCGCCCTCGTCGAGCCGCACGAGCGACGCGAGCCGGGAAGCCGAGACTCCCGGCGCGACGTCGACGACGGCCGGCGGCAGCGCCATCGGCCGCGCACCTTCGCCGTCGGGCAGGGCCGCAATTGCTGCGCCGTCGGCGCGGGCGCCAAATATGAACGCGCGATCGGCAGCGAAGTTGGCGCTGGCCGCGACAGGCGGCCGCTGCGTCATCGCGAGCGTCGGTACCTGCAAGGTGCAGTCGCGGCGCACCCCGAATGTCGGTCGGGTCGCGATCAGCAGGAAGCACGCACCGAGGAGACCGAGCGTCAGCGACCGGAACAGGAGCATGGCCCCCGACCAGTGCAACGCGGCGGCCAACCTCGCGGCGTGGACCTTCGGGAGCTTACGTTCTCGTCGAGGAAACCGGATTGCCGGAACGCTCTCGATCGACGCGATCGGTTTGCCGATTTGGCACCGCCCACGCCTCGTCGAAGAAATAGTCCGACGAATTCATGCGCGATCTGGGCAAGCTGTCCGGTGAGTGGACGCGCGAGCGCCGGGAGCAGTCCACGGATCGTGGGCTTGCGCGGCGTCTGAGCGAACGCGCCATGACACGCATGTCATGAGTGCCATGTCGGCCGGATCTCGGACAGACCGATGAGGAACGAGCGCGTAGCGCGAGACGCGAGACGCGAGACGCGAGACGGTGAACGAGACGCGAGCACGACGCGAGCGCGAGCACGACGCGAGCACGAGCACGAGCACGAGCGCGAGCACGAGCGCGAGCACGAGCACGAGCACGAGCACGACGCGAGCACGAGCGCGAGCAC
>JABFXX010000475.1 GCA_013368795.1 Kofleriaceae bacterium
GGGCGATCGCATGTGCCACCCGATCTGGAGGCATCGTGCTCGCCATTTCGGCGAGCAGGCCTCTCATGTCGACGCTGTACGCGAGCGCGACCGCATACTCGAGCTCGGCCTGATTGGTCGAGCGCGAGCGCATCAGCAAGCGCGCGGCGAGCCGGTGCAGGCCGGGGTGGGTCGGATGAAGTCGCAACGCGTGGTTCAGCACGCGCACCGACTCCGGCCGCTTGGCCTTGATCATCTGCTCGGCCAGGACGGCGTAACCGAAATAATCGAGGGGATGGCGCTCGAGCGATTCGAGGATGCGCTCGGTCGTCGGTTCTTCGGCGATCGCGCGGTGATCCTCGTCGATCGTCGTCGTCATCGGCAGCAGCAAGCAGATCATCCCGATGACCGCGACCAGCGCGATCGCCACCCGGAATCCGCGCGCGGCCCGGAGTCGCGCCGGGCGGAGCTCCTTGAACGACGGACGGCAGATCGTCGCCGCGACCACCGTGATCGGCACTGCGATCCCGAGCATCTCGATCCCGAAGTCGAAGTTGCTCTGGAACGCCACGGCTGCGATCGCACCGATCGCACTCGCTGCGAGTGGTCCGTCGCGCCACTGGCGAACCCCGAAGAGCACGAGCCAGATGCCGACTCCGCAGAGCACGAGCGTCGCGGGGAGTCCCCACTCGACGACCGCCTGAACGAGCGTGTTCTCGGGATGCGAGAACGTCGCGAACGCGCTCGCCGGGTGGACCCGCGTGAACGCCGGCTCGAATGCGCCACGACCGACGCCCATCCACGGCGACTCCTCGACGAGCACGAACGACGATCGCCACGCTGCAAACTTACTCGTCGGAACGTCGAGCTCCTTCAGCGACGTGTTCTCGAGCTGGGCGACGACGCCGTCCGCCCCGACGTAGAGCGCACTCGTCGTGGCGCAGACGATGATGATCGTCAGCGGGACCGTCGTGACGAGGAACTTCTCACGCCGGCTCCGGGAGCCCCGCTTCACGGTCGACCCCTGCGTACGCTGGACGAACAGCGTGGTGAGCAGGGCGAGGGTCCCGACGGCGAGCGCGAGGATCGCGCCTCTCGACTGCGCCGCCGCCAGGAGCGCTACGCACGCGACGATGACACACCCCCAGATCACGCGGAGGGCGACCCGCTGACGGGGATATACGAGAAGCCCGGCCGCGATGACGGCGCCGACCGCCATCAGACAACCCATGTGGTTGGGGTTGAGCAGTGGCCCCATGACCCCGGGTCCCGCTTGATGAGGTTCGTAGATGCCGTAGAGGGACCGTGCACCGACGAGCGCGTGCAGGCCGGCGATCGCTGCCGTGATGCCGCATACCGCGGCGACCGACGCGAGCAGCAGGTATCGGCCGCGCTCGGAAACCGACAGCCGCAGCGCGACCATCGCGACTGCATTGAGCGCGATCAGGCAGGCGAGCGAGCGCAGTGTCGACGCGGGATCGACGGAGATCCGGGCGACCTGGTCAAACCCGGCAATGTCGGCGCCGTCGGCGCTGAACGCGAACCCGGTCGGCGAGAGGAGCTCGGCGAGCGCCGAGGGGAGTGGGACGAGCTGGAGCGCCGTGACCACCGCCATGATCGCGAGCAGGACCTGGAGCGGCGACCGCCTCGTGAAGCCTCGTCGCGACGTGGTCGTGACGAGAACCCCGCACCCCGCGATGAATGTCACGATCGCCTGAGCCCAGCGGGGAGCCCCTCCGACCGCGCTGACCGACACGACGACAGCCGTGACGGTAAGGGCGAGAAGTATCCTCTCGCGCCGATCCACGCACTACCAGGGACGTTCCGGCACGAAGACCTCGTCGCCGGGCATCATCGGGAAATTCGGGCGAGAACCGTCTGCGATCTTCTCGACCGGGATCTTGTAGATCGCGGGCTTGCCGTCGACGTAGCGCGTGACCTTCACCATGTTCTTGCGCGCCATGGGCGTGAAGCCGCCGCTCTGTGCGATCGCCTCGGTGATCGTCATCCCGGGAGTGAACTTGATCGTCCCGCTCTTGAGGACCTGACCCAGCACCGCGAGCTTGCGAGAATTGATCTCGAGCACCGAGAGCGACACGATCGGATCGACGAGGTACCCGTCGGCCAACTTGGCCTGGACCTCGTCCTTGATGTGCTTCGCGGTCTTGCCTGCGGCGGCGATGGTGCCGATGTACTGGACCTCGATCTCGCCCGACGAATCCAGCACATACGTCGCCGTGGAGTTGCGGGTGCCGGCATAGACGACCAGCTCGATCTTGTCGCCGGGACCCAGGGTCAGCTGGGCGTCGTCCACCGGAGCGACGGTTGGATAGATCGCAGGCGGGTTATCGGAGCAGCCGGCGAGCAACAGGAGGAGGCACATTGCCCACCGCATCGAAACGATTGGATACCCAGAGGTCACGGTACGTTCAACATCAAGTCGCGGTGAATCGGGCCGGCACCGTGAACGTTTCCTTCGTGACGGACGTCTGACTCAACCGTTGGATTGACTTGAGGTTTGGTGCTGGATATGGTCGAGAAGGCTAGGCACGCGCAATGAAACGTCTCGAAAGCATAGCGTTCGTGCTGCTGCTGCTGGTTGCGGGACAGCTCTCCGCACAGCCGGCGCAGCCCGCACCCGCTCACCGGTCCGCGCCCGACATCCAGGCGCAGACCGAGGAGGCCGCGGGGCATGTGAAGGTCGACCAGCAGAAGGTGCTGGCCCTCCAGGCGCTCGCGCGCAAGGAGAAGGACGTGATCAAGCTGTCTTGTGTGAACGACAAGATGGTGCAGGTCAAAGCGGAGTCGAACCTGTTCGATCAATCGCGCGCGGAGCTCACCGCGGTGATCGAGACGGATGCGCGTGATGGCGCATTCCTCACGGTCATGGAAGGCGCGGAGCGAATCCGGAAGCTGCGCGAGGAAGCCGAGGCCTGCATCGGTCAGCCGGAGCTGATCGACGAGGTCGCGAACGACTTTACGGCGCCCACGATCGTCGACGATCCGACGGCCGGTCTCCCGTTCACCACCGACACGATCGTCGAGCCTCCCGCCTACGCGTCGCCGTTCAACTGAGTAGAGGCCGGCGGCTCAGGCCGCGGACTCGCTCTCGGACTCGGCTCCGTAGCCGTAGCCATACCCGTAGCCGTAGCTGTAGTAAGAGCGGTCGCTGGCATCGACCTCGTTGACGATCAGTCCGAAGATGTTGCCACCGACGTCGCGGATCTGATTCGCCGACCGGCGCACGTCTTCGCGCAGCGTCTTGTCCGCGCGAACGACCAGGATCACACCGTCGACGAGCTTCGACAGCACGACGGCGTCGGTCACCGCCTGAACCGGAGGCGAATCGAGGATCACGCGATCGAAGCGCGTTGCGAGCTCGGCGAGAATCGTCTCGAATCGCTTCGTCATGAGGAGCTCGGCCGGATTCGGCGGAAGCGGCCCACATGGCAGAACGAACAGATTGGGAATCTCCGTCGCCTTGATCACCTCGTCGTAGTTCTGCTCGCCGAGGATCAAGTTCGTCACGCCCTGCTGGCGAGTGACGCCCGTCGAAGCGTGGAGCCGGGGGCGTCGCATATCGGTGTCGATCAACAGCACGCGCTGGCCGCTCTGGGCCATCGTGGTGCCGAGATAGATCACGCTCGTCGTCTTCCCCTCTCGTTGATTCGCGCTGCAGACGGTCATGGTCTTCAGCTGACGATCGGCCGCCGAGAGGAGCGTATTCGTGCGGAGGGCGCGACAGCTCTCCGCGATCAGCGACTTGGGATTGCGGTGGACGTAGAGGTCGCGCTCCTTGTCGTCGGTGTTCCCGACGAGGACCGGGATGAAGCCGAGCACGGGAACCCCGGCCGCCAGCTGCGCGTCGGTCGTTGTCTTCACGGTGCGGTCGAGGAACACGACCGCGAACACGAGGCTGATACCGAGCAAGAGGGCGAGCACTGCCGCGACCGCGATGTTGACGCGCAAGCTCGGCGAGACCGGCGTGGTCGGCACCAGGGCCGGATCCAGCGGCTTGACGTATGTGCTGTTGATCTCGTTGTTCATGCGACCGGTCATCTCGCTCGTCGAGAGCCGGCTGCGCAGGATGTTGTACTTGTCTTCCCAGTTCTTCTTCGTGCGCAGCAGCTCGTTGTACGCGACGATCTTGGGACCTAGCTCGAACGCCTCCCGCTTGAACCGTTCGACTTCCGCAGCGAGCGCGCGCTCGGTCGCGACGGCCGCTTCGTAGTGCTCGTCGACGCCGCCGACGATGCGGCGCGCCTCCGACTGGAGCGCGGCGTAGATGTTGTCCACCTTCGCCTTCTGCTTCTGGTACTCGGGATTCTTGGGCCCGATCTCCTTCTCGATCTGCAGGAACGAGTTCCGTTCCGTGTAGTACTGCGCGCGAAGCGCATCGAACGACGAGCTGTCGCCCATCATGAGGATGGGGGACTCGAGGACGTCCTTCTCGAAGGCCGTCTTCATGCGCGACAGCTTGGCGGCGAGCTCGATCCGGGCCGCGCGGGCCTCGTTCATGCGCGCCGTGTACGAGGTGATGTTCGCCGACACGAGACTCTGGCGATCCTCGAGTGACACGGCCAGGATCTCGTTGTCCTTCTGGTACTGGAACAGCCGGGCCTCGCTGTCCTGCAGCTTGTTCGCGACCTGCTCGAACTCGGTCTGGAGCGCGCGAGACGCCTGCTGGGTGTCCGTCGAGAGGAGGCCCTTCGAGTACGCGACGTACGTCGAGATGTGATCGTTCGCGATCTTGGCCGCGAGCTCGGGCTTCTCGCTCCGGACCGTGACGTACATGATGCGATCCTGGTCGGGATACTTCACGACGAGAAACTTCTGGAGCCGTTTCGTCGCGAGCTCGAGCTGTTGCTCCGGTTGCAGGTCGCTGCGTTCGGATTCGTCGAGTAGCTCGAGGACCAGCTGGTGGTCGGCGACCGTCTGCTTGATCAGCGTGTAGCTACCGAGAACCTGGCGCTGCTGCTTGTAGTACTCGGCGCCCGACGTGATGCCGACGATGCCGTTCTCGCCTTGGCCGAGCAGGTCCGGGAGCCGCGGCTCGATCTGCACCGATGCGCGCGCCTGGTAGATGCGCGGCTGGCGGCTCGTGTAGATCACGGCGCCGGTGATCGCGAGCGCGACGAGCGCGAGCAGCGGAAACACGTACCGCCGGAGCGCCTTGATGTACCGACGAGCGTCGAACCCGAGGAGCTCGCCCTCTTGGGCGTCGGGATCGAGCGGACTGTTCGCAGGCGTCACAGATTCTCCACGGAGCTTGATTAGTTGCCGAGCGAACGTCAGCGTTCAGCCGCGTGCGCGGTTTTATCAGACCGACCGCGCCGTTCAATAGCTCGTAAGTGCCCGAGCCTCAGCGCTATTCCGATAGGTCTGCGTCAGAGCGCTGCGCGAACGCCGAGCACGATCTCGTGCCGCGTATAGTTCGGCTGGTCGACGTCACCATTGATCGCGTACATGAAGTCGGTCAGGTCTGCCGAGAGCCGATACTCGATCACCGTGGCAAACCAGTCGCGGAGGTTGTAGCGAGCTCCCGCCGCTACCGCGATGATGGTGTCCTCGCGCGTATTCGTCGGGGCGCTGGGGACGATCTCCATCACGCCCTCGTACGTGCGGAGCCGCAGCTCCGGCTGGACCGTCACGACGAACGGCACGAACTGTTGCTCGAACAGGATGCGGAAGTAGTGGTCGCGAAAGAAGTTCGCGTTGATCGAGTCCTGATGGACGTAGTCGTACATGAACGTGGCACGACCCATCGGCGAGTAGCGATAGCCGAGCTCCAGGCCGCCCATCGGTGCCGAGTAGCTCGGGCCCTGGCTGTAGAACCCGTTCGTGTAGCCGAGGCGAGCGATCAGCGTCGTATTGAGCGTCAACAGCGTCTGCGCGCCGACCGACACCGCCAGTGGGTACGAGTCGACCTTCACGCTGTCGCCGATGCCGGTGAAGATGCCGAATGTCGCGTCGGCGAAGAACACCGTGACCGGTCGGAAGCGCCAGCTCCCGGTGATCCCGAACGAGTTGTGCATGCGGTTGGCAAACCGCTGGTTCACGTCCTCGAAGACGTCGATCACGTTCTCGTAGTGCAGGAGGCCGGTGAGCGCACGACCGCCGGGCGAGAACTGAAGGCCGAGCTGAAGGCGATTGATGTCTCGGTTGGTGCGCGACGTCGACTCGAAGTTCGTCGACCGGATCACGCGCTGGAAGTTCTCGAGGTAGAGGAAGGTCCACGGCCGATCCGGATAGACCGCCCCGCGAAACAGCGCGCCGACGCCGAGACCACCCTGATCCTGGACGTTGTCGTTGGTCGACAGCATCAGGTCATAGGTCAGGCGGAGGTCAGCTCGGTACTGAAAGATGCCGTGATTGGGCGGGGCCAGGCCCTCGGAGTCGATGGCGAGCCGCTGCGGTGACAGCGAGCCTGCACCCGCTTGCGCGATCAGCCGAAGAACACCGGAGGACACGGGGTTCTCGCCACGCGCCTCGTAGAACACGTTTGAAATGAACCCGGTTTCCAGGCCGAAGATCGGATGGAGGACCGTGCCTTCGCCGACTTTGACGCCTGGACCCTCGACGATCGAGATCGGAGCGAGCGCACCTTCGGGCGAGATGCCCGGCGTGGTGCCGGCGAGGCCGGGAACGTTATCCGGAGAGTCAGCGAACGCGGAACCGGCGGACGCGACCAACCAGAAACCCGCAACCAAAAAGATCCGATTCATGCGGAAATCCGAAGAGATACTACGAGCGGGGGTGGGTACGGTCAACACGGTACAGGGCCGAGGGTCGGGTAAAACCGCAGTATTAGTTGTAAGTGAGCCGCGTGTGGTTCATGTGAGCTCGAAGTTGTTCGCGAGCGTCGACTCACGGACTGCCTAATCGCTTGAAGAATCAAGGAAAAGTAAGCATGCGCATCGTTGTCACCGGAGCCGCGGGATTCATCGGATCGCACACGTGCGAGCGCCTGGTGGCGCGCGGCCACACCGTGATCGGTCTCGACTCGTTCGACGGCTACCTCTATCCGGCCGCCAACAAGCGCGCGAACGCGAAGGCACTCGCGGAGCTCCCGCAGTTCACGCTGATCGAGGGCGACATCACCGATCGTGCCGCGGTCGAATCGGCGATCACTCCCGACGTCGACGTCGTGTGCCACCTCGCGGCGCTCGCCGGCGTGCGGCCGTCGCTCGCGCAGCCGCTGCGGTACCTGCGCACGAACATCGAAGGCACGGGCGTGATCATCGAGCGGATGCGCGAGGTCGGGATCAAGCGGCTCGCATTCGCGTCGTCGAGCTCGGTGTATGGCGCGAAGCACGGGACCGAGGTCGCGGCGTTTCGCGAGGACGATCCGTGTCTGACGCCGGCGTCGCCGTACGCCGCGACGAAGCGCATGAACGAGCTGCAGCTGTCGGCGTATCGCGACCTGTTCGGCATCGGCGTGTTCGCGCTGCGATTTTTCACCGTGTACGGACCTCGGCAGCGGCCCGACATGGCGATCGCGAAGTTCACGACCGCGATCAGCGAGGGCAAGCCGATCACGCTGTTCGGCGACGGCTCGTCACGGCGCGACTACACGTTCATCGATGACATCGTCAGCGGCACCGTCGCGGCGATCGAGCGCGTCGAGCCGGGACGGTTCGAGATCTTCAACCTCGGCGGGACGAAGACGATCTCGCTCGCCGAGCTCGTCGCGCTGATCGAGAACACCGTCGGCAAGAAGGCGATCATCGATCGCCAGCCCGATCAGCCCGGCGACGTGCCGATCACGTACGCGAACATCGATCGCGCGCGCGCCGAGCTCGGCTACGCGCCGACGACACCGCCCGAGGTGGGAATTCCGCGCTACTGGGCCTGGCGCCAGGCGCAGCGCTAGACCGCGCGACGGCCGATGCCGTAGTACGAGAAGCCGGCGGCCTTGGCGTCCTCGGGCGACCACACGTTGCGGCCGTCGAACAGGACGTGCGTGCGCATCTCCGACTTGAGGCGCGCGAGGTCCGGGTGGCGCAGCTCGTGCCACTCGGTGACGAGCACGAGCGCGTCGGCGCCGGCGACCGCGGCGTAGGCGTTGTCGACGAGCTCGATCGCGTCGCCGACCTGGGCGCGCACGTTCGGCATCGCCGCCGGGTCGTAGCCGACGACCTTCGCGCCGACCGCACGCAGCTGCTCGAGCACGGTCAGCGCCGGCGACTCGCGGATATCATCGGTCTCCGGCTTGAACGCGAGCCCCCAGAGCGCGATGCGCTTGCCGGTCAGGTTGCCGCCGAAGTGCGAGACGACGCGCTCGCCGAGCACCTTCTTCTGGCGCTCGTTCGCCTGCTCGACCGCGTTGACGATCGACAGGTTCACGTCGTTCTGGCGGCCCGTGTGGACGAGCGCGCGGAGATCCTTCGGGAAGCACGAGCCGCCGAATCCGGCGCCCGCGAACAGGAACTTCGCGCCGATGCGAGGATCGGAACCGATGCCCTTGCGAACCGATTCGATGTCGGCGCCGACGACCTCGGCGAGCCGCGCGAGCTCGTTCATGAACGAGATGCGCGTCGCGAGCATCGCGTTGGCCGCGTACTTCGTCATCTCGGCGGAGCGGATGTCCATCGTCTGGATGCGATCGCCGGTGCGCATGACGCCGCGATAGACCTCGCGCAGAAGATCGAGAGCGCGTGCATCGTCGGCGCCGAGCACGACGCGCGCGGGCTTGAGGAAGTCGTTGACCGCGTCGCCTTCCTTGAGGAACTCGGGGTTCGAGGCGACCGCGAACGGGTGCTTCGTCTCCTTGGCGATGATCTCGCGGACCTTGTCGGCGGTACCGATCGGCACCGTGCTCTTGTTGACGACGACGGTGAAGCCGTTGATCGCGCGGCCGATGTTCTTCGCGGCCTCGAACACGTACTGGAGGTCCGCGCTGCCATCGGCGCCCGACGGCGTGCCAACTGCGATGAAGACGATCAGCGCGCCCGGGACGGCCTCGGCGGTGCTCGTCGTGAACTTGAGGCGACCGAGCTGCGCGTTGCGGCGAACCAGCTCCGGCAGACCGGGCTCGTGGATCGGAATCTCGCCGCGACGAAGCGCTTCGACGCGACTCGAATCGATGTCGACGCACGTGACGTCGTGACCGAAGTCCGAGAAGCCGGCGCCAGAGACAAGGCCGACGTAGCCAGTACCGATTACCGCGATCTTCATGCGTCGCAGACTAGCATCGCTCGTCGAGGAAGAACTCCTCTTGCGGCACCCTCACGCGTGGCGGCGCAGCACGCGCCGTGCTGTTTCGACACGCCCCGAGTGTGGTGGCGGCAACCCAGTCCCTGTTGCTGGCGCGATACGCAGTGCGCGCGGGCGCGGACGCGAACTTCGTGAAATTGCGCGCGCGATGCCCGGCAAGCCCCTTGCTTTGGTGGGCGCCCATGCGCGCGGCCGTCCTCTCCATCGCGCTCATCGGCTGTGCGTATCGCCCGGGCTCGTTCTCGCATCCAAGGCAGGGCTTCCTCGGGCAACGCACGACGGTGGGCTGTCTCGACCTCTCGGTCGAACGTCGTCCCGATCTGACAGGGGGCGGCACCGTCCTCGCGTACGAGTTCGGCAATCGTTGCGATCACGCGACGACGGTCGACCTCGCGAGCGTCGTTGTCGTCGGCCGGACGTACGACGGCGCCGAGCGACGCCTGTCGCCGTACGACCCGCGCGCCGAGATCCGGTCGCTCTCCATCGACGGCCGCACCGCGGGACGCGAGGCGATCGCGTACCCCGACGCGACGGCTCACTTTGCCGAAGTCTGCGTGGACGCAGCCTCGCTCGCCGACCAGACGCCCGCGCGCTGGCTGTGCTTTGCCGGCCGCGTCCCACCCCAGCTCGCAGAGGTGACCCCATGATTCGCGCACTCGCGCTCGCCGCGATCCTCGTCGCGCCTGCCTCTGCCTACGCCAGCCATACGTGTGGCGGGGGAGGCGGGGGCGGAAGCAGTGGCTCGTCATCGTCGTCGTCGTCGTCATCGAGCAACTCGGGCTCGAGCTGGTCGCACACGCCGACCTCGAGCGGCACGTCGGGGTCGACCGAGTGCGTCGAGGACAACGACGTCGTCGGCTATCGGCAGTGCACGAAGTTCGGCGCGTGGGGCACAAACCTGCGCCTGCCTCGGCTGTTCATCGAGCTCGGCACGAACGTTCGCCAGTTCGGCTCGCGGCTCGGCTCGCACGCCGGCACCGTGTCGCATGGCGCAGAGAGCTTTTCGTACCGGATGGTGATGCCGGAGACCGGCGGGCTCGACACCGCAGTGACGTCGGCGATGCGGCTCGGCATCGGCTTGCCGCACGGGCTCTACGCCGGCGCCGAGGCAGAGCTCGGCGGCATCAGCGCCCAGGGCGGCACCGTCGAGATGCAGGCGCCGGGCGCGTTCGGCACGCCGCAGCTCGACGCGTCGACGGGCATGTACATCGGCCTGCTCGGCATCGCCGGTCTGCGCGGCACCGCCGGTCGCGCGACGTTCGGACTCGAGGCGGCCGGCGGCGTGCGCACCGAGCGCTATCGGTTCGCGAGCACGTATCACAACTGCGAGACGACGAGCGTGATCGGCGTCAGCGAGGCTGTCGTCGAGGCGCGCGCTCGCGCGGAGCTGTGGCTGAACCCGTGGATCACCGCGGGCGTGTCGCTCGGCACGAGCGTCGTCGAGCGCAACGACTGGCTCGCGGGCGCGTACTTCGGCTTTCACACCCGCGCGTTCGCGGGCGGGCGCTAGATCTGTAGCTCGTCGCCCTCGCGCGCGGGCACGAGATCGATGCCGTGCGGCGAGAGGATCGTCCTGCAGGCGTCGACGATGCCGTCGACGTCGTCGTCCGTGTAGTCCTGATCGTAGTGGAACGTGACGAGCGTCTTGACCTTCGCGGCGATCGCGGCGGCGCACGCATCCTCGTACGACGAGAAGCCGCGATTGCGGCGCGTCGCCTGATGCTCGGGACGATACGTCGAGTCGTGCAGCAGCACGTCGGCGCCGCGGTAGTGCGCGATCGCCTCGTCGGGCGGCCCGCTCTCGGGATAGCCGACGTCGCTCGCGTAGACGAACGTCCTGCCGGCCTCCTCGATGCGGAACGACAGCGCCCTCGTTGCGCCGTGCGGATGCTCGCGCGCGGTGACCGTCAGGCCTTCCGCCTCGAACGGCGTGCCGCACGTGGCCGCGCGGACGTCGAACGTCGCCGCGAGGTTCTTGAGCGTCTGCAGCGGCGAGAAGTTCGGGTCCATCTGACCCTCGAGGATGTCCTCGAGCACCTTCGGCGAACCGCCGGGACCCCACACCGTGAACTGGTTGCCGCCGATGAACACCGGCGGGAAGAAGCCGAGGCCCTGGATGTGATCCCAGTGCGTGTGCGAGAGCAGGATCGCGGCGCGACCGTTGCCCTTGCCGAACTCGCGCGCCATCAGCGCGTTGCCGAGGTGCATGAGGCCAGTGCCCATGTCGACGATGACGAGCCGATCGTCGGCGGTCGTGATCGAGACGCACGACGTGTTGCCGCCGTAGCGATTGGTCTCCGGGCCCGGCGCCGGGATCGAGCCGCGCACGCCCCAGAACCGGATCTTCATGTCTCCCCCAGCGGGATCTCGAGACCCTCGTACGCGCTGACGAGCTTGAACCGATCGGCAGAGACGACCTCGCGATACTGGGCGAGGATCGCGTCGTTCTCGTCGTCGGAGCGCATCGGCGCGTGGTGGAACAGGCAGAGCTGCTTCACCTTCGCCTCGCGCGCGATCTCGATCGCATCGTCGGGACGCGAGTGGCCCCAGTGCGGGCGGACCTTGTACTCGTCGGCGGTGAACTGCGTGTCGTAGATCAGGAGGTCGGCGTTCTTGCAGAGCGCGACGATGCCGGCGCGCATGTTCGCGAGCTCCTCGCGCACGGCCGGCGGGAGCGTGCCAAAGCTCGGGCGTTCGATGAAGTCGCGGCCGAGCAGCATGTCGGTGAACGGTGCGGTGTCGCTGCAGTAGACCACCGATGCGCCGTCGACCTCGACGCGGTACGCGATCGCGACCCACGGATGGTTGAGACGCGCCGCGGTGACCTTGGCCTCGCCGATGTTGAACGACGCGCCCTCGACGAGCTCGTGGAAGTGCATGTCGGCCTGCATCGCCGCGAGCGGTACCGGAAAGTACGGCGCGTTGTGCTGCTGGCTGAACACGGCCTCGAGGTGCATGTCGCGCTGGCGCGCGAAGATGTGAACGTGATTGCCCGCGCGATAGAGCGGGCTGAAGAACGGCAGGCCCTGGACGTGGTCCCAGTGCGTGTGGCTGATGAGCACGGAACACTTGCCCCGACCGTCGCCGAACGACTCCTCCATCAGCGACTTGCCGAGCTTCCGGATGCCGGTGCCCGCGTCGATGATGATCGGAGCTGCGCCTTTCGGACGCACCTCGACACATGACGTGTTCCCGCCATAGCGATTGGTCGCCCGTCCCGGGACGGGGATGGACCCTCTGACTCCCCAAAACCTGACCTTCATCGGGCGCCACTCGCGAACCTAACGCGCCGCCGGACCTAATCGCTAGAACGACTTGCGTGAATCTAAGAGGATCGTGACCGGTCCGTCGTTGACGAGGTCGACCTTCATGTCCGCCCCGAACTCGCCGGCCTCGACGCGCGAGACGCCGGCGGCGCGGATCGCGACGAGAGACTGCTCGTAGAGCGCCTTCGCGGCGACGGGCTCGAGCGCGCCGGTGAACGCCGGCCGCCGGCCCTGACGGGCGTCGCCGTAGAGCGTGAACTGCGACACGACGAGGACGCCGCCGCCGATGTCGAGGACGGAGCGGTTCATCTTGCCGGCGTCGTCCGGAAAAATACGTAGGTTGGTGACCTTGTCGACGATATACGCGAGGTCGGTGGGCCCATCGCCGGCTCCCGCACCGAGCAGGACGAGCAGGCCGCGCTCGATCGAGCCCGTGACCCGCGTGTCGACCGTCACGGAAGCCCGCGAGACTCGCTGAACGACGGCGCGCATTTGCCGGGAGCTTACAGGCAACTCCGTTGCCTTGCCGGGGGTCAAACCGGCCGCTAGGATGCGCCCGCTCATGAGGAATTTCGCGCTCGTCGTCGCCGTTGCCCTCGGGCTCGGCGGCTGTGGCAAGGAGATCGGCGACGCGTGCGTGACGGCTGCGGACTGCGATCCCAACGGGGAACGCTCGTGCGACATCTCGCAAAAAGAGGGCTACTGCACGATCCAGGGCTGCGACTTCTCGACGTGCCCCGACGAGGCCGCGTGCATCCGGTTCTTCACCGGTGGCTTCTCGAACAAGACCTGCGAGAACTCGCCAGACGAGTGCTCGCTCGACGAGCTGTGCGATCTCAACAAGCGCTGTGTGGCGCGCAGCTCCGAGGTCCGGTTCTGCATGCGCACGTGCAGCGACGACAGCGACTGCCGTGACGGTTACGAGTGTCGCGACATCGCGAAGATGAAGGCCCACGGCGGCGAGCCCGTGCTCGCGCCCGGCTCGACGGTCGACGATTCTTCGCCGAAGTTCTGCGCGAGCGCGCCGTCGACTCTGTAGCGTAGTACGGTCACGAGGTGTCGATCGGCGCGTTCCTGTTGCGGCGCCTCGGCTCGGGCGCGCTCGCGATCCTGGGCGTCTCGATCCTCGTCTTCTCGTTCCTCCACATCGTCCCGGGCGATCCGGTCGACCACCTGCTCGGCGGCGAGGCGACCGAGTCGCAGCGCAAGGACCTCGAGAAGTGCATGGGCCTCGACAGGTCGATGCCCGAGCAGTTCGTCCAGTTCCTCGGTCACATCGTCGACGGCTCGCTCGGCGTGCAGTGCCCGAACCCGAAGGGCAAGCCGACGGTCGCGTCGCGCATCATGGACGTGTTCCCGTACACGCTCGAGCTCGCGATCGCCGGCATGCTCGTCGCGATCGTGCTCGCGCTGCCGCTCGGCGTGATCGCGGCGGTCAGACGAGGCACGTGGGTCGACACGTTCGCGACCATGACGTCGCTGTCGATGATCGGCATCCCGACGATGCTGCTCGCGCCGATCTTCCTGCTCGTATTCTTCATCTGGCTCGGCTGGCTGCCGGGACCGACGGAGACCGGCTGGGCGGCGCTGATCCTTCCGTCGGTCGCGGTTGGCGTGCACCTGATGGCGATGCTCGCGCGCATGACGCGCTCGTCGATGATCGAGGTGCTGAACGAGGACTACGTGCGCACGGCGCGCGCGAAGGGGCTGCCCGAGCATCGCGTGCTGATCAATCACGCGCTCCGCAACGCGCTGTTGCCGGTGATCACCGTCGCCGGCCTGCAGTTCGGCTCGCTGCTGTCGGGCGCGATCGTGATCGAGAAGGTGTTCGCGCGGCCGGGGCTCGGCCTGACGCTGCTCGACGCGATCACCGAGCGAAACTACGCGGTGGTGCAGGGCACGGTGCTCGTCATCGCGGTGATCTACGTCGTCATCAACACGCTGGTCGACCTCGCCTATGGCCTGGCCGACCCGAGGATCCGGCGCGGATGAAGGCGGGCGTGCGCATCTCGCCGAGCGGCTGGATCGGCATGATCATGCTCGGCATCTTCGTGCTCGTCGGCCTGCTCGGCCCGCTCGTCGCGCCATTCGATCCGAGCTACGGCAACCTCGACGATCGGTTCCTGCCGCTGTCGAGCACGCACTGGCTCGGCACCGACTCGAAGGGCGTCGACACGTTCAGCCAGCTGCTCTACGGCGCGCGCTCGGCGCTCGAGATCAGCTTCATCGTCGTCGCGATCTCGGCGACGATCGGCATCACGTTCGGTACGGTCGCGGGCTGGTTCCGCGGCGCCGTCGACGAGGTGCTGATGCGCATCGTCGACATCCTGATGGCGTTCCCGGGCATCCTGCTGAACATCGCCGTCGTCGCGACCGTCTCGCGCCCCGGTCTCGGCGTGATGATCTTCGCGCTGTGCGTGAACGGCTGGGTCGGCTACGCGCGCGTCGCCCGCGGCGAGGTGCTCGCGCTGCGCGAGCGCGACTTCGTGCTCGCGGCGGTCGCGCTCGGCTCGTCGAACCGGCGCATCATGCTGCGCCACCTGATCCCGAATCTGATGGGCCCCGCGCTCGTGCAGATGGCATTCGGCTTCGGCAGCGTGATC
>JABFXX010000451.1 GCA_013368795.1 Kofleriaceae bacterium
CGCGCGCGCCGTCCTCGGAGGTCGAAATCGAGAGCGCGCGGTAGCGGAGCTTGAGCGTTCCACTTGGACGGCGGGACGGCGCGAGCTCGAGCACGCGAGCGCGCACGCGACGGACGAGCGGCAGAGGTCCGCGATCGTCCTCGGCGCTGGCGTCGGTGATCAGCGCGGCCATCCCGGCGGTTCCCATCACCTCGTCATCGAGACGAAAGACGGGTCGGCCGGCCACGGGCATCGTTAGCTCGACGAGGAACGCTGACGGCTCGCCCGAGCCCGGGCCGCACGCAGGCCTCAGCAGCAACGTGACATCGGCGGGCGTCGCCGGAGACGGAGGCGAAGGCAGAGGCGGAGGCGGACGCGAAGGCAGAGGCGGAGGCGGCGCCGCATCGGGTGCGAGAGCGCGGGCCGGCACGGCAGCCGGCGGAGACGGAATCTCCTCCTCGGATGTCGATGCCTGCGTGGTGCGCGACGGCGCTGCACGGTCGCCACACGCGACGGCCGCCAACCCCATCGCCGCGACGATCGCGCTCGCCCACCACATCGCGCCCACGCACGGGAGCGTACGCCCGAAAACGAAAACGGGCACCCGGAGGTGCCCGCATCGAAGCAGCGAACGAGTCGCTTGCTTACTTCTTCGAAGCTTCCTGCTTGGCCTTGGCGGCCTTCGCGAGCAGCTCCTCGCCGACGTTGCTCGGCACCTCGGAGTACTTCGCGAACTCCATCGTGAACTCGGCCTTGCCCTGCGTCGAGCTGCGGAGCGGGGTCGAGAAGCCGAACATTTCCGACAGCGGAACCTCGGCGTCGACGCGCGCGTTGCCGTCCTCTTCGGTCGAGCCCATGACGATGCCGCGGCGCTGCATGATGAGACCGAGCATGTTGCCCGAGAACTCGGCCGGACCCTCGAGCGAGACCTTCATGATCGGCTCGAGAATCTTGGGCTTCGCGCGCGGGAAGAAGTCGCGGAAGGCACCGCGAGCGGCTTCCTGGAACGCGTTATCGCTCGAGTCGACCGCGTGGCTCTGACCGTCGTTGATGACGACGCGGATACCGACGCACGGCACGCCGAGGCGCGGCGACTTCGGGATCATCGACTTGAAGCCCTTTTCGCACGACGGGATGAACTCGCGCGGAATCGAACCGCCCTTGATCTCGTCGACGAACTCGAACTCGCCGTCGAACGGCTCGCAGTAACCGGCGACGCGGCCGTACTGACCCGAGCCACCCGTCTGCTTCTTGTGCGTGTAGTTGAACTCGGTCTTCGCGCCGATCGTCTCGCGATACGCGACCTGCGGCGGCGAGGTGACGACCTCGGCCTTGTACTCGCGCTTCATGCGCTCGATGTACACGTCGAGGTGGAGCTCACCCATGCCGGCGATGATCGTCTCGTTCGACTCGGGGTCGACGTAGCACTGGAAGGTCGGGTCTTCCTTCGTGAAGCGGTTGAGCGCCTTCGACATGTTGATCTCGGCGCCGCTGTCCTTCGGCTTGATCGCGACCGAGATGACCGGCTTGGGCACGAACATCGACGTCATCGCGTAGTTGACGCTGCCGTCGGTGAACGTGTCGCCGGAGTTGCAGTCGATGCCGAACAGCGCGCAGATGTCGCCGGCGCCGGCCTCGGTGATGTCTTCCTTGTCGTCCGAGTGCATGCGGACGAGGCGGCCGACCTTGAACTTCTTGCCGTTGCGCGAGTTGACGATGAAGTCGTCCTTGCGCACCGTGCCCGAGTAGACGCGGATGTACGTCAGCTGGCCGTAGCGACCATCCTCGAGCTTGAACGCGAGCATGACGAGCGGCTTGGTCGGATCCGACGCGAGGACGACCGGGGTCTCTTCCTTGTCGAGATCGAGCGCGACGTTCTCGACGTCACGCGGCTCCGGCAGGTACGAGCAGACGCCGTCGAGCAGCAGCTGCACGCCCTTGTTGCCGAGCGCCGAGCCACACATCACCGGCGTGCACTTCAGCGCGACCGTCGAGTCGCGGAGGCACTTGCGGATCAGCTCCGGGGTGACCTTCTCCTCGAGGATCGCCTCGGCCATCTCGTCGTTGACGAGCGACAGGCCGTCGAGCATCTCCTCGCGCATCTTCTCGCACAGCTCCTTGAGCGTGCCCTCGTGGCCGTGCGAGGCGAGCGGGTGCATCACGTCGGTCGGGATCGGACCGCGCTCGATCTGCTCGCCGTTCTCGCCGTGGAACGTGTACGCGACCATCTCGATCAGGTCGACGCAGCCCGCGAGCTTGTCCTCGAGGCCGATCGGGCACTGGATCATGATCGGGTTGAGCTTCAGCTTCTCCCGGAGCTGGTCACGAACGCGGAACGGGTTCGCACCGGTGCGGTCGAGCTTGTTGACGAACGCGATGCGCGGAACCTTGTAGCGGCGCATCTGGCGGTCGACCGTGTACGACTGCGACTGGACGCCGGCGACGCCGCAGAGAACCATGATCGCGCCGTCGAGAACGCGGAGCGAGCGCTCGACCTCGACGGTGAAGTCGACGTGTCCCGGGGTGTCGATGATGTTGATGTGGTGCTGCGCCTTGATCGGCGAGCTCGGGACGGCCATGACCGTCTTCTGCGCCTTCGCGTCGGGCGGCCACTGGCAGAACGTCGCTGCCGACTGGATCGTGATGCCGCGCTCGCGCTCGAGCTCCATCGAGTCCATCTTTGCGCCGACGCCGTCCTTGCCCTTCACTTCGTGAATCGCGTGGATTCGCGCCGTGTAATAGAGGATGCGTTCGGTCAGCGTGGTCTTGCCCGAATCGATGTGGGCCGAGATGCCAATGTTGCGGACTTTGGAGAGGTCGCTGAGCATAAAGCGGGCACTAGCTACCCCGTAACCGCTCGCATTGCAAGCGAATCCCCGCATGCCGGAGCGGCCGGGATCCGGGGGCAACAGGGCGGGTCGGGAGGTGTCTAGACAGAGTATGCATTTCAAGCGGTTGGCGCAGGCCGTTTGCTACGCTGACACCGTGGAATGTCTCGACGACAACGCGGCAAGCGAGTTCGTCTCAGGCGCACTCGCAGCCAGTGCGGTGACCGCGGTCGAGACGCACCTCGCAGGGTGTCGAGATTGTCGCGCGCTCGTGGCGGCGCTGGCGGGGGATGAAGCCGACAGCAACGCGGCGACGCACAAGCACGAGAAGATCGCCGAGGATTCGCAGGTCGCGAAGCGGCCGACGCTGTCGATCGGCGATCGCGTCGGAAGATATCTGGTGCTGTCCTCGCTCGGCGCGGGTGGCATGGGCGTCGTGTTCGCGGCGTACGACCCTCAGCTCGATCGCAAGGTCGCGCTGAAGCTCCTCCGCGCGAACCTCGCCGGCGCGAACGCGAAGGAGGCGAGAACGCGCCTCAAGCGCGAGGCGCAGGCGATCGCGCAGCTCAATCACCCCAACGTCGTCGGCGTCTACGACGTCGGCACGACCGACGCCGGCGACGTCTATATCGCGATGGAGTTCATCGAGGGCGACACGCTGACGACGTGGCTCAAGCGGTGGCCGCGGACGTGGCGCGAGATCCTCGAGGTGTTCCACCAGGCGGCGCGCGGGCTGATGGCCGCGCACTCCGTCGGGCTTCTGCATCGCGACTTCAAACCCGACAACGTGCTCGTCGGCGCCGACGGGCGCGTTCGCGTGACGGATTTCGGCCTCGCGCGCTCGGTGTTCCTCGACGACAGCGCGCGCGGACCGATCACCGCGAGCCCATCCGGATCGCAGAAGCCCGCCGACGGGAGCCCGCTGCAGGTCGACCTGACGGCAACCGGCACGGTGCTCGGCACGCCGCGCTACATGCCGCCCGAGCAGCTGACCGGGCCGAGCATCGACGCGCGTGCCGATCAGTTCAGCTTCAGCGTCGCCCTGTACGAGGCGCTATGGGGCAAGCATCCGCTGCCCGGCGCGACGAGCGTGTCGATGCTCGAGCACGGCGACCGCGCGATCGCGCCGCCGGAGAACAGCAAGGTGCCCGCATCGATCGTCCGCGCGGTGATGCGCGGGCTCGAGAAGGAGCGGAGCAAGCGGTTCCCGACGCTGTCGGCGCTGGTTCACGAGCTGACGCCGCCGCAGCAGCGCTCGCCGGTGCGAGTGATCGCGGCTGCCGCGATCGGCGCGCTGCTCGTCGGTGGCGCGGCCGCAGCGATGATGACGCGCCCGACCGTGACCCAGCGCGTCGATCCGCCCGACGAGCGGGCCGTGAAGCTCCTGATCGACGAGATCAACCGCCGCGATCAGGAGATCAAACAGCTCCGCAAGATCATCGTCGAGGGCACGAAGGATCGCGCCGAGCTCGTCGCGGTGAAGAAGGCGCTCGACGAGGCGCAGGCCAAGGTTCGCGAGCTCGAGGAGAAGGTCATCGAAGTACGCGCCAAGCAGGTCCCGAACATCGCGAAGGCCCCGGCGATCATCGGGGTCAAGAGCCGCGACATCACCGACGCGATCCAGGTCGTGCAGCGCGACATCGAGGGCTGCTTCGACGAGTGGGCCGAGCGCGCCCACCTCGCACAACCGCGCACCGCGGGCGAGCCTGCGCTGCTCCGCGTACGCGATGCCGACGTGGTCGTCATGCTTTCGGTCACACCGGATGGCGTCGGCTACTCGGCCAGCGCGAAGGGGATGGAGTCGCCGAGCACGCGCCTGTGCCTCGAGAGCGCCCTGACGCAGGTGCGCTATCCGACCGGCCCCGACGCTCTCGATGTGCGCATCGACATCGCCTGGCTGAGCGGCAACCTCGATATGACGGCCCGTATCGTGGGACACCATGAGGCCGCCGGTAGCACCCTGCTCGACCTCTGAAAGCAGCTGCAAGCCGCACGCTTTGCGTTTGTGATGAATCCTGCTGACGACGATTCCAGTCGTGTAGTATCCCGCACCCTATGTTCCGCACCGTCCTGTCGAGCCTCGTCGGCGTGGGCCTTGTCACGCTCCTCGTCGCTCCCGCTGCCGCCGAGAAAAAAGACCAACTGAAGACCCCGCGTGGTCAGACGATCATCGGCACCGGCCGCACGTACGTCGACACGCCTCGCACCGCGTACTCGACGCCGGCCGCGACGATCTCGCCGTACCTGTACCTGAACCGGTGCACGGGCAACTGCATGATCAACGGCGGCACGACCAACGACGCGCGCACCAATACGTCGACGATTCCGACGACGGGCGTGCACGTCATCGAGGAGTACAAGAACGCGCAGGGGCTGACCGGCGCGGCGGCGGACGCGGAGTGGGACGCGGTCGTCAAGTGCATGCAGGAGGTCTACTCGCCGTTCAACGTGACGGTGACTGACGAGAAGCCGACGAACGTGTCGTACACGATGGCCGTGATCGCGGGTAACCCGACCGACATCGACCTCGACAACAGCATCCTCGGCATCGCGCCGCTCGCTGGCGACTGCACCCCGCAGGACAACGTCATCTCGTTCTCGTTCGCGAACCACCACGCGAACGCCCAGCGCGTCGAGAACATCTGCTGGACCGCAGCGCAGGAGACCGCGCACGCGTTCGGCCTCGATCACGAGTACGAGTTCGTCAGCGACCGCCAGTCGGCGTGCAACGACCCGATGACCTACCGTACGGACTGCGGTGGCCAGAAGTTCTTCCGCAACAAGGCGGCATCGTGCGGTGAAAATAGCGTCCGCCCGTGCCGCTGCGCCGGCTCGCAGAACTCGCACGTGAAGATCAAGAACGTGTTCGGCGAAGGCACGTCGATCGTCGCGCCGCCGACCTGTCAGATCATCACCCCGAGCGGCGGCACGATCACCAACCAGGCGGCGTTCGGCATCACCTCGGGCTCGCAGCGCGGCACCGAGAAGGTCGAGCTCTTCCTCAACGGCTACAAGTGGGCGGAGAAGCCCGGCGCCCCCTACCAGCAGTTCGGGCAGTCGAACCCGTCGACGTATACGATCACGATGCCGGCGATGGTTCCCGACGGCATCATCGATATCCAGGTCAAGTGCTCCGATGACATCGGCGGCGAGACCATGTCGCAGACGGTCAACGTGACGAAGGGCGCGCCGTGCGCGAGCGCGGACTCGTGCGCCAAGGGTCAGGTCTGCGAGTCCGGCAAGTGCCTCTGGGAGGCGCCGGTCGGCGAGCTCGGCGACAGCTGCGACTTCCCGCAGTTCTGCAAGTCGGGAGCGTGCACCGACACCAGCGATGGCGCGTTCTGCACGCAGGACTGCATCACCGGGACGGCTGACAGCTGCCCGATGGACTTCGAGTGCATCGCGACGAGCGGCCAGAACGGCGTGTGTCTGTCGACCAGCAATGGCGGCGGTTGCTGCAGCGCCTCGACCGGCGGCCAGGCGATGATTCACTTCGGGATCTCCGGGCTCGTGCTCGGCTTGGTCATCCGCAGGCGCCGCAAGCGCTGATACGATGGCCTCATGCGTGGCCTCTCGCTTGTCTTAGCTCTCACATGTGCGTTCGCCGCCGTCGCGCACGCCGACACGACTGCGACGACGTCCGTCTCGCAGCTCATGGTCCTCGAGCCCGGTGACTCCAGCTACAAGCTGTTTCACGGCGCCGTCTGGCTCGAGAACGACAAGGCGTCGACGAACTATCGATGGGGAGGTCTGCAGTGCAAGGGCCGCGATCTCAGCGATTCGAGCGTGCAGCTGCTGTTCGCAGCGTTTCGCTCCGAGTACACGGTGAAGCTCGAGTTCGTGATCACCGAGTACAAGGACAAGCAGTACCGCTGCGTGACCGGTTTCACGGTCAGCAAGTCGTGAGGGTAGGCCGCGCGATGAGGTGCCTCGCTTCACTCTTCATCGCCGCCATCTTCTTGGCGCCAGGCCTCGCAGCCGCCGACTCGCAGATCTCGCCGTACGTCGTCATCGAGCGCTGCAAGGGCGGCTGCATGATCCACGGCGGTCTCGACGACGCACGCGCGAAGTCGTCGTCGCTGCCGTGTGCCGGTGTGCCGGTCTGCGGCGGCGGCGGCTGCCTCTGCCAGGCGGGCTCGAGTGGCGACTACGTGATCGAGGAGTTCCAGAACGCGGCCGGCCAGACGGGCGCCGCGGCCGACGACGAGTGGAACGCGATCTTGAACTGCATCCGCGAGCTCTACTCGCCGTACGGCGTGATCGTGTCCGAGACGCCGCCCGCGGGTGGCCTCTCGTTCAACCTCGGCATCGCCGCGGGCCGTCCCGAGAATATCGGCTACTCGTCGAACCAGATCGCGGGCATCGCACCGGGTACGCCCGGCTGCGATCCGCGCGAGAACGTCATCTCGTTCTCGTTCGCGAACATCTACCGCGGCCCGCGCCGCGTGCAGGACATCTGCGAGACGATCGCGCAGGAGACCGCGCACGCGTACGGCCTCGACCACGCGTTCGAGTTCTCCGACGGCCGCTCGGCCTGCACCGATCCGATGACCTACCGCACCGACTGCGGTGGCCAGAAGTTCTTCCGCAACGACCTCGCCAAGTGCGGCGAGTTCGGCTCGCGTCCGTGCGCGTGCGGCGGCTTCCAGAACTCGCACCAGCGCCTGATCTCGATCTTCGGCCCCGGCACGCCGATCACTGCGCCGCCGACGCTGAACGTCAGCTCGCCGACGAGCGGCGGGACGATCACCAACGGCTCCGCCATCCTCGCGACGGCCGCGGCGCAGCGCGGTATCGCCAAGCTCGAGCTCTGGCTCAACGACTACCGCTGGCTCACCGTCAAGGGCGCGCCGTTTGGCCCGGAGGGCCAGCCCGAGACGACGTATCCGCTCGTGCTTCCGCAGACCGTCCCTGACGGCGTCATCGACATCGTCGTCAAAGCATTCGACGACATCAACGTCGAGACCGACTCGCCGGTCATCACCGTCACGAAGGGCCAGCCGTGCACGTCCGCCGACAGCTGCGCCAAGGGCCAGCAGTGCGAAGCGGGCAAGTGCTTCTGGGCGACACCGACCGGCCAGGTCGGCGACAGCTGCGACTACCCGCAGTTCTGCGAGTCCGAGCTCTGCCTCGATACGACCGACGGCATGTACTGCTCGCAGTCGTGCGTCGTCGGCGTCGTCGATAGCTGTCCGACGGGCTTCACCTGCGAGGGCGCCGCCGGCGAGACCGGCTCGTGCGTCCGCGAAGCCGTCGAGTCCGGCTGCTGCAGCGCGTCCGACGATAGCCGGAGCGCCGCGCTGCTCTCGTTCGGCGTGCTCGGCGCGCTCGTCGCTCGCCCGCGCCGCCGTCGGCGTCGCTAGGTTCCCGAACCCTCGGCGGTCGCCTCGGCCGGGGCCGGCGCCGCCTTCACCGCGATCTCGTCGGGACCGATGAGGTCGTGCGCGGCCTTCGCGCACTTGCCGATGAGGTCGTTGTCGACGTTGCTCGGGCCGCCGCGCACCTGGATGATGCACTTGGTATCCGAGTCGAAGAACCGGAACCGCTTCACGTCATCGGCGCCGGTCGCGACGACCAGCACGCACGCGTAGAAGCCGAGCGACTCGTCGTCGTGGTCCTTCATCTCGGCGCACTTCTTCCGGAACCGATCCGCGTCCTCGATCGTCCAGCAGAACGTCGACACGTTGCAGATCTCGTCGCCGGGCATGACGCCGAGGCGACCTTCCTTCTTCAGCTTCGCTTCCTGCTCCTTCGCGTTCAGGCGCTTGCCGCCGCGCACGACGGAGCAGCTCGCCGCCGCATCCGGTTCCGACTTGCTGTCGGTCACGGTGACCGGCTCGACCTCGCCGAGCGCCTGCTGGAACAGGTCCGCCTTGACGACGTTCGCGCAGTTGAGCTTCGCGCGACCGGGTACCGGCGGATTGATCTTCGCCGCGACACCGCCGCTCTTCTCTTTTTCCTTCTGTTCTTTTTCGGCTTCCTTGCGCGCCGCCTCGGCGCCCTCGTTCGCCCCGGACTTGCCGCAAGCCGATAGGCCCAGGCCCAGGCTCAGGAGAATTGCGATGCTCTGCCGCATGGCCGTGAAACCTATCATGGTTGTCCGAGCGGCTGCGCGCGTTCGATCGGCGGCTGCGGCGCTGGGAGTTGCATCTGAGGGCTTGAGGAGTTGGCGTCCGTGCGGCAGAGTCGTGACCCCGAGCCGACTGGCTCGTGAGCGCCCGTAGCTCAATTGGATAGAGTCCGCGGCTTCTACCCGCGTTGTTGCAGGTTCGAGTCCTGCCGGGCGCGCTGGCACATGCGCTGCAGTTTCTGCAGGCATGGCGATCAAGCGGTTCTTCAAGCAGCTCGGAAAAGAGCTGATGGATGACAACGTGACCGACGTGGGCGCCATGATGGCGTACTACGCGATCCTCGCCCTGTTCCCGATGCTCGTGTTCGTGCTGTCGATCGCGCTGCTCGTGCTCGATCCGACGACGGTGCGCGAAGGCGTCACCATGGCGATGGACACGATGCCGCAGAGCGTTCGCGATCTGATCGGCGCGCGCGTCGACGCATTGATCAGTGCATCGAGCGCCGGCTTCGCGGTCCTCGGCGCTAGCCTAGCGCTGTGGGGCGCGTCGCGCGGTGCGATGGCGCTCATGACCGCGCTCAACGTGATCTTCGGCAAGAAGGAGACACGCGGCTACATCAAGCGAAACCTGATCGCGATCGCGGTGACGCTCGGCGTTGCCGTGCTGATCGTGATCGCGCTGGCGATGCTGGTCGTCGGTCCCTATCTCGGCCACCTGCTCGCGGACCGGTTCGGGTACGGCTCGCAGTTCGACACCGTGTGGAACATCGGCCGGTGGGTCGGCGCGGGCCTCTTGACCATGGTCGTGTGGGCGGTCGTCTACAAGTTCCTGGCGAACACCGACGCGCCGTTTCGCGTGTTCACGCCGGGCGCGTTCGTCGGCGTGCTCGGCTGGCTCGGCATCAGCGCCGCGTTCGGCCTGTACCTGGGCCACTTCAATAGCTACGAGGCGACGTACGGAACCCTCGGCGGCGCGATCATCTTCTTGACCTGGCTGTGGCTCTCGAACATCGCGTTGCTCGCGGGCGCCGAGATCAACGACGTGCTTGCGGACTTTCGTGCGCACAAGGACGAGGCGGCTGCCGCGCTGTCCGACGAGAGCGAGCACGACGGGGTGCAGCCTTCTGCCGCGCCGGGCCTCGTGCACGCGAAGGCCAAGGGTGGTGAAAGTCACGGACACGCACAACCTGCGTGACCGTCGACGCCGAGCGGCTACGACACGTCGTAAGTCGCGTGTGCATGCATACGGTCTGTTCGTCGACCACGTGCTGCATGCACCGTTGCACGCTCCGATCTCTGGGAGATTCTGACGAGCCTGCCTATACTGCGCTTCGTTCAGATTCCTCTTCACGGAGCTCAGATGAAAAAGTTGTTGGCTTGTGCGCTCGTCGCAATGGCCGGCTGCCCCGACGTCGACGTCGATCCCGACGAGACGGCCGGTCCGGTGGTCGAGTTCGATCCCGCACGCTCGTTGGCCACGGGCGCTCGCTTCATTCCGTTCCCGAACGATCTCGCTCGAGATCCGGCGACCGGAAAGCTGAACCTCGGCCCGCAGACTTGCGAGAACGACACGGCGAAGGCCACGCGCGAGGCCATTCTCAACAAGCTCGACGGGTTCGGCACGTACGAAACCGCGATGCAGGTGACGTTCTCGGCGGAGGTCGACGAGGCGTCGCTCGCCGGCAACATCGTCATGTACCAGCTGACGAACGCCGGCCAGCCGAACGATCCGGGCAGCGCGGTCTCGATCCCCGTCGTGGTCCGCAAGGGCACGACGCTGCGGTTCCTCGACAAGGACCACTGCGACGCGCCCGAGACCGTCCACGCGGTCGCGATCATCCCGATGATCCCGCTGAAGCAGAAGAGCACGTACTTCGTCGCGCTCGAGAAGGGCATCAAGGACGCGACCGGCAAGGAGTTCACCGGCACGTTCACGTGGGGCCTCGTCGCGTCGGCGAACGATCCCGTCACGATCGACGAGCACGGCGTCATCGTCGGCAACCGCACGCCGCTCGATCCCGCGGACGAGGCGCAGCGCGCGCAGCTGCTCGCGCTCGACCAGCTGTGGAAGCTCCACGCGCCGGGCATGCAGTTTTTGACGGCGGTGCCCAATGCACGGCCGCGCACGGACGTGCTCGTTGGCTTCCAGTTCACGACGCAGACGACGACGGATCCGCTCGACCAGTCGGTCACGGGCTCGCCGGCGAACCTGCTGCCGGCCGCAGGCTTGCTCCAGGTCACGCCGATCACCGACAGCAAGTTCGGCCCGTACGCGGCCCTCTGCGCGGCGCCGACCCCGCCGACCCTGCCCGAGCCCGACCCGACCCAGTGCTTCCTCAAGCTCGCGCTCGGTGGCTGCTCGCCGCTGACGACGGGCTGCACCGAGGCGAACTTCGTCGCGGGTTCGGGCGTCTGTCAGGCGGCTGCGTGCAACCAGATCGGCGCTGTCATCGGCGCCGGCCTCGGCCAACTCGGCTTCCAGACGCTCGGCCCGAACCCGCTTGCCGGCGGCTCGATGATCCCGGGCGCGTGGAGCGATCCGGTTCACCCGGAGATGCAGAGCTCGCTCGCCCTCGAGACGCTCATCACGATCCCGGCGACCGCGGCGCCTGCGGGCGGCTACCCGACCGTGATCTTCGGCCATGGCCTCGGCAGCTCGAAGGAAGCGCTGTTCGCGATCGCGGGCAACCTCGCGGCCAACGGCTACGCGGCCGTCGCGATCGACTTCTCGGCGCACGGTAGCCGTGCGGTGCGGACGTCGAAGGACGCGGCGCTCGGCTGCATCGGCCGGTGCGCGCTCGGAGGCACGCCGAATTCCACGGAGTGCGACACGGTCGCGCAGTGCGGGATGAACGAGACGTGCGGCGTCGCCGGCATGTCGAACACCGTTCCGCCCGCGCCGACCAGCGCGCCGCAGTGCTACGCGCCGTTCTTGTCGACGAACCTCGCGGCGACCCGCGACGGCATCCGCCAGACGGTGCTCGACATCCAGCGCCTCGCGAAGGCGCTCAAGACCTGCGGCGCCGCCGGCTGCGGCGGGCTCAAGGTCGATCCGACCAAGATCTATTACATGGGCCAGTCGCTCGGCTCGCTGATCGGCACGACGGCGGTCGGCACCGCGCCGGAGATCAAGGACGCGGTCCTGAACGTCGGCGGCGTCGGCTGGGCGGATGTCCTCGAGAACACGCAGAACCTGACCATCCGCTGCACGCTGATCGACAGCCTCATCGATGCCCAGATCCTCAGCGGCCCCAAGTGGAACGGCGACGCGAGCGCTCCGACGGGCCTGTGCGCGACGGACGCGTGGAAGGCGCAGCCGGGTTACCAGACGTTCTCGGCAACGCTGCGCTGGGTGATCGACCCGGCGGACGGCGCGAACTTCGCGGCGATGACCGCGCAGAAGCGCGTGCTGATCCAGGAGGTCGTCAACGACCAGGTCGTCCCGAACGTGGCGACCGATCGCCAGGGCGCGCTGTTCGGCCTCATGCCGGCCAACGCGGATCCGTTTGTCGGAACGCCCGTCCCCTCGGCCGCGATCACGGCGATGCCGAACTCGAACAAGTTCGTGAAGTACCCGAACCTGCCGGCGGACGCGGGCACCATGTTCCCCGGCAACACGTTCGAGCACGCGTCGCTGCTGCGTCCGTCGGAGGGCACCGCCGGCCGGCTCGGCACGGGTCGTCTCCAGACCGACGCGATCACGTTCCTCCGCCTCAACCCGTAATTCCCCGCTGACATCACCATGAAGAACCTGAAGCACATCCTCTTCGCGGCGATCCTCGGCTCATCGGGGCTCGCGTCTGCGAACGCGTTCAACATCAACGAGCACGACGCCAAGGTGACCGGTCGTGGCGGTGCATCCGCCGCGTCGAACACCGATCCGTCGTCGATCATCTTCAACCCGGGCGGTATGGCGGTCGGCGAGGGCACCAACGTGTCCATCGGCGGCTCGCTCATCATGGCGAATGGCTCGTACGAGACGTTCAGCGGTGAGAACAAGACCGACACGGACTCGAGCCCGGCGGTCGTGCCGAACGCGTACCTCACGTCGCGCGTCCACGACATGGTCGCGGTCGGCGTCGGCTTCCACCTGCCGTTCGGCCTCGCACTGTCGTGGCCCGAGGGCCACCCGCAGTCCGGGGTCATCGTCGACCAGTCGCTGCGCACGTACTTCATCACGCCGGCCGTCGGTATCAACCTGAACAAGCAGGTGCCGGGCCTCTCGATCGGCGGCGGTGTCGACATCGTTCCGGCGACCGTCGATCTCAAGCGCGACGTGATCGCGGGCGACGCGGTCGGCAAGGCTCACCTCGGCGGTGATGCGCTCGGCATCGGCGGCCGCGTCGGCGTGATGTATCACCCGCCGACCCTGCAGCAGCTGAAGATCGGCGTCATGTATCGCAGCCAGGTGAAGCTCGACTTCTCGGGCAAGGGCGACTTCGACGCCGATCCGCAGGTTCGGCCGGCGCTGCCGCCCGACGGCGACATCTCGACGACGATCAAGCTGCCGCAGTCGTTCTGGGGCGGCGTCGCGTACGATCCGATGCCGAATCTCGAGATCGAGGCGAACGTCGTCTGGATCAACTGGAAGAGCTTCAAGGAGCTCAACATCACGCTCCCCGACGGCAGCGCATCGATCGCGCCCGAGAACTACAAGAACACCGTCACGTACCGCCTCGGCGCCGAGTACAAGCTGCCGGCGCAGAAGGCGGCGATTCGCGCGGGCTTCATCTACGACCCGACGCCGATCCCGGACACGACGATGACGGCGCAGCTCCCCGACGTGAACCGCCTCAACGTGACGCTCGGTGGCAGCAAGGAGTTCGGCGCCTACGCCGCGCACCTCGGCTTCCTCTGGGTCACGCCCGGCGAGCGCGACACCTCGATGGAGCCGTACACGCCGGCGTTCAAGGGCACGTACCACGTCAACGCGTTCGTCGCGTCGCTTCAGCTCAGCGGCCACTTCGGCAAGTAGCTACGACCCGACATCGATCGGGTTTCTCGACCGTCGAGCGCGCAGGCGCCGGCGGTCGTCGTCGTTTCGGGGACGCGATGGTCGCGATCGGCTACGAGCCGATCGTGATGTCGCCCGTAGAAACGCCATCGCCAGCGCGGAGGAAAACCTTCCAGCTGCCGGCGGTGGCCGTCGTCTCGTTCATGCGATAGATCACGACCGAGACCTTCGTCAGCGTCGACGGCAGGAGCGCGAGCGCGCTCGTTGTCAGCGTGAACGATCCACTGTCGGCGGTCCTGCACAGCATCGCGCCGGGCGTCGCGGTGTCCGACGTGACGAGGATCCACATCGCGGTTGCCGTACCCGGCGTCCACGTGATCGTCGCCGGCGCCGACCGCGAGAGCGGCGACGGGATGACGACGTCCGCGAGCATCGCGGGCGCCGTGACCGTACCGTTGAACGCCGGGACCATACCGCCCGTCGCCTCGACGGTCAGCGATTCACCGGCGGCGAACACGTTCGTCGGCGGCGTGATCGCCGGCGTGTAGACGTCGCCCGCGTCACGCTGGGTCAGGAGGACCGACGTGGTCGCGCTGTCGATCGCGATTCCGCCCGCGTCGAGGCTCGTCGGGGCCGTATTCGCCATCGTCCGGCAACCGTCGGCGGTCGCCAGCGGCATCTCGAGCGGGCCTTCGACGAACATCGCGTAGGCGCTCGCGAGCTCGACGGGCGTGTGGACCTCACCGATGAAGACCTGGCCCTCCTTGTTCGCGGGTGCGGTGTCGGCGGATCTGGTGTCTGCGGTCGCGGCGTCGACGAGCGTGTTGCCGTCGTCACCGCAGGCGGCGAGGAGCAACGTAAGGGCGAGAGCTAACTTCATGCAGCGATCTTAGCGGGGCCCTCGATCCGACCGGCGCGGAGCGGTGCGGCAACTTCGCGGCGAGGCGCGGCAAAGCTAGACGAGCTTTGGCTCGATGAGCTCGATGCGGCGCCAGGCGCCGGAGCGGAACCGGTAGCCGAGGAGACCGGCAAGCAGCGCGAGGTAGCCGACGAGGCAGAGCATCGCGCCCGACGGGCCGCCGTTCCAGCGCAGCACCACGAGGACCGCCATCGGCGTGAACACGAACCACGCGAGCGTGAGGCGCGCCGCCGCCGGCCAGAACGTGTCGCCCGCGGCGCGCAGC
>JABFXX010000507.1 GCA_013368795.1 Kofleriaceae bacterium
ACATCCCCGCGGGGACGTGCGTGAAGTTCGAATGCGAGCTCACCGATGGCCGGCCGTTCACGACCGGCGGCTGCAACATCTAGATCAAGGGACGATCAGCGTCGTCGTCAGCGCGCCGGCGCGGGCGTTGACCTTGTGCGAATTGCACGTGCTGCCGGTCTTCATCGCGCTCACGGTCACGTCACCGGTGACGTTGAACATGTAGCCAATTCCGTCGGCCGCCGTCGCCGTCGCCATGAAGTCCGGAGCGCCGCTCGTGCCGTTGTAGCAGTACTTCGTCGCCGCCGGCGTGCTCGAAACCGTCGCGCCTTCAACTGCTGCCGCGCTCGTATCGGGCGCGCTCGCAACGATCACGGCGATCGTGCCCTTGCCGCTATCTTGGTTTGCGCGGCACGCGGTGTTTGCGAGGACGCCAAACGTCGCCGGCTTCACCATGTTGAGAGATGCGCCGTCGAAGTTCTCGGCGAGCGCGAACGGCGGATACAGGTACGTGTCTACGTACTGTGCGAGCGTCGCCTTGACGTAACCGTCGAGTGCTTGCCCGTTTGTCGTGATCGTCAGCGTGTAGTTGCCAGAACTGTCGGTCGTCGCCATGGCGACGGCGTCCGTGTCGTTGCCATTGCGATACGCCGCGACCGTCACGCCCGCGAGTGGAGTGGTGCCGGTCAGGCCGACTTCCTTGGCGGTGCCGGTGACCGTGATCATCGCGGGCACATTCGACGGAGCATCCGCCTGACCACCGCCGCCACCGCCGCCGTCATCACCACCACACGCGGGAACGATCGAGGCGAGAGCGAACGCGAGAAGAATGGAACGCATGCACTCTTGTACACGAGTCGCGTTCAACCCGCGGTGATCCAGATCGCCGGAAATACAGCTAGAGTAGCCCGCCGTGTCGACTCCGCCGATCCGCTTGCCATCGGGCGTTCGCGACTTTCTGCCTCGTGCTGCCGCACGACGACGCTCGCTTGCCGAGAAAGTCATGGCCGTCTTCGAGGCGTGGGGCTACGCGCGGATCATCACGCCGTACTTCGAGTGCGCCGACGTGCTCGAACGTGGGCTCGGTGCGGGTGGGCGCGCTTCGGCGATCCGGTTCGTCGAGCCCGGCACCGGCGAGGTCGTCGCGCTGCGTCCGGACATCACGCCGCAGATCGCGCGCGTCGTCGCGACGCGCATGCAGGAGATTCCGGGACCGATCCGGCTCTGCTACGAGGGCGCGGTCACGCGATTCGCCGGCGAGGCAGGGCAGCGCGAGATCCTGCAGGCGGGCATCGAGCTCGTCGATGCGCCGGAGCCCGATGGCGACGCCGAGGTGCTCGCGGTTGCCGCGGCGGCGCTCGCGCACATGGGCTTGCCCGAGATCCGGATCGATGTCGGTCACGTCGCGCCCGCTGCATTCGTGCTCGGCTCGGCACCCGATGCGGCGTCGCGCGTGTTGATCGCGTCGGCGCTCGGCAGAAAAGATCGCGCGGGCGTGCGCAGTGCAGCGCGCGCGCTGCCGGAGGGAATCGCGCCGCTCGCCGAGGCACTCGCGACATTGTGGGGACCCGCGCAGCCGACGCTCGACAAGGCGGTGGCACTGCCGTGGCCCGAGCCGGTGATGGCGGCGCTCGAGCAGCTGCGCGTGGTGCTCGCGGCGTTTGGTGAGCTCGCCGAGCAGCCCGCACCGAGCGTGACGATCGATCTCGGCGATCTGCGCGGCTTCGACTACTACACCGGCGTGCGGTTCGCGGCGTATGCCGGTGGCGCGCCCGATGCGGTGCTGCGCGGCGGGCGATATGACGAGCTGCTCGGGAAATATGGGCGTGCGGCGCAGGCGACCGGGTTTGCGATCGATCTCGAGGCGGTCGCGCAGGCACAGCGATCGATCGGGGTCGCGCCGCCGAGCGCGGTGATCGGCGTGGCCGTGCATGGCGCGGGAGCGAGCGAGCTCGCGCGCGCGCTGAGGGCGACGGGCTTGCGGGCGGTCGTGCAGCAGCGCGCTCCCGAGGCATGGGGCGCATGGCTCAGAGGCGCGGCTCTCGATGCCGCGATCGTCGGGGATCAGCTGATCGGAAGTGACGATGGCTCGCGATCGGCCAAACGCGCGATCGAGGAGGCTCGAGCGGGCGACACGAAGGCTCTGATCGCGCTATTAAAGGCGCCGTAATGTCGGTCGTCATCGTCGTCGGCGCCCAGTGGGGCGACGAAGGAAAAGGCAAGGTCGTAGACCTTTTCACCGAGCGGGCGGATACGGTGGTGCGCTACGGCGGCGGCGCGAATGCGGGCCACACGCTCGTGATCGATGGCCAGAAGCTCGTAACGCACCTCGTACCGTCGGGTGTGTGTCATCCGGGCAAGGCCTGCGTCCTCGGCGACGGCATGGTGATCGACCCGCACACGCTGCTCGAGGAGATCAGCGAGTGCCAGGCGAGAGGATTGCTCACGCGCGGCGAGCTGCTGATCGGTCTCGGCGCGCACGTGATCCTGCCGTACCACAAGCTGATCGACGGGCTTCGCGAGGATCACGGCGCGAAGCGCGGCAAGGCGATCGGAACGACGCGACGAGGCATCGGCCCCGCGTACGAGATGAAGGCGGCGCGCAAGGGCGTCCGCATGCGCGATCTGCTGCGGCCCGAGCGGCTGCGTGCGCAGGTCGCGTCGAACCTCGACGATCTCGCGCCGGTGATCACGCACCTCGGCGGCCAGGTGCCGTCGAAGGCGGAGGTCGACAAGTGGATCGACGACGCGCTCGTCGCCGGCGAGAAGCTGCGCCCGCACACCGGTGATGCGGGACGGCACGTCGCGAAGGTGATCGGCGAAGGCAAGCACGTGCTGTTCGAGGGCGCGCAGGGCTGCCTGCTCGATCTCGATCACGGAACGTATCCGTACGTGACGTCGAGCTCGACGATCGCGGCCGGCGCGTGTCAGAGCGCGGGCATCGGCCCGACGATGATCGACTCGGTCGTCGGCATCACGAAGGCATACGCGACGCGCGTCGGCGAGGGACCGTTCCCGACCGAGCTGCACGGTGAAGAGGGCGATCGCCTGCGCAACGCGGGCGGCGAGTTCGGCGCGACGACGGGCCGGCCGCGCCGCTGCGGCTGGCTCGATCTGCCGGCGCTGCGCATGGGCGTGCGCCTGTCAGGCATGCAGTCGCTGGCGCTGACGAAGCTCGACGTGCTCGCCGGCTTGCCCGAGGTGTCGGTATGCGACGCCTACAAGCTCGACGGCAAGGAGCTCGACGAGCCGCCCACGGATCCCGCGGAACCTATATATGTGCGCATCCCGGGCTGGGAGAAGCTCCCGTCGAATGCACGCAGCATCGACGATTTGCCGGCGCCGGCGCGCTCGTACGTTCAGACGATCTCGCAAATGGCGGGCGTGCCGTTCTGCCTGGTCTCGGTCGGACCCGACCGCAGCGAGACCATCCGGCTTACTGATCCATTCGCGTGAGTGGGAGGCCCCGGTGATAACCGGGCCGTGTTTCGGGTTAAGCCCTGGATCGTGATACGATTCTTTTCTCCAAGGCGTCGGTTCACTCGGGGGTCGTAGGGCGTGAACCGCGAACACAGGGATAGCTATGAAGATCGTATGTGACGCTTGCCAAGCCAAGTACTCGATCTCGGACGACAAGGTCCAAGGCAAGGTCTTCAAGATTCGCTGCAAGAAGTGCAGCAACATCATCGTCGTGCGCGGCGGTGCAGGGGCGGCGGAAGCGGCGCCAGCGCCGGCGGAGAAGGACACGCGCGTCTATGACTACGGCTACGACGGCGCTGCCGCGGGCGGTGGTGGGGACGACGCGGTCTGGCACCTCGTCATCAACCAGGATCAGGTCGGCCCGCTGACGGCCGCCGAGGTCCAGCAGAAGTTCGCCTCGGGCGAGGTCGATGGCGAGACGTTCACGTGGCGCGAGGGCTTCGCCGACTGGCTGCCGCTCTCGCAGGTGGACGCGTTCACCGCGCTGGTCGCGTCGGGCAGCACGACGTCCGCGAGCGGCGGCGGTGGTGCCTCGGCGGTGGCCGCGATGTTCGGCAGCACGGGCGCCGACGAGTCCGGCACGATGCGCAGCGATCCGGGCGACCTGTTCGCGGCGGCATCGTCGAGCGGCAGCGGTCGCACCAGCAAGCACGAGGACGACGACGGCGGCGACCTGTTCGGCAGCAAGCCGGCAGCTGCATCGTCGGCCGCGTCGGCATCGGCCTCGGCGCAGAAGCTCCGCGGCGAGCGCAACGAGAACTCGGTGCTGTTCTCGCTCAACAACCTCGCGCAGCTCGCGAGCGACACGCCGCGTCCTGCGGCGGCAGCGGCGTCGAGCTCGGCGCCCGGTCACGCGACCGGCGCGGCCGGCGGCGAGGGCTCGGGCCTCATCGACATTCGCTCGATGGCGAGCGCGTACATGGGCGGCAGCGGCGGCGGTGCCACGCTCGGCAAGCCGACGACGGCCTCGGCGATCGGCTCGATCGATGACCTGCCGGTGTTCGGCGGCGGCGGCTTCTCCGAGCCCGCCGTGATCGTCCCGACGGCGCGCCCGGCGGGCAACAACAAGATGCTGATGATCATGATCGCCGCGGTCGGCCTGCTGGCCGTCGTCGCGATCGTGATGGTCGTGCTCCTCCTCAAGGGCGACAAGAAGCCCGACACGGTCGCGTCGGCCGAAGGCGTCACCGAGAAGAAGGACGACGACAAGAAGGTCGAAGGCACGACGCCCGAGAAGGCGCCGGAAGCCGGCAGCGCGGCAGCGGCGACGCCCGAGACGGGCAGCGCGGCCACCGCGGCGAAGGAGCCCGAGAAGGAGCCCGAGAAGGCGCCCGAGACCGCGGTGAAGGAGCCGGAGAAGACTCCCGAGAAGCACACGTCGTCGTCGAAGTCGAGCTCGTCGAAGACGACCTCGCGCTCGGGCGGCACGACGGTCGCGAAGGCGGAACCGAAGGCCGAGCCGAAGGCGCCGAAGGAGAGCGGCGGTGGCGGCTGCGACGAAGTGTCGTGCGTGCTCAACAACTACGAAGGCGCGTGCTGCGCGAAGTTCCGTAAGGGCGGTGGCGGCACCAAGCCGGCCAGCGGCGGTGGCGGCAGCAAGAGCGATCTGCCGGACAGCCTCGATCGCGCGATGATCTCGTCGGGCATCGCGGCGGTGAAGGCGCGCGTCACGTCGTGCGGTGACAAGTCGCCGGCCAAGGGCAAGGTCAAGGTCAAGGTCACGGTCGGCGGCGACGGTCGCGTCTCGAAGGTCGCTGTCGAGACGACGCCGGACTCGGCGCTCGGCGCGTGCGTTGCGGCGGCCGTGCAGAAGGCGTCGTTCAGCAAGACGCAGTCGGGCGGCTCGTTCAGCTATCCGTTCGTCTTCTAGACCGACAGCGCTCTTCGCGAGACCGCGCCCTCCGGGGCGCGTTTTGCGTTTTCGGTGGCAACTGCGGTTGCCGCGTCCGGGCGAAACGCCGGCAAGCGCAGTTGCACGCGTCCGATCTCAGGACGGATCAGCCTTGTAGTTCGCGACCTTGGATCTGAGGTCGCGTGGCATGGATCGCGCACTTGCCGGCGCCAACATGCGTAAGGCTCTCGTCTCCGTACTCACCACGCTCCCCCTGTTCCTCGCGGCCTGTGCCGGTGAGGAAGCAGGACCGAGCCCGTACGACGACGGCGAGTACGGCGTCACGCCCGGCAATATCAACGAGGGCGCGCCCGAGAACGACTCGCTGCCCGACGACAACAAGGCCGACGCGATCTACCCCGCCAAGTTCGAGCTGCCGAAGAACGAGCAGTCGCCGGTGAAGAGCCAGGGCAGCCGCGGCGTGTGCTCGATCTTCGCGGCGACCGCGATCGTCGAGAACCTCTACCTCAAGGCGGGCATGCCCGCGACCGACGTCGACTTCAGCGAGCAGTACATGCAGTGGTCGGTGAAGAACCAGGTCGGCGCGTTCCGTAACACCGAGGGCAGCAACGTCGACAACAACCTCCAGGCCGTCGTGCGCTACGGCGGCATCAAGGAGGCGTCGTGGCCGTACCAGTCGTACCCGTGGAACTCGTCGAATGATCCCGCGTGCAGCGGCGGCGAGAACCTCCCGACGAAGTGCTACACGAACGGCGAGCCGCCGCAGACCGCGCTCGACGCGCAGAAGTTCAAGCTGCCGTCGTCGCGCTGGATCAACACCAACTCGATCAAGGCGCACCTGACGACGAAGAAGTCGGGCGTCGGCGTCGGCCTCACGTTCTTCTACCAGGCGTGGAACCACCGCTCGTCGACGATTCCGGTCAATTCGGAGCTGTGGGCGAAGGGCTTCGTCACGTATCCGAACGCGAAGGACAAGACCGAGTCGCTGAACCACCGCGCCGGTCACGCGATCGAGATCATCGGCTGGGATGATGACCTCGAGGCGCCGATGCGCGATGGCGACGGCAACGTGATGGTCGACGGCAACGGCAACCCGATGAAGGAGAAGGGCTTCTGGCTCTTCAAGAACTCGTGGGGCACGGCCTCGTTCGGCACGCAGCACCCGTACGGCGCGGGTTACGGCTGGCTGTCGATGCGCTACGTGAAGGAGTACGGCTCGGCGGTGGTCGCCGAGGTTCCGGCGCTCGCACCGGCCGCCGAGGTCTGCGACGACACGTCGATGCTCGACGAGGACGGTGACGGCAAGAAGAACTGCGACGACACCGACTGCGCGACGCACCCGTCGTGCACGTCGAGCGGCGGCACGGCGCACACGTACACGGCCTCGCCGGCGGCGGCGATTCCCGACAACAGCACGACCGGCGCGTCGAGCACGATCAACGTGACGGACGCCGGCGCGATCACCGACGTCAAGGTGACGACGGACATCACGCACACCTACCGCGGCGACCTCAAGGTCACGCTGACGCACGGCTCGACGTCGACGGTGATCTTCAACCGCACCGGCGGCTCGGCCGACGATCTCAAGCAGACGTTCACCGTGACCGGCATCTCGGGCGACCTCGCAGGCGCGTGGACGCTGAAGGTCGAGGACGCGGCCCGGCTGGACGTCGGCACGCTCGCGAGCTGGACGCTCGAGGTCACGACGCGCTGAGCGAACGGTTTTCGGAAGGCCCCTGCTGAGCAGGCACCTTCCGTCGAGCGGCGGCTTACCTCCTTGGGCCGCCGCTCACTTTTTTCGGCGTGGCAAACGTGTCACTCACGTTTGACCCGCGGAACGGGATGGGTACAGTGCGCGCGTGCTTCTGGCCGAGCTCGTCGCCGTCAGCGCGCAGGTCAGCGAGACCGCTGGTCGGCTGAAGAAGATCGAGCTGCTCGCCGCGTGCCTACGCCAGATGTCCGTCGAGGAGCGCGCGATCGGCGCGCGGTTTCTCGCCGCGGAGCTGCCGCAGAAGACGAACGTCGGCTACGCGACGGTCGCCGAGGTCGCGCGCCAGACGCCCGCTGCGGTCGCGCCGTGGCTCACGCTCGGCGAGGTCGATCGGCGGTTCACCGCGATCGCGGAGCTGCGCGGCGCAGGTTCTGCGAACGCGCGCAAAGATCAGCTCGGCGCGTTGTTCGCGCTCGCGACCGCTCCGGAGCAGGTGTTCCTCGGAGGCCTCGCGGTCGGCGAGATCCGGCACGGCGCGCTCGACGGCCTCGTCGTCGAGGCGATCGCGAAGGCGGCCGAGCTGCCGGCCGAGTCGGTGCGGCGCGCGTACATGCTCGCTGGCGACCTCGGCGAGGTCGCTGGTGCAGCGCTCGAGGGCGGCGCGGCCGAGATCGGTCGGTTCGGCCTGACGCTGTTCCGCCCCGTGCTGCCGATGCTCGCGCAGACTGCCGACGATGCGGCCGGCGCGCTCGAGACGTTCGGCGGCCCCGCGTCGCTCGAGCTCAAGCTCGACGGCTTCCGCGTCCAGATCCACAAGGACGGCGAGACGATTCGCGCGTACTCGCGCGCGCTCAACGAGGTCACCGACTACGTGCCCGAGGCGATCGCCGCGGTCGCCGCGATGACGCCGCGCAAGCTGATCGTCGACGGCGAGGCGATCGTGTTCGGCGCGAACGGCCGGCCGGTGCCGTTCCAGGACACGATGAAGCGGTTCGGCAAGAAGGGCCCGCTGCTCAAGAACACGATGCCGCTGTCGCTCGCGCTGTTCGACACGCTGCTCGTCGATGATCAGACGCTGATCGCCGAGCCGGCGCGTCTGCGGTTCGAGGCGCTCGCCGAGGTCGCACCGATCCACGGCGCGAAGCGCGTCATCACCGCCGACGCGAACGAGGCCGCCGAATTCTACGCGCAGGCGATCGCCGCGGGTCACGAGGGCGTGATGGCGAAGGCGCTCGACGCGCCGTACGACGCCGGCAACCGCGGCGCGTCTTGGCTCAAGATCAAGAAGGTCCATCGCCTCGACCTCGTCGTGCTCGCAGCAGAGTGGGGCAGTGGCCGCCGCAAGGGCTGGCTGTCGAACATCCACCTTGGCGCGCGCGTCCCGGGCAGCGACGAGTTCGTGATGCTCGGCAAGACGTTCAAGGGCATGACCGACGAGATGCTGAAGTGGCAGACGGCCGAGTTCCTCGCGCGCGAGGTCGATCGCGACGGCCACATCGTCTACATCCGGCCCGAGATCGTCGCCGAGATCGCGTTCAACGACGTCCAGCGCTCGCCGCGCTATCCCGGTGGCCTCGCGCTGCGCCTCGCGCGCGTCGTCCGCTATCGCGACGACAAGACCGCCGCGCAGGCCGACACGATCGACGCGGTCCGCGCGATCGCGATCGCCGACGGCGTGCTGCCGCCAGCGTAAGGGCTCGCGCATAGCGAGCGCTGCGCACGCGGGAGGCGTGGGGCTTGCTCGAACGTTCCGCATGTTCGATGCAAGACGCTGGATCGTGCTCGCGATGCTCGCGGCATGTTCGTGCGAGGAGCACAAGCCAACGCAGGTGACCGCCGAAGCAGTGACGAACGCGCTCGAAGGCGCGTACGGCGTGCACCCCGGCCAGCGCAGGTACTACACGAAAGGCACGTGCGCCGTCGGCACGTTCGTCGGCGAGCCGTCGCAGTACTCGCGCTCGCGCATCTTCTCGGGGCAGAGGATTCCGGTGATCGCGAGATTCTCGCTCGCCGGCGGCGACCCCAACGCACCGGATACCGACCCGTCGTCGCGCGGCATGGCGCTCGAGCTGCGCTTGCCCGACGGAACGCGGCAGCACTTCACGATGATCAACACGCCGATGTTCTTCGCGAAGACACCGAGGACGTTCCTCGACCGCAACACGGCACTGACCCCGGACCCGCGGACCGGCCGACCGAACCCGAACCGGCTCGCCGAGTTCGTCAGAACGCATCCCGACATCCTCCGGCACATGCGCTACCTCGAGGCGCACGGCCCGCCGCCGAGCTACACGAACGCGACCTTCTACGGGGTCCACACGTTCCACTTCATCGATCGCGGCGAGCGTTCGACCTCCGTGCGCTTCCGGTTCGTTCCCGACGACGGCGAGCGCTGGCTGACGCGGGAAGAGCTCGCGACGATGCCGCACGACTTCCTCGAGAAGGCGCTGTTCGAGCGGCTCGCGAAGGGGCCGGCGACCTGGCAGATGATCGTGACGGTCGGCAAGCCCGGCGACACCGAGACCGACCCGACGACGCTGTGGCCGCGCGAGCGTGAGGAGTACCGCGCCGGCACACTGACGCTCGAGTCGGCGATGGCGCAGAAGGGCGGCGTGTGCGAGCCGATCAACTACGACCCGCTCGTGATGACCGATGGCATCGCGCCGTCCGCTGACCCCGTGCTGCTGTTCCGTTCGCCGTCGTACCGAGCGTCGTTCGAGCGCCGCTCGCACGGCAAATGACTAGACGCGAACGATCGCGTCGCCGACGCGGACCGTTCCGCTGGCGAGGATCCGCGCGTTGACGCCGCGCAGGTGCAGCGCGCGTCCGGCCTCGGAGTTGACCCACTTCGTCGCGTCGGAGCCAAACCGCTCGGTGAACTTCGCGCAGCCGGTGTGCGGCTTCTTCGAGATCTCGATCACGGCGGTGCCGATCGAGAGACGCGTTCCCGGCGGCAGGCTCGCCTCGGCGAGGTCGAAGTCGACGAACAGCTGATCGCCGGCGATCGGCCACCGGTCGCGCTCTGCGAGCGCCGCGATCGCGCGGGCGTTCATGAGGGTCAGCATCTGTTCGGGATTCGGCGAACCGTCTGGCGTGTGCCTGCTCGGTTTCGAGATCCAGCGGTCGCCGACGAGGCCGCGGTCGCGATCGAGCTCCGCCTCGCTCAGGACCTCGCGCTCGCCGGCCGAGGGGCGCCGCACGATCAGCTCGATCCGCCCGCGATCGCGTGGCGCGGCCCGGACGTGTTCCAGCTTGGCTTCGAGCTCGTCGAGCGTGGCCATCGGGTATGAGATGATCCTAGCCCCGAAATCGTCGCGCGCCCGTCTGTCCCAGCGATGCTATGCGCGCTGTCCCTCGAGCTGGATCGCGCTCGTCAGCGATAGCTTCTGCGCCGACGACATGAACGACGCGTGCACCGCGTTCTCCGCGACCGTGATGATCTCGGCGGGCGTGAGGTCGAGCGCGGCTGCGGTCTGGCGGAAGTTCTCGCCGATGTAGCCGCCGAAGTACGCCGGATCGTCGCTGTTGATCGTCACCGCGACGCCCTTGCGGAGCAGCTTCGCGAAGTTGTGGTCGCGCAGGTCCTTCACGACGCACAGCTTGAGGTTCGACAGCGGGCACACCGTCAGGGCGATCTGCTTCTTCACCAGCTCGTCGACGAGCGCGGGCTCCTCGTCGCAGCGCACGCCGTGATCGATTCGCTCGACGAACAGGAGATCCAGCGCCTCGCGGATATACGCGGCCGGGCCTTCCTCGCCCGCGTGCGCGACGGTGCGCAGGCCGATCTCCTTGGCGTGCTTGAACACGCGCTCGAACTTGCTCGGCGGGTTGCCGCGCTCGCCGGAGTCGAGGCCGACGGCGATGAACTGATCCTTGAACGGCAGCGCCTGCTCGAGCGTCTCGAATGCCGCCTCCTCGGAGAGGTGGCGCAAGAAGCACAGGATGAGCTCGCTCGAGATGTCGTAGCGCGTGCGCGCGTCGGCCATCGCGTCGCGCAGGCCGCCGATGATCGTCTCCATCGCGATGCCGCGCGCGGTGTGCGTCTGCGGGTCGAAGAACAGCTCGGCATGGACGACATTGTCGGCGTGCGCGCGCGTGAAGTACGCCATCGCGAGCGCGTAGAAGTCGCGGCGGTCGCGCAGCACGTCGCAGCCCGCGTAATACAGATCGAGGAACGACTGCAGGTCGTGGAAGTTGTACGCGGCGCGCACTTCCTCGACCGAGCGGTACGGGAGCGTGACGCCGTGCTTCGCGGCGAGGCTGAACATCATCTCCGGTTCGAGCGTGCCTTCGATGTGGAGGTGCAGCTCGACCTTCGGGAGTCGACGGATCAAGCGTTCGCGTGCGGGGTCCAGAGCCATGGCTCGACAATATGCGATAACGCTCGGCATGACAGAGGTCGCGCGGTTCGTCGGATCGATTCCCGAGCTGTACGAGAGGCATCTGGGGCCGGTGCTGTTCGAGCCGTACGCGATCGATCTCGCGTCGCGCGTGCCGGCGGGCTCGCGCAAGATCCTCGAGATCGCCGCCGGCACCGGCCGCGTCACGCGCCGCCTGCTCGATGACCTCGCCGCGGACGGCGAGCTCGTCGTGACCGATCTCAATCAGCCGATGCTCGACATCGCGCGCGAGCTGTCGAGCGACTCGCGCATCACCTGGCAGCAGGCCGACGCGGAGAGCCTGCCGTTCACCGACGACGCGAGCTTCGACGTCGTCGTCTGTCAGTTCGGCATCATGTTCATCCCCGACAAGCCCCAGGCGCTCTCCGAGATGAACCGGGTGCTCCGGCCCGGCGGCACGCTCCTTCTGAACGTCTGGGACGAGCTCGCGAAAAATCCGATGACGAAGGTCCTCCACGAGCTCGCCTCCGCCGAGTTCCCGAACGACCCTCCCATCTTCATGCTGACGCCGTTCTCGATGCCCGACCCGGCCAAGCTGAAGCGGCTGATCGAGGACGCGGGGTTCTCGGATGTCAAGGTCGAGACCGTCCCGCAGTTCGGCGTCGCCGACTCGGCCGAGGACGTCGCGATCGGCCTCGTCAGGGGCAACCCCCTGTGGACCCAGCTCGTCGACCGTGGCGTCGACGCTCCCGCCTTCCAGGCGAAAGTGGCGGAGGCACTGCGACGCGAATTCGGTGATAACCCGTGTCGTTCTGCGCTGTCAGCGCATGTGGCCACCGCGGTCGCGTGACCCCTCTCAGGAGGCCGCTTTCGCTTGCCGCGAGTAGTCCCTACAGCTAGGTTCACCGGCCTTGATGACCGACGACGCTGTGACTCCCGAGACCACGCCGAAGCTCGATTTCGATCCCGTGCCGGCGCTCGTCCAAGCACTCTCGCTGCCCGCGAAGGGCGTGGCCGCGGTCATCGCGCTACTCGATGAAGGCAATACCGTCCCGTTCATCGCGCGCTACCGCAAGGAGCGCACGGGCGGCCTCGACGAGGTCCAGATCCGCGCGATCGAGACCCAGCGCGACTACCTGATCGAGCTCGAGACCCGCCGCGCCGCGATCCTCGCGTCCGTGAAGGAGCAGGGCAAGCTGACGCCCGAGCTCGAGGCGAAGCTGCGCGCCGCGACCGGCAAGGCCGAGCTCGAGGACCTGTACGCACCGTATCGCCCGCGCCGCAAGACGCGCGCGTCGGTCGCCCGCGAGCGCGGCCTCGAGCCGCTCGCCCAGAAGATCCTCGCGCAGGCCGGCGAAGGCGATCCGGCCGCGGACGCCGCCGCATTCGTCAACGAGCAGGTCGCGAGCGCCGACGACGCGCTCGCCGGTGCGCGCGACATCGTCGCCGAGACGATCGCGGACACCGCCGAGGTCCGCGCGTACGTCCGCAAGGAGTACGCCGATCACGGCAAGCTCGTGTCGACGGTCGTCCCCGGCAAGGGCGACGAGCCGACGAAGTTCGAGCAGTACTACCAGTTCGAGGAGACGGTGAAGACGATCCCGTCGCACCGCTTCCTCGCGATCCGCCGCGGCGAGGCCGAGGGCGTCCTGCGCGCGCACGTCGCCGTCGACATCCAGAAGGTCGAAGGCGGCATCCTGAACCTCGCCAAGCACGCGCCGGGCACGCCGTGGGCCGGCCAGCTCGAGCTCGCGGTCACCGACGCGCTCAAGCGCCTGCTCGCGCCGAGCGTCGAGAACGACGTCCGCGGCGAGCTCAAGCAGCGCAGCGACTCCGCCGCCGTCGACATCTTCGCCGGCAACCTGCGCAACCTCATGCTCGCGGCACCGCTCGGTGGCGCGTCGGTCATCGGCGTCGATCCGGGCCTGCGCACCGGCTGCAAGTGCGCCGCGATCGATGCGACCGGCAAGTTCCTCGGCACGGTCACCGTCTACATCACGCAGGGTGATGCCCAGCTCGCGAAGGCGAAGGACGACTTCATCGCGTTCGTGAAGGAGCACAAGCCGCGCGCGATCGCCGTCGGCAACGGCACCGGCGGCCGCGAGGCAGAAGCCTTCGTCAAGAAGGCGCTCGCCGACGCCGGCCTGCGCGAAGGTCCGGACGCGCCGTTCGTCGTCCAGGTCAACGAGGCCGGCGCGAGCGTGTACTCGGCCTCCGACCTCGCGCGCGAGGAGTTCCCCGAGCTCGATCTGACGATCCGCGGTGCGATCTCGATCGCCCGCCGCCTGCAGGATCCGCTCGCCGAGCTCGTGAAGATCGAGCCGAAGTCGATCGGCGTCGGCCAGTACCAGCACGACGTCCACCAGCCGCTGCTCGGCAAGAAGCTCGGCGATGTCGTCGAGAGCTGCGTCAACCACGTCGGCGTCGAGCTCAACACCGCGAGCGCGCAGCTGCTCGGCTATGTCGCCGGCATCGGCAAGTCGCTCGCGAAGAAGATCGTCGTCCACCGCGACACGCACGGAGCGTTCACGTCGCGCGGTCAGCTGCAGGATGTCTCGGGCCTCGGCCCGAAGGCGTTCGAGCAGGCCGCGGGCTTCTTGCGGATCCACGGCTCGCAGAACCCGCTCGATGGGTCGGCGGTCCACCCCGAGCGCTATCCGCTCGTCGAGCAGATGGCCGGCGACCTCGGCGTGCCGCTGCCCCAGCTGATCGGCAACCAGGAGCTCGTCGACAAGATCGATCTGTCGAAGTACGTCCAGGGCGACGTCGGCGAGCCGACGCTTCGCGACATCGTCGCCGAGCTCGGCAAGCCCGGCCGCGATCCGCGCGCCGAGTTCGCGCCGCCGAAGTTCCGCGACGACGTCACGTCGATGGAGGACCTCAAGCCCGGCATGGTGCTCGAGGGCGTCGTCACGAACGTCACCGCGTTCGGCGCGTTCGTCGACATCGGCGTCCACAACGACGGCCTCGTCCACGTCAGCCAGCTCGCCGAGAAGTTCGTCAAGGATCCGAGCGAGGTCGTGAAGGTCGGCCAGAAGCTGACCGTGCGCGTCCTCGAGGTCGACAACCAGCGCAAGCGCATCGCGCTGTCGGCGAGGCCGCCGGCGCCCAAGCGCGAGCAGGGCCAGCAGCAGCGCGGAGGCCGGGGCCGTGGCGATGGGCGCGATCAGCAGCAGCGTGGTCCGCGTGGCGAGGGGCAGCAGCGCGGTCCGCGCGGCGACGGCGGTCCTCGCGATCAGCAGGGCGCAGTCGAGCAAGGCGCAGCCGAGCATGGGGGGCAGGGGCAAGGGCAGGGGCAAGGCGGACGCGGCCGAGGTGGTCGCGGTCGCGGCGGCGGCGGTCCCCGCGAGCAGCAGTTCCGCGGCCAGGGTCCTCGGGATCAGGGCGGTCCTCGCGATCAGCAGTTCCGCGACCAGGGTCCTCGCGATCAGGGCGGTCCTCGCGATCAACAGTTCCAGGGTGGACCTCGCGATCAGGGCGGACCTCGCGACCAGCAGTTCCGTGGTCCCGGCGGCGGTGGACGCGGTCCCCGTCGTGACGACCGGGGGCCTCGCGATCAGGGCGGGCCGCGCGACCAGCAGTTCCGCGATCAGGGCGGAGGTGGTCGTGGACCGCGCCGCG
>JABFXX010000594.1 GCA_013368795.1 Kofleriaceae bacterium
CGCAGCCGGGCGCTCGCGATCGTCACCTCCGCCTGCGACGGCGCGGCGCACCTCCACGAACATGGCTGGGTCCACGGCGACGTCTGTCCCGGGAACCTGGTCGTCGCGATCGAGAAGGATTCCGATCGCAGGCGGGGGTTGGACCGGATCGTCCTCGTCGACCTCGGCGTCGCGCGGGCCGCAGGCGAGGCAGGCGCGGTGCGCGGCACGCACGCGTACATGGCGCCCGAGCAGGTGCGCGGCGAAGCATGGACGCCGGCGACCGACGTGTTCGCGCTCGGCGTCGTGCTGTGGGAGCTGATCGCAGGCGCACGCCTGTTTCATCGCGGCCCGCCGTGGCTGTCGATGGCCGCGGTCGTCGAGGTCCCCGCCCCTCCGCTCGCCGACGCCGCGCTCGACGCGATCGCACAGGCGGCGCTCGCGAAAGATCCAGCGCAGCGAATCCAGACGGCTGCCGAGCTCGCGGCACGACTGCGCGCGCTGTAGACCACGCTTCAGCGTTCGCGCTCGGCTCTCATTCGCAGGAGAACACGTACTCGGTCTGCGTGAAGCCATCGTCCATGAAGAGCGGCGCCCCGTCGGCGCGACGCTCGATCACGGTGCGCCTGGCGAGCTTGCGCGTGCCGCCGGGGAAGTCATACGACTCGATCGTCACCGGCAGGCCGTTGGCGTCGAACGTGCGGACCTCTTCTTGATCGAGGTCGCCGTCGCCGCTCTCGTCGGTCAGACGCGTCGTCCACGTGTCGGCGCCGCCGACCAACGTCACTTCCCGGCAGTGCTCACCGCCGTAGTAGTAATCGAACCAGCAGCTGCGCTCGACGCGCGTGTTGGCGTCGGGGTACGTGAACACGCTGTAGCTCTTCGGGCGATCCGTTGTCGCGTCCTTGAAGTCCGTCCGGACGACGCGTTCGCCGTCGTAGGTCCAGACGCCGTTCGTGATGTCGTTGGGGCCATCGGTCCGATACTGGATATGTGTCTCGCCCACGATCCGACCGTCGACGAGATCGCGTGTTGTCTCGAGGTGGAAGTCGGACGCGACGAGCTCTTCGGCGACCGCAATCTTGCCTACAAAGGTCTTGGTCTCGGTCTGCAGGACCTTGCCGTAGTTGGGCCCTTGCTCGTGGCTCGTCTCCTCGCTCCAGACGACGTTGTGGAGGTCGTCGTACTCGTATCGGGCGTGGACGTTGGCGAGCCCAAACGTGCCGCCGGTCTCGATCGAACCGCACGGCCAGGCGGTCGGCTCCTCGACACGCGGATCAGGATCTGTGGAGCAACCGGCAATGGAGCAGGCGAACAAGAAGGCGAACGCTCGTGACTTCATGGCGCCGGTCAAATTGCACAGGTCGGACCATTGCACCTTCCAAAGATTTCGCTGGGTTGGACAGGACTTCAGGATCTCGACGGCAGCGACGCTAGCCAGCCACTGGTAAGACCAGTTGCCAGTCGGCCTAGTCCTTCGCGTCGGCGGCGGCCTTCTTCGCGGCGCGCGCGGCGCGAGCGGCCTCGCGCTCTGCCTCGCGCTTCTGGGCGAGATCGAACTGGTTGCGCGCGGCGCGCGTGCCGAGGATGAAGCCGATGAACATCCCGACCATCAGCACGCCCGGGATGAACAGGACGTGACTCGAGGTCACTTGCTCTCCTTGCCGGCGGCGTCGAGGTCACGACGCAGCTGCGCGATCTCGAGCTTGAGGCCCTGCTGGCGGCGCCACAGGAACACGACGAACAGCGCGGCGATGATCCACATCGCGATATACGCGGCGATCACGTGCTGCTCGTTCTCGGCGACGTGCTTCGCCGCATCCAAGTGCGCGTCGAGCGTCCTCTGATCGGCCTGCTTGTCGACGGTGTCGATGATCGACTTCGCGAACGACGGGTCCTTGTTCATCGCCTCGGTGCAGGCCTTGCGAGCGGCCTCGACCGACGGATCGACTTGCACGGGAGCCTCTTGTGCGTACGCGACGCCGCCGACGGCCAAGAGCAACAGGATGACGAGCTTCTTCATTCGAGAACTCCCAGGTCGAGGCCGCGCTCGCGCAGCTCGCGAACTTCACGCTCTGCACGCGTGCCCTGGACGCGAGCGATCATGAGGGTGACGAACCACAGCAGGAACGCGACCGCGGACAGGAGGAACGCGACCTTGTAGTCGGTGCCGAGGTTCGCCACGACGCCGTCGGCGCCGGACGGCGGGTGCGAGTCCTCGCCGACCATCTTGTAGATGAACGGCACGCCGACCATGCCGAAGATCGCCATGCCGGCGGCGATGCGATCCGCGCTCGGGCCGGCGAACTTCCGCACGAGCATATAGCCGACGAGGATGAGCCAGAGGAGCAGCGACATCGTCAACCGCGGCTCCCAGTTCCACCACACGTCCCACGCGGCCTTCGCCCAGATCGAACCGGTGACGAGGACGACCGCGCCAAACATGACGGCGACATCGACCGACGCGCTCGCGATGTCGTCCCACTTCGCGTTGCGCGTCTTCAGGAAGATCGCGCTCGCCGTGCCGGCGACGAACACCGCCGCAAACAGCATGAACGCCTGCGCGACGTGGAAGTAGAAGATCTTGTGGTTGAAGAACAGGCTCGAGCCGTTGAGGCGGCCCTCGGCGGTGAAGCCGTACTGGACGGGCGCCCTGACGAAGATGAACCAGATCGCGGCTGCGAGGCAGCCTGCGGAGGCCGCGGCGAGCGCGGGAAGGGCGAGCTTCTTCATTCGATCACCAGAGACTCGAAGGTCCAAAGGGACAGTACCAGGAACACGGCATCATAGATTCCGAGGAAACGGATCCAGAACCAGGCCGTTTCGACGTTGGGAATCTCTGCCACGAGAGACGCGGTTGCCTTGGTGCCTGCGACAAAGAGCGGCACCAGGAGCGGGTAGAGAATCACCGGCAACAGGACGTCGCGAGACCGAACTTTCAGGAGCGTTGCGGCGAATACCGAGCCGATGAACGCGATACCGAGCGAGCCGAGCACGACGGCGAGCGCGAGCTCTCCGGGGAATTTCAGGAGCGGCGCGTTGAGCCAGATCGCGAGCAGCGGGACGACGACGATCGCGACCGAGAGGATCAGCGCGCCCATCGCGGCGGCCTTGCCGACGAACACCGCGAGGCGCGGGACCGGCGACAGCAGCAGCGCGCGCATCGTGTCGTTCTCGCGCTCGCGATCGAAGGCGCGGCCGAGCGCGATCGTGCCGGTGAACGCGAGCGCCACCCACAGCATGCCCGGCACGGCGCCGCGGATCGCGCGGTCGTCCCTGGGGAACGCGAACGAGTAGATCACGACGAGCAGCGTCGCGAAGAAGATCATCGTCATGACGATCTCCTTGCTGCGCAGCTCGACGCGGAGGTCCTTCCACGCGATGCGACCGGCTTGGCGTAGGAACGACATCAGTTGGCGTGCCGGTGGTAGAGGTCCTTGAGCCCGTCGTAGCTGTAGTCGCCGTCGCGCTCTTCGAACACGAGGCTACCGCGGCGCAGGATCGCGACGTGGTCGGTGCGGCCGGCGATCGCCTCGAGATCGTGCGTCACGACGACGACAATCGCGCCCGTGGACTTCAGCTCGCCGAGCTGCTGGCCGAGCTGCAGCGCGCCGTCGCGATCGAGGCCGGTGAACGGCTCGTCGAGGAGGAGCAGCGACGGCTTCGTCAGGAGCGCGCGGGCGAGCGCGAGGCGCTGGGTCATGCCGCGCGAGTACGTGCGCGCAGCGCGGCCGCGGGCGCGCGTCTCGAGGCCGACGCGATCGAGCACCGCGGCGATCGCCTTCGCGCTGCCGTCGACGTCGTAGAGGCCTGCGACGAGCTCGAGGTTCTCGATCGCGGAGAGCTCCGCGTAGCAGAGCGAGGCGTGGGCGAGCACGCCGATCTCGCGGCGGACGTCCTCGCCGTCGACGGCCTTGCCGTTCGACTTGTAGTGAACGGTCCCGGCGCTCGGCCGAACGAGCGTCGACAACACGCCGAGCAGCGTCGTCTTGCCGGCGCCGTTGTGGCCGAGCAGCGCGCACATCGAGCCGGCGCGCAGCTCGAGCGACACGCCGGCGAGCGCACGCTCGGTGCCGTACCGCTTTGCGACTTTCTGGATCTCGACGCGATCGAGCGCCGCCATGCTCAGCCTGCCGACGCGCTCCGGCCGTCGTCGTCCCACAGCGCCTCGAGCTCGGTCATGATCTGCTCGCGGCGCTTCTCCGCCTTGCCCTCGGTCTTGCCGGACTTCTCGAGCTCGACGAGCTCGTCGAGGAGCTTCTGCCGGCGCGCGGCGCGCTCGGCGCTCTCCGCCTCGTCGGGGCGCTTCCTGAAGATCGCGAAGCTGATGCCGCCGATCATCACGATGACGACGAGCACGCCGATGATCCGCGGCATCCAGATGCGCCACTGCGCGGGTGCCGGGAGACCCTTGACCGTCATCACCATCGACTGCTTCGGCAGGATCGAGATCTGCGGCAGCACGTAGAACGTGCCTCCCGGCCGCCCCTCATGATCCGCGGGCACGGTCATCTCCCGGCCCTGCATGTTCGACGCCCCGAGGTCGACCGACATGCCGGGGACCTTCACGATCTCCATGCCCGAGTTGTAGGCGCCGAACGGCAGGTCGAGCGCCCAGTGGACTTCGCCGTTCTCGACCGGCAGCGAGAAGCCGCCGCGGAACGCGCGGCTGCCAGGTGCGATCGGACGGATGAGCCGGAAGCCTTGCTTCGGCTCGATCGAGACGTCGCCCTGATCTTGCTCGCCGACGATGCCGCCGGTGAACCCGCGCGGCAATGGGACGATCAGACCATCGGTGCTCGTGGTGTACGGGATCCACGAGTTGTTCGAGAGCGTGAACGTGCCACCGACCCCGAGGTACTCGTCGTCGATCTGCGAGTGCAGGCTGAACGTGAACAGGATGCGCGGGAAGATGAACAGCGTCGCGCGCGTGCCGCGGTCAGGGACCGGCTGGAACGGCACGGTGCGGAACACCTGGCCGTGCATGTTGGTCTCGGCGTAGACGACCTGGCCGGGGCGCGGCACGAGGTCGAACAAGACCTCGGGCTTGCCCTGGCCGTCCCAGTGCGCCTCGACCTCGAGCACGCCACCGGTCTTCTCGAGCGAGAACGGCTCGGACGTGATCGCTTTGCCGTTGACCGTGACCGTCGCGATGTACTGGCCCTTGGGGTCGGGCACGGTCAGCCGCAGCTTGCCGTCGTCGGAGGTCTGACCCTCGATGCCCGCGGCCGACGCCGCGTCGGGTGCCGTCAGCTTGACCGAGACGTCGGTGAGCGGCCCGTCGGTGCTGTTCGCGCCGCCGTGGACGATCACGTCGAGCGCGCCTGCAGGCAGGTCCGCCTTCTCGCCGAACCTCGGCTCGGCGAGCACGTCTTGCGGATCGGGCGCGCTCTGCTGCGGCGTGCCGCGGCCGATCTGGAGGTGCGACTCGGCATCCCACAGCGTGACCGGCTGGCTGGGATCGACGCCGCCCTCGAGCGTGATCCGCACCTTGCCCGCAGGCGTCGGCCGGTCCTGCTTCTCGAGGCGCGTCAGGTCGTCGACCGCCGGCGCGGTCGAGCTGCGCTTTTCGCTCGACAGGATGAGCCGCACGCCGACGCGCGGGTCCATCGTCGTCGGCACCGCGACCAAGCGATCGATCGCGTTGTTGCGCGGCAGCTGCGTCATCGCGAAGTACGCGGTCGCGCCGCTGCGATCGAGCTTGTCGAACGTCGCACGGCCGTCCTTGTCGGACTTCTTCGTCTGGACCGTGACCGTGTAGTCGGCCGCGTAGCCGACGAGTGTCACCGGCACGTCGACCGGTGCCGCATCCTTGAAGTCGTCGTGCGTCAGGCGAACGGTCAACGAGCCCGGCGCGTCGTTCGACTCGGGCCGCGGCTCGCCGCTCATCTGGCGCGGGTTCGGCATCGCGCCGCCACCCATCATCGGCCCACCGCCACCACCGCCGCCGGGATTCCACGGCAGCGTCGTCAGCATGAGCCGCGCGCCGCTACCGCCGAGCTTGAACGTGTCGGAGGTGACTTCCTTCTTGTCCTCGTCGAGGACCTTCGCCTGCAGCTCGACGCCCTGAGGCAGATCCTTGAAGTGAGCGCGTCCCGCCGAGTCGGTGCGCGCGATCTGCGGCTGGCCACCGACGAGCAGCGTCACCTCGGTTCCGATCACCGGCTTGCTCGGGCTGCCCGCGACGACGCGGACGCTGAGCGTGCCCGGCGGCAGGTCGGGCGACTCCAGCGGCTTGCCGATCGCGGCCGCGATCTGCGCGTGCGCCGGCGCGGTGCCGGCGACGGCGATCATCATCGCTAGCAATACGCGCTTCACGAGGTTGCCTCCGTCGACTCTTCGGACTTGGGCTCCTCGACGGGAACCTCTGGAACTTCGTTCTTGGCAGGCTCTTCTTTCGCCTTGTCCTTCGCCTTGCCCTTCCCCTTGCCCGCCTTCTCCTCCGCCTTCTTCTTCGCCTTCGCCGCGTGCTCGCCATCGAGCGACACGCGAGCCGCGATCTCGCGCTTGATCTGATCGCGCGCGCTGCCTGCTTCACCCTCGGCGAGCCGGTCGAGCTCCTTGATCACCTCGATCGCCCTCGCGCGGTACTCGCGGATGAGCTGATCGACATCGGCCTTCGACAGCTTGCCCATCGCGTGATCGAACTCGGCTTCCTTGATCGCCTTGAGCAGCGTCTTCTTTTCCTTCTCGAGCTCGCCCTTGTGACCCAGCGGGCGCGCCCACGCCTCTTCGCCGGCATCTTCGGGCGCCACCGCCGCCGCGCCGACGCGCCACAGGTTCATCAGCGTCGCGACGACCGCGAGGTACGCGAGCATCACGACGACGACCGGCACGGTCACGTTGAACTTGTTGTGGACGAGGATGAACGCCCATCCCGAGACGAGCGTCAGCGCAGCGATGCCGCGCCAGATCCATCGCATCGATTCCGCTTGCGTCGTCATCGCGTTGACCTAGTCGGTTTCCGCGAGCTCGTCGTCGAGCTTATCGGCGTAGTCGTCGTCGGCAGGTGTGCTGCCACCCGTCGAGGGTGGCGGCGGCTTCTTGTTGACCCAGCGGCGCGCAACGACGATGACGAGCGCAAGGCCGCCGACCGCCGCGATCGACGGCAGAAGCCACGGGAAGCGGCTCTTCGGCGTCGCGAGCACCGACTCGCCGTACTCCTTCTGGAACTGATCGAGCACGGCCTTGTAGCCCTTGCTCTTGCCCTCGGGCGTCTTCAGGTCGAAGTCGGCGAGGAGTCCCATCACCTTCGCGCGGAGGTCCGACGCGGTCTGGCAGTCGCAGTGGAAGATGTCCTGCCGCGCGCAGCCGCACGGACAGATGAGCTCCTTCATCGCCTTCTCGGCGGTCGGCGTGTCGGGGCGATTCTTCGCCGCCCAGCCGCCGCCTGCCTGGCCCATTCCCATGCCGGCGGGTACGTGCTCGGTTGCGCCGCCCTCGGGCGGCTTGGCCGCCTGGGCCTGGCTCGCGAGGCCGAGCACGACGCTCGACACGATCGCGAGCAGGATGCCGACGTCGGCAGCGCGGCCGAGCTTGGTGCGCGGCTTCCACTGCAGCTTGTCGACGACCGCTTGCGGGATGAGACAGATCAGCGTGCCGAACGCGAGCACGAGGAAGCCGATCCACACCCACAGGATCAGCGGCGTGATGTAGACGCGGAAGTTCGCCTCCTGGCTCTCGAGGTCGAAGCCGGTGAGCACGACGTAGACGTCCTCGGTCGGCGTCACCTTGATCGCGACCTCCGACGTCATCTGGCCGTCGCCCTTGTGGTAGTCCCACTTGGCCGGATAGAGCGTCGTGATGCGCTCTTTGCCCTTGTAGACGCTGACCTGCGCGGACACCGCGTCCTTGTGGTCGTCGGACGTGTGGAACAGGTTGTCGTAGACGAACGTGTAGCCGTCGAACTTGAACGATGACGTCTCGCCCATCGCCGGCTTCTCGATCGTGCGGTCGACCATCCGCTCGTACGCCTTGCCGGCGAAGCCGATGAACATCATCGCGACTCCGAGGTGGACGATGTAGCCGCCGTACTTGCGACGCTTCGCGAGCACGAGGCCGATGAGCGACGTCAGCGGATCGGAGCCGGTCTGCTTCTGGCGCACGGCCGAGCCGCGCAGGAACTCCTGGAAGATCGAGCCGGCGCAGAACGCGCACAGGCCGAAGTTAATGAGCGAGACCGGCAGCTCGATCTGGTCCGCAAAGATCGCGGTGCCCGTCTTGGTCTGCGGGAAGAAGATCAGCAGGACGACGATCGTCGCCGCCATGCAGATGAACGGGATCATGAACTGGTTCCACAGGCGCTCGCGCGTCGTCTTGCGCCATGCGAGCAGCGGCGCGGCACCGGCGAGGAACAACAGCGCGAGCCCGAACGGCGTCATCCACTTGTTGAAGAACTCGGGGCCGACCGAGACGCGGGAACCATCGAGCGCCTCGGAGATCGTCGGGAACATCGTCGCGAACAGCACGAAGAACGCGCACGCGAGGAGGATCCAGTTGTTCAAGAGGAACGCGAACTCGCGCGAGTAGAACGAGTCGAACTCCGTCTTCGCGGCCAGGCGCGGCGCGCGATAGACGATGAGGCCGATCGACACGACGAGGATCACGGCCATGAACACGATGAAGTTCAGCGCGAGGATGTTGTCCTCGCCGTACGCGTGCACCGACTGCACGGCGCCCGAGCGCGTCATGAACGTGCCGAAGATCGTGAAGAAGAACGTCAGGACGACGAGCGACAGGTTCCACGTCTTCATCATCCCGCGCTGCTCTTGGATGATCGCGGAGTGGAGGAACGCGGTCGCCGTGAACCACGGTATGAGTCCCGCGTTCTCGACGGGATCCCACGCCCAGTAGCCGCCCCAGCCGAGCTCCTCGTAGGCCCAGCGGCCACCGAGGATGAGGCCGAGGGAGAGGAAGCCGAAGCAGATCAGCATCCACGAGCGCACCGAGCCGAGCCACATGTCGTCGAGGCGGCCCGAGGCGAGCGCGCCGATGCCGAACGCGAACGGGATCGTCGCGGCGACGAAGCCCGTGTAGAGGCTCGGCGGATGGATCACCATCCAGTAGTTCTGGAGCAGCGGGTTCAGGCCCTGGCCGTCGACCGGGGGCTGCGTCAGGTAGGTCGCGAACGGGTTCTTCGTGAAGATGATCAGCGACAGGAAGAACACCTGCACGACCATGATCGTGCCGACGACGTAGCCGATCATGTCGCGGTGCCGCTTGTGATTGACCGCGATCGCGACTGTCGAGAACAGCGCGAGGATCAGCACCCAGAACAGGATCGATCCGTCGAGCGCGCCCCAGAACGCGGTGACCTTGTACCAGGTCGACATCGTCGTATCGCTCGTCGCGGCGACGTACTTGATCGAGAAGTCGTGCGTGACGAACGCGTAGACGAGCAGCGCGGAGGCGAGGCTGATCAGCGCGCCGAAGCCATAGAGCCCGTACACCGCCGAGGTGACGAGCCGGCGATTCTTGCGCGCGTTGCCGGCGATGCCGGCGGCGACGCACCACGCGGAGAGCGCGAACGCGGCCAGGATGGAGATCGTGCCGACGAGCGCGATCGGTGAGAACGGAACGCCTTGGTCACTCATGGGCGTTCACTTGAAGTTCGTGTCGATCTTGTTCGAGTTCGCGCCCTCGTACTTCGAGGGGCACTTCGCCATCAGCTCGGTCGATTCGACGACCATCGTCTGCTCGGCGTCCGTGTGGATCGGGCAGGCGCTCTGGTCCTTCGCCTTGGCGCAGATCTCGTCGGCGAGCTTCTGCACGTCGGCCGAGGGAATCAGGCGACCGGTCGCGACGACCTCGCTCTGATCCTTGAACGTGTCGGGAGTGGGGCCGACGTTGAAGATGCGGATCTTCTTGCCGCCCTTCTGGAGGACGAACGTGCGCCGCTTCTCCTGATTGACGATCGCCTCGGTGATCGATCCGGCCTCGACAAACCCGTGGACCTTCAGCTGCTTGTCCTTGTAGGTGTCGAGACCGTTGCCGACCAGCTTGTCGACCATCTCGTAGTGCTGTGCGTGACTCGTCGACGAGTACACGAGGAAGCCCGCACCGCCGGCGACGACGGCAGCGGTCAGAGCGACTTTCGCGAGAGTTCCGTTCTTCATAGGGGGTAGCTCCGCAATCGCACTGCCCGGCGCGTGCGTTTCCCAGCCCAACCGTAGCACGGTCGGGACGCATTCCGCGTTTTAACCCCCGATGCCAATCATGTGTTTCGCCGGCGCTTTGGCCTCGAACACATGACCCGCGCGCTTACCGGAAACCGCCCCAGCGATGGCCCTGACGAGGTCCTCGCGACTTCCTCCCGAACGGATCACGTCGCGCAGACTGACTGCGTCATCGTGTCCCAGGCACGCGTGGAGCTCGCCTATCGCGGTCAAACGCAGGCGATTGCAGTCATCACAGAAATGCTCGGTCATCGCCGAGATGATTCCGAGCTCCTTCGCCGGGTCGTTCGCGAGTGCCCAGTAGCGTGCCGGTCCGGCGTCGGGATTCCGGGTCTCGGCGGGCACGAGCGGGCCGTGCACCTCCTCGAGCGTGCGACGAATGACCGCGGCCGAGATCCGCTGCGACGAGTCGTACAGCGCGCCGTCTGACATCGGCATGTGCTCGATGAACCGCGGTGTTGCACCGCGAGCCCAGGCATCTTCGCAGAGCGCGACCAGCTCGGTCTCGTTGATGCCGTGGAGCGCGACCGCGTTCGTCTTCACGCGAAGTCCGGCGGCGACGGCGGCGTCGATCCCGGCGAGCACGCGCGGAAGATCGCCGCGGCTGGTGATCTCGCGGAACCGGCCGGCGTCGAGGGTATCGACGCTGACGTTGATGGCGGTCAGCCCGGCGTCGCGCAGCGGCACCGCGAGATCGGCGAGCAGGTGGCCGTTCGTCGTCATGACGACCTGCTCGATGCCGGGGACGCGCGCGACCCGGCGGACGAGATCGACGATGCCGTGGCGGACCGTCGGCTCGCCGCCGGTCAGGCGCACCTTGCGCACACCGAGATCGGCGAACACCGCAACAATCTGTTCGATCTCCTCGAACGACAGGATCGCGCTGCGCGGCTGGAACGAAAGTCCGCCCGATTTCTCGAGCGTCTCGGGCATGCAGTACGAGCAGCGGTAGTTACAGCGGTCGGTGACCGACACGCGCAGGTAGCGAATACGCCGCGCGAATGTGTCGACCAGGGGGTCGCCGGTCACCGTGCCCTGCCCCGCCGGCCGCTCGGGCCTCGCGTCGACGACAGGAAGGTGAACGCGGGCCATGGACGCAGGGGAGCATACGACAGTGGCTCGCGCAGGTAACAAAGTCTCCTTGACAGATCCGCCGAAAAGCCGCATCTATCCGCCCGAAATATGATGCAGACGACGACCTCCCAGTCCTCCCTGGACGGGTTGTGGGTCCTCCTGGTGTCGAACGAAGGCGAGCTTGCCGCGCAGGACAGCGCGGGCCGCGTCCCGATGATGTGCCGGGCCGGTAACGATCAGACGTATTTGCTCGTCTTCAAGAACGTGGTCAAGGCGCGCCAGTTCCTGGCAGCGCAGGACGTGGATCACGCGGAGCCGCGCATGGTGGTGCGTGGCAACCGTGATGACATCGTCCGGATCGCGAAGTCGGCCGGCGTGGTCGGCACGCTGCTCGACTACGACCCGAGCACGCAGCAGTACGCTTCTGCTGAAGCGCTCGCGTAACGCGATCCTCCGCGCGTAACAGCGCGCGGGACCCTCTCCCCTTCCGGCGGCGGGCTAGTAGCCGCCGGTGATGATCAGCTCGTCGACGTCGCCTCGCTTGGCGGCGTTCGAGTTGATCGCACGTGGGCACTTCACGCGCTCGACGCGGAAGCCCTTGTAGATCGACCGCATGAACGGCGTGTCGCTGTTGGACAGCATCACCATGCAGCCCTTGGCGACGAGCGCCCGCGCGGTGTCGGCCAGCGCGCGCTGCTCGTCGGCGCCGAACACGTCGGCGGTGTAGCTGGTGAAGTTCGCCGTCGTCGTCACCGGATCGTACGGCGGATCGAAGTACAGGAAGTCGCCTGCCTTCGCGTCGGCGATCGCGGTGCGGTAGTCGGCGCGGCGAATCTCCGCGCGCGACAGCACCTGCTGGGCGGCGTGCAGCGCCTCGGGCACGCAGATCGGCGGATCGGTGTAGCGGCCGATCGGCACGTTGAACGCGCCCGACCGGTTCACGCGCCACAGGCCGTTGAAGCAGGTCTTGTTGAGGTAGATGAACGCGGCCGCGCGCTCCGGCGTCGACCACGACACCTCGCGATCGTTCCAGCGCGTGCGCGTCTCGTAGTAGTGCGCCTCGTCGTGCGAGTCGCGGTGCAGTTTGAGTTGTCGGATCACCGCGTTCGCGTCCTTCTTGATCGCGGTGTAGAGGCCGACGAGATCGTGGTTCGCATCCGCGAGCACCGCCCGGCGCGGCGCGAGGCGGAAGAACAGCGCGGCGCCGCCAGCGAACGGCTCGTAGTAGCGGTTGAACCGCTCGGGCATGCGCGCGAGCAGCTCGGGCAATAGCTTGGTCTTGCCTCCGACCCACTTCACCACCGGAGACGCGACGACTTCCTGAACTTGCGGGGCTGCGCGGACCACGCGTGCCACCCGCGTACGTTGAACCATGGCGTGATCGTCGAATGCCTTGATCACATGGGCGAATTTTCAGCCGTGGGTCATGTCGCTTCGATTTGCACTTATCGAACAGCGCCAGCGATAATGGACAGCCGATGCGCTGGGGAGTCATCGCGCTCGCGTGCGCGGCATGTGGTGGCCAAGGCGTCGATCTCGAGATCGATGCAGAGGTCACGTTCGATCGCGTCGAGCTGTTCGTCACCTACGACGTCTGTCGCGACGATAACGGCGCCGCGTGCGATCAAGGCATCGGCTGGCCGAATCAAACGTCGCGACCGCCGGGCACGATCTACGTCCTGCGCGACGACGAGAAGCTGATCTCGTCGACGAAGATCGACGGCGGCAGTGCAGTGCTGCACCTCGAGGCTGCGTCTGGCTTCGAGGACACGAAGGCGATCGCGGTCGCCGCGTATCAGGGCAACAAGGTCGTCGCCGCGACGGTGCTGTGGAGCCCTCGCATCCCGCTTCACAGCGCCGAGCGCTGGAAGGTTCACCTCGACACGACGGAGGACGCATCGGTCAAGCTCCACGAGGATCCGGGCGACAAGCCGCATCATCGCGCGCTCGCGTGGCCGCGCGAGGCGAGCCCCGACGTGCCCGATCCGAGCGACTACGCCAGCTGCTTCGTCTACCAGGAGTGGAACGGCAGCGAGTGGGACAGCAAGTACTTCGTCCCCGAGAGCGACATGGACTGCGACGGCTCGCCGCCCGACTGCACGCCGTTCTGGAACCACTTCGACCCCGAGGCCGCGCGCTGCGTGACGAAGACGCCGGTGGCGGGCTTCTGCGCGCTCGGCACGCCCGCCTGCGCAGGCGAGACGCCAGGCACGACGTGCACGCCGACCACGCCGGGCACGTGCATGCCGCAGGAGGTGTGCGCGCAGTGTGGCGATGCCACCGACCTCGCCGCGTGCATCCGCGATCAGGTCACGAACGCGACGAGCCTCGACGCGCTGCTGACGCGCGCCGAGTGCACGTTTCGCTTCGAGACGAACGTGCCCGGTCCGTGCATGACGCCGTTCGGCAACCAGGCGAGCTTCGTCCTCGCGGTGCCGTGCACCAGCAACCCCAACCCCGTGCTGCGCGATCCGGCGATGCCGTTCTCCGGCGGCAGCGCGATGGTGATGACGCCCGACGGCTCGACGTACGCCGTCAGCGCGGAAGGCGACAACACGGCGTGCGCGTTCACGGTCGAGTGGAAGGCCGGCGGAGCGCCGCTCGTGTCCCACTTCGTGCTCGCGTTCTCGCTCGGGACCCGCACGGTCCTCGTGCCGCTGACGCTCGGGCCCGCGGCGATGGGAGGATGCGACCCGAACGCGACGAGCCCCGACGATTGCCGGATCACCGGCCCCGGAGGCCAGGACTCGCTGTTTCAGTGCATCCGCGGTTAGGCGGACTGCAGCGTGTCGTAGGCGCCGAACTGCATCGAGAACGTCGCGCGACCCTCGGTGAGCGAGCGTAGCCGCGTCGAGTAGCCGAACATGTTCCTGAGCGGGACCTGCGCCTGGACGACGCGCTTGGTGCCGCGCGCACCGACGTCCTGAACCTGACCGCGGCGCTGGTTGAGATCGCCGATGACCGCGCCGAGGAACTCGTCGTCGACCGTGACCTCGACGGCCATGATCGGCTCGAGGCGCGACGGATGCGCGCTCGCGACCGCGCGGCGGAACGCCTCGGCGGCGGCGGCACGGCAGCCGATCTCGCCGTTCGCGCCATCGCGAATCGACAGATTGACGAGCGTGACCTCGACGTCCTCGAGTGGATAGCCGTCGGGGCCGCTCGACGCGGCGTCCTTCAGGCCCTGCATGCCGGCGTTGACGATGACCTCGGAGAGCAGCGTGCCCGCGGGCAGCGCCTTCTTGAACTCCATGCCCGAGCCGCGCGGCCGGCTCGCGACCCTGCACGTGGCCTGGCCGTAGATCGCCTGCTCCTTCAGATCGCGCTCGAACTCGGCCGTGCCCTCGCCTTCCGCGAGCACGGTCTCGCGATACACGACCTGCGGCTTGCCGGCGCGCGCCTGCACGCCGTACTCGCGCTTCATGCGATCGACGATGATCTCGAGGTGGAGCTCGCCCATGCCGGAGATGATCGTCTGGCCGGTGTCGGTGTCTTCCTTCACGCGGAACGTCGGATCCTCTTCGCCCATCTTGCCGAGCGCGAAGTCGAGGCGCTCCTTGGCGACCTGGTTCTCGGCCTCGATCGCCTGCGAGATGACGGGCTCGTACGTGTCGATGCGCTCGAGCAGGATCGGCGACTTCGGATCGCACAGCGTGTCGCCGGTCGTCGCGTCCTTGAGGCCGGCCGCGGCGACGATCTCGCCGGCGACGCCCTTCTCGAGGCGCTCGCGCTTGTTCGCGTGGACG
>JABFXX010000041.1 GCA_013368795.1 Kofleriaceae bacterium
TGACCGCCGCGGTCTGCGTCGGCTCGACGCCGATCGCGTTCACGCTGCGCGCTGCCCGGCGCACGATCCGCACCGATCGCGCCGACGCCGGCGAATCTCTTGCGGTCGAGCTCTCTGCTTCGCCGTCGGCTGACGTCGCGCGCATCGTCGCCGCGCGAGCGGCCGCGTTCGTTGGCGCGACCGACGACGTCGTCACGTTCTATGCACGCGCAGAGGGCGACCGCGCGATGGCGCCGCTCGTTCGCCAGCTCCACGGCCTGCATCACGTGCGGTTCCTGACGCTCGGTGAGATCGCGGTCTACTCCGTGCTCATGCAGCGCGCGCCGATCTCGATCGCAGCCTCGCTCAAGCGCCGCTTCTTCGCCGCGTTCGGCCGACCGGTCGATGTCGCGCTCGGCGAGCACGTCCACACTCTCCACGCGCTCCCCGAGCTTGCCGACTTGCGCGCGCTGACCGCCGACGAGATCGCCGCCGCGATCAAGCACCGCGGCAAGGCCGAGCGCATCGTCGACGTCGTGCGCGGCGTCGCCGACCTCGGCGAGGACTTCCTCCGCGACGCACCGTACGCCGAGGCGCGCGACGCGCTGCTCGCGATCCGCGGCGTCGGCCCGTTCTCGGCCGCGGCGATCCTGCTGCGCGGACTCGGCCGCATGGACGAGTTGCCGTGGCTACCGCAGTTCGCGGGAGCGGCGCACGAGCTCTACGGCAAGCCCGTCTCGCAGGACGCGCTCGTCGCGCGATACGGCACCTCGATCGGCTACTGGTCGTTCTACGTGAAGACGGGCCTGCCACGTCGGGCAGCTGCCGCCGCCTCCGCGGCGTGAGCTATCGTCCGCGCATGACAAACGTCGCGGTGCTCGGTTCAGGTCAGGTTGGTGATGTCCTCTCCAGCGGCTTCCTCGCGCACGGCTATGCCGTGATGCGGGCGACGCGCGAGCCCGCCAAGCTCGCCGCATGGAAGGCGAGCGCGAAGGGAGAGACGAGCATCGGCACATATGCCGAGGCCGCGCAGTGGGCCGACATCATCGTGCTCTCGGTCAAAGGGCTCGTCGCGGAGGAGGTGCTCGAGCAGTGCGGCATCGCCAACCTCGCGGGCAAGACGATCATCGACACGACGAATCCGATCGGCAACGAGCCGCCCGATCACGGCGTGCTCCGCTACTTCACGGGCGCGAACGAGTCGTTGATGGAGCGCCTGCAGAAGAAGGCGCCGGCCGCGCACTTCGTGAAGGCGTTCAATTCCGTCGGCAGTGCCGTGATGGTGAACCCGAAGCTCGAGACGAAGGCGACGATGTTCATCTGCGGCAACGACGCGGGCGCGAAGCAGGCGACGACCGACATCCTGACGAAGTTCGGCTGGGACGTGGCCGACCTGGGCGGCGTCGAGGCAGCGCGACCGATCGAGTCGCTGTGCATCCTGTGGTGCATCCCGGGCTTCCTGCACAACGACTGGGTGCACGCGCTCAAGTTCGTGAAGCCGACGAAGTAGCCAGCATCGCCGCGTCAGGCCACCTCACGCAGGTGCCGCGAGCGCCGACGCCCATGCGCTTGGGCGCGCGGCGCCGTCGAGACGAAAAAAAAACCCGCCGGCAAAAGCGCCGGCGGCCGACTCACGCCCATGCGGCAAGCTGCGTGAGTCCAAGAGACGTAGACGAGCGGTTTCGTGTGCAGATGTGGCGCCAACGTCTGCGCAAGAAAACGTGCGAGTCACTCGCGCACTCACCGTGCTGCGCGATCACGCGCGAGCGACGCGGCACCCGCAGTGTGAGCCGCGAAACGCGAAACTACGGTCAGTTAGATGCTGGTACGTCGCTTGCTGAAACTCAGGTCATCAGCGGCAAGCGGCAACGCTCCTCCGCCGCCTGCGCAACAACAGCCCGCAGATTTGCGGAGAGGGACTTTGTGTTTATGCGTCTAATGAAAGCAATCCTGACTTCTCTTGTGATGATCACTCCGGCGATCGCATTTGCTCAGTCGGCACCGCCCGCGGACCCGGCTTCGGCCCCCGAGGAGAGCGGCACGCCCGAGAAGGATGCGGCGCCGACGCCGTCGGGCCAGCTCCCGCCGGTCCAGTCGGACAACGATCCGGCTCCGCCGGTTCCGACCCCGACGGTTCCGGGCATCAACGGCACCGTCGTCGAGCAGGCCGGTGTTGGCGGCGAGGTCGGCTACGGCCGCACCGGCGTCCTCGAGCTCGGTGGCTCGGCCGGTCTGACGCTCGCGCAGGACATCCGCGCGCTCAACTTCTCGCCCTCGATCGGTTGGTTCCTCGTCGACAACTTCGAGCTGTCGGCGATCCTCGACGTGACGAACCTGAAGGCCGGCGAGGGCAACTCGGCGACGCTGTGGTCGGCCCTCATCGAGCCGTCGTTCCACCTGCCGTTCAACCGGGGCATGTTCGGCTTCATCGGTATGGGTATCGGTGCCGCGTATACCGAGGACCTCGGAGCAGGCCTCGCGGTCGCGCCGCGCATCGGTATGGACTTCCTCGTCGGTCGCTCGGGTATCCTTCGTCCGTCGCTGTCGTACGAGTACACGACTCACGACTCGATGGCGGCGGTCGGCCCGGATGGCACGACGGACGTCACGCTGGTCGCGATCTCGAGCGCGCTGCGCTTCAACATCGGCTACTCGTCGATGTGGTGATTCGAGATCGACTGTCTGACTACGTAACTGAAGGAGCAAAGACCGTCGGAGACCCCGGCGGTCTTTCTGCGTTTGTCAGGGCTGGATGTCGGTCTGGATGAACGCGCCGGCGACCGCGTCGAAGTTGTGCGAGCGGAGCGACATGCCGGAGGCGGACGCGGACAGCGTCGTGTTGCCGGCGGGGACGTTCGCGACGAACGCGATGCCGGACATGTCGGTCGCGACCGCGGTCGGGCTCGGCGTGCCGTCGACGAAGTAGCGGATCGTGCCAGCCGGCGTCGTCGTGATCGTGGCGCCGCTCAGCGGTGTGCCGTTGCAGTCGACGACGGCGACGAGGATCTGGCCCTTCGTGTTGTCGATCGTCACCTGTGCGACCTGCGCGAGCGTCGCGACATCCTGCTGCGTGAGGAGCTGGATGTTCGTCGAGTAGTCGTGGACGATCGGCACGGCGGGATAGAAGCTCGTCGTGATGTAGCCATTCAGCGTCGTGCGCAGGTACGCATTGCGCGGAACGCCGCCGGTACCCTGCTCGTGGCTGAACGCGCCGTTCGCCTCGGCGGTCGCGGTGAAGATCGGCGTCGGTACGCCGACGAGGTAGCCCTCGATCGACGCACCGGGCAGCGTGCTGCCGGTGAACGGGTCCGCGACGGTGCCGGCGATCGTGACCTGCATGTCTGCGGTCGACGGGAGCGGCATGCCGAGACAGGCGAACGGCGCGCCGGGCGCGTCGGCCTCGACGAGCTGCTTCTCCGGGATCGTGCACGCCGAGATCGTGCAGGCCGTGACACCGAGGCACAGGATGGTGCGCATCAGAACGTACCTCCAAGTGCGAAGCCGACCTGGTCGCTGCTCACGGTGGGCACGACCGAGACGCGATTGTCGTGCTCTGGTGTCCCGACAACGAGCAGCGCGACGGCGCCCGCGATCGCGACACCGCCGGCGACAAACCCGATGTTCGCGAACAGCGCGTCGCGGCGTGCGCGCTTGTTGAGATCGATGCCGGCAGGATCGGCACAGTCGGTCGTCGGGCACAGGTTGTCGGACCGGCTCTCGAGGTCCTTCGCGGCGAGGCCGAAGCCGACGCCCGCACCGGCTGCGCCGAGGCCGACGACACCGAGCGTGATCGCCACGGCGGTGAACCGGCGCCGCGGCGCTGGCTTCGCGTCGACGGGTTCGCGATCTTCCTCGTCGGCGTCCCTGGCCTTGCGCTGTTTCTTCTCGAGCGGCGGGACCTCGATCTTCTTGTTCTTCGTCCGCACGGTCACGCGCTCGCTCCACCGCTTGTAGCCGGGAGCCTCGGCGCTGATCGTGTAGTCGCCCGGATCGACGGGCACGCGCTGATCGAGCTGCGCGGCATCGAGCGCGACGTCATTGCGCTTGATCACGAGCTCGTCGACGCGGCTGTCCTCGGGGACCTCGATCGTCAGGTAGACGAGCTTCGAGTCGAGTGCGTCGGCGCGGCGGCGAGCCTCGCTCGCGCGCTTGTCATCGTCGGCGCGCTTCGCGCCCGCGGCCGCCTTCACGAACATCGCCCACGCGCTCGCGGTCTGACCGTTCTTCTCGCGGCAATCGGCGAGGTTCAGCTCGGTGCCGACGGTCGGCTCGAGCCGTTCGCTCGCCTCGAACTTGTCGCACGCCTCGGCGATCTCGCCCTTCTTCATCAGGCGCTTGCCCTCTCGAAACAGCGCCTCCGCCTCGGCGGTCTGCGCGTGGGCAGGCGCAGCGGCGAGCGCGACAGCGAGCGCGATCACGAAGCTAGTTGCGGTCTTCATAGAGGTCTTCGGCGGGCTTCGACTTCTTGGAGGTCTTCGTCGTCTTCTTGGAGGTCTTCGTCGTCTTCTGTGTCGGAGGCGCCATCGCGACGCCGGCATCGACGGGCACCGTCGGCGTCTCGACGACGGGCTGCGCGGCGACAGTCGGGGCCCGCGCGGCCGGCTCCGCGACGGGGGCAGGCTGAGCGACGGGCTGTGGCGCGGTCTCGACCGGCGTCGGTGCGGGCTCGACGAGCGCGGGCTCGACGACCGTTGCCGGCGGTGCATCGAGCTTCTTGCCGCCCTTCGCGGTGATGAACGCGATCGCGACGCCAACGCCGATCGCGGCGACGCCCGCGCCGACAAACCAGAGGTTCTTGCGGCTCCGCGTCAGATCGCGCGACGGCTGGCCGGCGGCGGTGCCGAGCGTCGTGTGCTGCGCGAGCGGCATCGTGATCGGACCGACCGGCTGCAACAGATGGGGCGGGACCGAGACGGTCGGCGCCTGCAGCGCGGAGATCTGTGCGAGCAGGAGGTCGCACGCGCGGTGCAGGTCGAACATCGTCGGGAAGCGCTCGTCGGGCGACTTCGCGAGGCAGCGCAGCACGACCTGATCGAGCTGCGGCGGCAGGTGAGGGACGACCGAGCTCGGCGCCGGTGCGGGCTCGCGCAGGTGCGCCGAGATGATCGCGCCGATGCCTTCCATGTCGAACGGCGGGCGACCCGTGAGCAGGTGAAACAGCACACAGCCGAGCGAGTACACGTCGGTGCGGTGATCGATCTTGCCGCTGTCGTTGCACTGCTCGGGCGACATGTAGACCGGCGTGCCCATGACCGCGCCCGTGCGCGTCTTGAACCGATCGGGCGAATCGCCGCCGAGCTTGGCGATGCCGAAGTCGAGGATCTTCGCGCGCTCGCCGCCGGGAGCCTCGGCGTCGCGCACCATGAACAGATTCTCCGGCTTGAGATCGCGATGGATGATGCCGGCCGCGTGTGCGGCGGCGAGCGAGCCGGCGACCTGGCGAACGATCCGCAGCGCGTCGCCGGGCGGCAGCGCGCCGAGACGGTGAAGGCGATGGCTCAGCTGCTCGCCCTCGAGAAACTCCATGACGATGAACGCGGTCTTGTCGGGTGCGACGCCGAAGTCGAACACCTGGACGATGCCCGGGTCGGAGACCGCCGAGGTCGCGCGCGCCTCGTTGAAGAAGCGCTCGACGCTCTCGCGCGACTCGCTGCGCTCGGCATGGAGCACCTTGATCGCGGCGCGACGGCCCAGCAGCGTGTGCTCGGCAAGGAACACCTCTCCCATGCCGCCTTCCCCGAGCTTGCCGAGCACGCGATACGGGCCAAAGGTCGTGCCACCGCGCACGCAGCGACGATATCAGGGAAGCCAGGGCGAAGGGCGAGGCATGGGTGTAGCGCCGGCCGCAACAGGAGGTGCGATACGCGGTTTGCAGCTGTCAGTTGCCCCAGAACATGCCGACGCCAAACATCATGCCGATGCCGTCCGGGATCGCGATGGCGCGCAGCAGGAACTCTGCCTCGAACGTGCGCGACGGCGAGTCATCATTGCGCGAGTAGAAGTCGTAACCGCCGCGCAGGCCGAGGAACGCGGTCGGCAAGAACTCGACGCCGGCCATGTTGTCGTTGACGAGCGCGACGCCGCCGCCGACCTCGGTATCGAGGAACAGCGAGAAGCCGCGGCTGACCCGCTTGGACGTGAGCTCGCGGCGCAGGCCGATGACGGTGCGGTGGCCAGAGCCGTGCTCCTCGGGACGAGGCGACATCGCTTGCAGCGCGCGCTCGTCGGCGCGCATCACCCACATCCACTCGTACTCGCCGAACACGCGCGTCTTGGCGAACACCGGATGCTCGACGCCGAGGCCGAGCGAGAACGTCGTCGCGTGCGCGTGCTCGATCGGCAGTGCACCGATGCCGATCCGGAAGCCGAGCATGTTGAATGCGGGCTCGTCGTCGTCGGCGCTGGTGACCTGCTGCGGCTCCTCGACGTAGCCGTCGGGAGGCGGAGGATGCGCGTACGCGACACCTGCGAGCACGAGAAGTGCGACGATCGTCTTCACGATCTTGTTCACCATGCGACCCCGAAGGAGCTCGTGAAACCCGTGCTCGCGCCTGCGTCCATGTCGCAGCGTCCTCGACACGCGACGAGCGCGTCGTCGCGATCGCCGGGCGTGAACACGACGCGGATATCGACGCGGATCGCGAGCTTCGGCCGCTTGTAGAGGCGGACCTGAAAGCCGGTGCCGAGCGCGAGCTCGGGGCGGGTGAGCCGGCCGCCGTCGTTGAAGTAGAAGCGCTGCATGCCGAGCGCCGACAGCAGGAACAGCTCGAAGCCGCCGCCGGAGTCGGGGCGGAACTGGCGCGCGAGCCAGCGAACGCCGGCGCCGCCGTGGAGCATCTTGCCCGTGACGACCATGTCGTCGATGCCGGTCGTCCACGACGAATAGCCGGTGCTCGCGAGCGTCGACTCGCCGAAGTACTGCCAGCGACCGCGGCCGATGGCGAGCTCGAGCCCGAGGCCAAAGCCGCTCTCGGAGATGCCGCCGATGTAGCTGCCGTGGCCGACTCCCGAGATCCCGATCGATCGGCTCGGGAACCCGACGAACTCGCCGTCCTCGTCGTCGCCATCGTCGGCGCGCGCGGTGGCGGTGGTGGCCAGCGACAGGGCCACGGCAAGCAGGAGGAGCCTCACGGTGAGGCATCCCAACGCACGACACCGGGGCGCGATCTAATCTTTGGCCAGCGCGTGCTGGAGGTACATACCCACGAGCATCGCGGCGACGAACACGAGCGCGCCCGTGGCCCCGGACGCTGCAGCGACCAGGCCCGGGCCCGGGCAGAAGCCGCCGAGACCCCAGCCGATACCGAATAGCGCCGAGCCGATGACGAGGCGGCGATCGATGTCCGCGCGCGTCGGCAGGTGAAAGCGGCCATCGAACCATGGCGACGGCATGTGACCGCGGATCGCCCGGAACGCGATCGCGTAGACCGCGACCGCGCCCGCCATCACGAACGCGAGACGAGGATCCCATCCGCTGAGCGGATCGAGAAAGCCGATGACCGCGGCAGGTTGGGTCATGCCACCGAGCACGAGGCCAATGCCGAACACGGCACCGGAGAGCGCCGTCAGCCCGAGCGCGATCGCGCGCGTCCTCACGACAGCCTCCCCGCGATCATCGCGGTGAGTGCGCCGGTTCCGATGAACACGACGACCGCGACGAGCGACCGCGCCGACAACCGCGAGAGCCCGCACACGCCGTGACCGCTCGTGCAGCCGCCACCGAGTCGCGTGCCGAATCCGACGAGGAGCCCCGCGATCACGACCGCGATGTACGGACGTGGCGAGGCGCCGATCGCCGACGGCGCGACAACCGACGTCACGACACCGACGGAGAGCAGGCCCGCCATGAATGCGAAGCGCCACGCTCGGTCGGGGATGCGCTGGAGGAGAGCGCCGGTGATGCCGCTGATCCCCGCGATCCGGCCATGCGTCGCATAGAGGAGCGCGCTACCGGTACCGATCAGGGCACCTCCGAGGAGCGCGAGTAACCACGTCGAGGACATGCCGGAGCCAGGGAGCACGGCGAGTGCCAGCGCCCAGGCATCGCTGGCCGCATGAATAGCCGCCCCGCTGTTGCAGGACCGTTTCTCGGCACGTGCTCGTCGTTTCTCCGCGTTTCATGTGCGCGGCCAACCCTCGATAGATTCACGAGCGCGTGAGCGGTCCGCGGGTTGCTGTGACGAGTCTCGTGTTCGCGCTCGGACTCGTGCTCTCGCTCGGAATCGGTGTGTCGCTGGGCCTCCTCGGCGGTGGCGGTTCGATCCTCACCGTCCCGGTCCTGCACTACGTATTCGCGGTACCGGCGCACGACGCGATCGCGATGTCGCTCGTCGTCGTCGGTACGACAAGTACCGTCGCGCTGATCCCGCACGCGCTCGCGGGTCGCGTCCACTGGCGCCTCGGCCTCGCGTTCGGGGTGTCGTCGATGACCGCGGCATATGTCGGAGGCCGTATCGGGGCGGGCATTCCGTCGGCGATCCTGATCGTCGCGTTCGCCTTGCTCATGCTCGTCGCCGGCGGCGCGATGCTGATGCGTGCGCGGTCGAGGCTCGCAGTCGCCGAGGCCACCGAGATCAGCCTCGCGCGCGTGCTCGCGAGCGGCCTCGGCGTCGGCCTGATCACCGGCGTGCTCGGCGCGGGCGGCGGTTTCGTGATCGTCCCGGTGCTGACCCTGCTCGGAGGCGTGGCGATCCGCGAGGCGGTCGGGACGTCGCTGCTCGTGATCGCGATGAACTCGTTCGCCGGTCTCGCCGGAACCGCATCGCATGCTCGCATCGACACCCGCATCATCCTGCCGGTCGTCGCGATCGCGGTGGTCGGCAGCCTCGTCGGCGCGCGGCTCGTCCGTCGCATCTCGACGCAGCATCTGCAGGGCAGCTTCGGCTGGTTCGTGATCGTCGTCGGTGTTTCGATCCTCGCGCGCGAGCTGTTCTGAGCGCGTTGCAGCGTGTTTCACGCGTGGGCCGAGGGCCGCGTGATCACGAGGTTTGGGCCCGGCACCGCCGTTGCACATCGCCGGTGAAGGAGAACAACGTGGAGATCCAGGCCTTCTTCGATCCAGACACCTTCACGCTCACCTATGTCGTGTTCGACCGGGACAGCGGCGACGCGGTGGTCATCGATCCGGTCCTCGACTACGACGCGCTCGCCTCGCAGACGTCGACGAAGTCGGTCGACAAGGTGGCTGCGTTCGTCCAAGAGCACGCGCTTGCCGTGCACTACGTTCTCGAAACCCATGCGCACGCGGATCACCTCTCGGGTGCGCAGTCGCTGCGCGAGCGGCTCGGCGCGAAGATCGCGATCGGCACGCAGATCCGGGCCGTCCAGGCGACGTTCAAGGACCTGCTCGATCTGCAGCACCTCGCGATCGACGGCAGCCAGTTCGATCGATTGCTCGTCGACGGCGAGATCGTCACCGCCGGGACGCTGCAGATCGAGACGATCGCGACGCCGGGCCACACACCTGCCTGCGTCACGTACCGGATCGGCGACGACCTGTTCACCGGCGACGCGCTGTTCATGCACGACTACGGCACGGGGCGCTGCGACTTCCCGCGTGGCAGCGCGGAGGCACTCTACGACTCGGTGTCGCGGCTGTACGCGCTGCCGGAGCACCTGCGCGTGCACCCCGGTCACGACTATCGGCCGGGTGGTCGCCCGGTGGCGTGGGAGACGACGATCGGCCGCTCCAGGCGCGACAACGTCCAGCTGCGAGGAACGACGAGCAAGGCCGAGTTCGTCGAGATGCGGACCACGCGCGATCGCACGCTACCGGCGCCACGGCTGCTCTATCCGAGTATTCAGGTGAACGTCGACGCGGGCAGGCTGCCGCCAGTCCACGCCAACGGCCGTCAGTATCTGACGATCCCGATCTCGGAGGGACCAGCGCCGAGCCTCGTCGACGTCGAGCCGACCGACGTCGCTGCGCGTCGCGGCGAGCTGACGTTCATCGACGTCCGGGAGCCTGCGGAGTTCACCGGCGAGCTCGGCCACGTCCCGGGGGCCGCGCTGGTCCCGCTCGCCACGCTCGCCGAGCGCTCGCGTTCGTGGGATCCCGAGCGCCCGATCGTCCTCGTGTGTCGCTCGGGCGGTCGTTCGGCGCAGGCTGCGACCGAGCTCGCGAAGCGAGGGTTCCGCCATCTCTACAATCTGCGTGGCGGGATGATGGCGTGGAACGAGGCGCGCTTGCCGATCGACCGCGAGCGCTAGACTCGACTCGTGAGCGACGCGACGCGCCTCCTCGGCCTTGCACTCGAAGAGCTAGGTGCCGCATGTGCCGTGCTCGACGCGGATCTCGCGATCGTCGACGCGACACCCTCGGCCGACGCGATGACAAGCGGCGCACTCGTTCGCGGCGTGTCGATCGTGAAGGCGCTGTGCGGCGACTCGCCGCAGCGGCCGATCGCCGAGGCTCTCGCGGCGGGCCGTTCGGCGAGCGGTGCGATCGTGCGACCCGATGTCGACGGCGCGATGCGTACGCTCGAGGTGCGCGCCTCGCCGATCGTGCGCGACGGCCGGCGAGCGGGCTGGCTCGTGATGTTCGACCGTCCCGACGAGTACGGTGCCGAGGCCGACGCACCGGTGCTGTTCCACGGCATGTGGACGCGCGATCCGGGGATGAAGCGGATCTTCCACGTCATCGAGCGCGCGGCTCGCCGCGACGTCGGCGTGCTCGTTCGCGGTCCGACGGGCAGCGGCAAGGAGCTTGTCGCGCGCGCGATCCACGAGCTGTCGCCGCGCCATGCGGGACCGTTTCGCGCGATCAACTGCGCCGCGCTTCCACCGACACTGCTCGAGAGCGAGCTGTTCGGTCACCTCCGCGGTGCGTTCACCGGCGCACACAAGGACAGCCCTGGCATCTTCCGCGCCGCACATCACGGCACGCTGTTCCTCGACGAGGTGGCGGAGATGCCGCTCGACCTGCAGGCCAAGCTCCTCCGCGTGCTCGAGACGCGCACCGTGATCCCGATCGGCGGCACCGAGGCGGAGGAGATCGATGTTCGCATCGTCGCGGCAACGCACCAGTCGCTGCGCAAGGCGGTCGAGGCGCGCCGGTTCCGCGAGGACTTGATGTACCGGCTGCGGATCGTGCCGATCTTCTTGCCGCCGCTCGTCGCGCGTCGTGGCGATCTGGAGCTGTTGACCGATCGGCTGATCGAGCAGCTCAATGCCGAGGGTGGTCGTCGGATCACCGAAGTGTCGCGCGCCGCCCGCGAAGCGATGGCCGGCTACACGTGGCCGGGCAACATCCGCGAGCTGAAGAACGCGCTGCAGTACGCGTACGTGATCGGCGACGGCCCGATCCTGCTCGACGTCGAGCTGCCGCCGGAGGTCAGCGGCATGGCGTTCGATCCGGACATGCCGGCCGTCAACACGCAGCCCGCTACGGCGGCCGGTGCGGACGAGTCGCCGGAGGCGCGACGGATCCGGCTCGCGCTCGCGCACGCGGACGGCAATCGCGAACGCGCAGCGCAGATCCTCGGCATGTCGCGCGTCACGCTCTGGCGTCGGATGAAGGCGCTCGGTCTCGACGACGGCGCTGCCGAGTGATCACGGGCACGAGGTCATGCCGGTGATCCAGTTGCCGAGCGTGTCGCGGGCGAGAGGGTCGACTGCGAGCGAGCCGAGCGCGGGCATGCCGGGGCGGCTCGTGACGAGCTGATAGACGCGCGACGTCGACGGCGAGCCGGGCGTGATGACCTCGCACAGGCGGGTCGACGCGAGCGGCGTCGTCCAGCGCAGGTCCTTGATGTTGATGTACTGAGGGTTGTGGCAGTGCTGGCAGTTGGCGGCCATGTAGCCGCGCATCCGGCGCTCCCAGGTCTCCGACGGATCATGCGGCGACGCGAGCGGCTGCGCCGACGACGCGGGGCCGACGCCGATCGCCGCGAGCGTCGGGATCTGCGGCGCGATCTTGCCGTCGTAGTCGTTCCAGCGCTGCAGCTGCTCCGGGCGCAGGCCGAGGATCGGTCCCGTGCCGTAGTGGTGGCACGACCGGCAGTGATCGCGGCTCGGGTAGAAGTGGGCGTGCGTCGAGCCGTCGTCCATCGGCCAGTTGACGGTCTGCGCCGGATCGGCCGGCTGCAGCGTCGCGTCGGTGCCGGCGCTATTCCAGCGGTAGCTGAAGCCCTGCCAGCCGAGCGACGCGTCGTTGATGAAGAAGCGCGTCTCGACGGGGCGGCGGGTCGCCGGATTGCCGGGCGTCGTCTCGATCGCGAACTCCTTCACCATGATCGTACCGACCGGGCCGACCCACGAGCCGTTCGACTGGAGCGTCATCGCCTGACCGTCGGGCAGGCCGATCCAGCGCCGCTTGAGCGCGCCGTCGGACCACAGCTCGGTGACGATGTCGTAGGGCACGAGCCCGGGATGCGCGACGGGATTCTTCGCGGTTGGCACGGTGAAGCAGCCGGTCTGCGAGAGCAGCGACGGCGGCGCGCTCGCATCGATGGTGCAGCCGGCGCGCGACGCACGCGTGGCGATGCCGAGTGCGGCCGTGCGCGGACCGTTGTGGCGCGTGACGAGGATCGCGCCTGCCGCGGCCGTCGCGAGCACCGGCGCGTCGCCGGCGTGCAGCGCGATCCGCGGCGCCGCGGGAACGGCCGTCGTGCTCGCGAGCCAGTCGACGCCGCCGACGAGCGACCACGCCGAGCCGGTCCAGCGCGCGATCACGCCGCGCTGCTTGCCCTCGATCAGCTCGGTCCACGCGACGATCGGTGCGGAGCTCGCATCGATCGCGACCGTCGGGTTCACCGCGTTCGCCGCCATGTCGACATCGAGCGCGCGCCCGAGCCGCGTCCACGACGTCGCCGTCCCGCTGCACTGCGCGGCGAGCACCGCCGACGAGCCGGCGACCTGGTCCCACGTCACCGCGACGACCGAGCCGCGCGCGGCGAGAGATGCGTGCGAGCCGGTGCCGGTCGCGAGCGGCGAGATCGCGACCCAGCTCGAATCGTAACGATACGCGCGCAGGTCGCCGGCCGCGTCGACCCAGCCGACCACGGGATGACCTGCCGAGCCGACCGCGAGCGAAGGTATGCCGGCGATCGATGTAGCGATCGCGACGTCGGTGCCGATCGGCTGCCACGCGCCGGCGACGAGCTGGCTGACCGCGACCGACGCGCCACCGAACACCGCGGCGACCGGCGCGCCGCTCGTCGGCGTCGCGAGCGCGACGGTGTTGCCCGCGCCCGGCGATGCGAGCTCGGTCCACGCGCCGGTCCAGTGCGCGACGTGCGCCATGCCCGACTCGGTCCAGCCGATCAGCGGCTCGCCGTCCGCGTCGAGCGTGACCGCCGCCGACGTGACGTCGGAGGTGCCGACCTCGCCGCCGAGCGACGACCAGGTCGTGCCCGCGAACATCGACGCGACGAGGCGGTGCGCGCCGGTGCCGCCGACGATCCATGCCGCGTAGACCGTACCGTCGGCCGAGACCGCGAGCCGCGGCGCTGCCGTCGGGGCGCCGCGATTCGTCGAGCCGCCGCTCCACGCCGGCAACATCAACGATGCGGTGAACGGGCCCGGCGTCGCGTTGCTCGCGAGGTCACGCACCGAGCCCGTCAGGCGAACCTCGAGCGCGCCGACGCCGCGCGCGTTGCGATCGAGCGTGACCGTGATCGTATCGGTGCCGTCGAACGCAGCCTGTGCGCCGATCGAGCTGCCGTTGATCGTCGCGCTGACCGCGAGGCTCGCCACGCTCGCCGGATCGAGCGGCTCGTCGAACCGGAACCGCACCGGTGATTGGAGCCACGTCGACGCGCCGGTCATCGGCGACACCGAGGCGAGCTGCGGCGGCGTGAGGTCGACCCATGCGTCGACCATCGCGTCGACCGGTGCATCGATTGGCGAATCGATCGGCGCATCGGTCGAACCGTCGACCGCGCCATCGCGCACACCTCCGTCGTCGGGATGACCGGCGTCAGGATTGGAACCAGAGGATGCGGAGCACGCAGCGAGGAAGGTGAGGGCGAGGCGACGCACGGCATCCGAGCCCTTCGCAAGTGACATGCCGTGCGCTGAATGCGTCCTGCGCGTGGTTAGGACACGTCTCTGTGGCGATCACGCACGCCGCGCGGCGCAGCACGCGATCTCGTGGAACCGTGTGTTCCAGCGAGTGCGTTTCAGCCATCGAGCTCGTCGAGAGTGACATCGTGAAGTTGGGCCGCCTCGGGCACCGTTTCGCGCTGAAAACGCCGTAACCTACGCCATGGGTTGCCCGCGCTGCGGTGCCGAGTCAGGACCGGCACCCGAGACCGAACCGACGGCGATCCGGTTGGTTCGCGGTCGCGCGGCGTGGTGCAGCGAGTGCGAGTCGAACTACGACGTGTGGGTCCGCAAGCACGCGGGCGACATCGTGTGGCCGGCGCTGTGCGGCATGGTCGTCGTCGCCGTGGTCGGCGTCGGTCTGCCGATCCTCGGCGTCGGCTCGCTCGTCGCGGCCCTTGGCGCGTTTGCCGGGTTCGCGACGGTCTTCGCGCTGTCGCGTTTGACGCGCCGCCGCAGGCGCCGGCAGTTCCTGCTCGCACCACTTCCTCGGGCGTACCTGCCGGCGCCGAAGTAAGATCGACCGATGCTCGGGATTCCCGTCGCACTCGCGGTGTTCGGTTACGGCGAGTGGGCGACGCACAAGTACCTCTTGCACGGCCTCGGCCGCGACAAGTCGAGCAGGCTGTCGTTTCACTTTCACGAGCATCACCAGGCGGTGCGCCGCAACGGCGGCTACGACCCGGCGTACGAGGGTCCGGTGTGGAGCACGCCGACGCAGGCGCGAGAGGCGCTCGGCCTGACCGCGGTCGCGCTCGCGCACGTGCCGCTGTTTCCGCTCGCACCGTTCTACACGGCGACGATCTGGTACTGCCTGCGTCGCTATCGCCGCGACCATCGCCGCGCGCACCTCGATCCGGCGTGGGGACGCGATCACCTGTCGTGGCACTACGACCATCACATGGGCGATCAGGACAAGAACTTCGGCGTCGTGTGGTCGTGGTTCGAC
>JABFXX010000668.1 GCA_013368795.1 Kofleriaceae bacterium
GGGCGGCGCGCGCGCCGCGCTTCGACCAACTGCGCGCTGCACGATGAGCGCGACGCCGGTGAACGTGCTACCGCACGGCCCGGCCTACTTGGTCGTCAGCTCGATGTGCCTGGCGCCGAGCAGCTCGCCCGTCGCGAGCGAGAGCGCCGCCGACGCCTTCTTGTGATCGAGCATCGCGCCGAGCTCGGCGACCTGCGCCGCCGCGAGCTCCTGCTGGTGCTGGGCGACGAGGAAGTTCGACGACTGACCGTTGAGGAACTTGCGCTGCTCGATCTCGAGGCTCTTCGCGGCGAGCTCGCGGAACTTGGCTGCGGCGAGGACCTGGCGCGCGGCGCTCTGCTGGTTGCGCACGGCCTCGCGCACGGCGAGCCAGATCTGCTGCACGAGCTGATCGCGCTGGGTCTTGGCGACCTGGTGGCGCGTACGCTCGATCTCCGCGGCGGCCTTGGTGGCACGGCGAAGCGGCGTCCAGGTGAGGTTGAGAAGCACGTTCCACCCGCGCGCCTCGAACCCGCCGAGCTGATCGAGCGAGCCGTTGTAGGTGTCGTCCTGGCCGACGAGGGAGCCGGTGAGGCCGAGGTCGATCTGTGGCAGCTTGTCGTTCTCGGCCTTGCGCACGGCGAGCGCGGAGGCCTGCAGGTCGAGGTCGACCTGGACGAGCTCGGGGCGATGGGAGAGGGCGGTCGTCATCGCGTCCTGGGCCGAGATGGTCTGCGGCGCGAACGTCGGGATCTCGATGGGGAGGATGGGCTTGGTCCACTGTTCGCGCGGCAGGTTCATGATCGCGCGCAGCTGATCGGACGCGGCCTCGATGCCCTCCTCGGCCTGGAGGAGCTGGAGCTGGAACTGCGCGAGCGTGCTCTCGGCGGCGATGACGTCGGAGGGAGGGAGGACGCCCGAGTCGATCTGGCGCTTCGTGAGCGCGAGCTGCAGCTCGGCGCGGGCGAGCGAGCGCTTCTCGAGGTCGTAGCGATAGAGCGCGCGCACGACGTCCCAGTAGGCGGACTCGGTGCGCTCGACGACCTGTGCGATGACGACCTCGACCTGATGCTTCTCGCGCTCGGATCCGAGCTTGGCCTGGAGGACGGGGAGCTGCGGGACGTCGAGATCGAGCGAGAAGCCACGGAGGAGCGGCTGGGTGATCGAGAGGGCGAGCTGAGAGCGGTAGTTGAGCGGCGTGACCGCGGTGCCGAGCGCGGACTTGGAGCGATCGGTGACGAACGAGGCATTGAGCTGCATGCCCGTTGCGAGGCGCTTGCCGAGCGAGACGTTCCAGCGGTCCTGGCTGTACTCGAGGATCTGGCCGGGCATGCCTTCCTGCGCCGAGCTCGGCGGCGCTTGCGAGCTGCCGTGGGCGTAGCCCGCCTCGAGCGTCGGCTCGAAGAGGCCGTCGGCGACGGTGATGCCGAGGTCGGCGATGCGCGAGGCGTGGCGCTCGAGGACGACGCCGAGATTTTGGTGGACCGCGATGCGAAGCGCCTCGGCGAGATCGAGACGCATCGCCGTCGATGGGTCGCGATCGTCGGGGAGAGGCGGCGTCGCCTGGAGGAAATCGGGCGGAACGTACGCGGTCTCTTCAGCACTCGCGACGGATGCAGACAACACCAGCACGAGTGCGACCCACCGAGTCAGCATTCGCGGAGCGTACTGCGTTCGTCGAGGCTGTGGCCACGTCCGCGACCGACGACGATCGATGCAACCAAATTGGCAACGGCGTGTCGGAGCGCGTGACCAATTGGCACTCGCGCTCGTATGATCGGAGGCGATGGTCCAAGACGACGAGGGTGGCACCCGTGCCGCAGCCAATGCCACGACCGTCGACGCCGACACCGAAGCGACAGCGGTGGTGGGAGGCGATGGCGAAGGCGCAGTCCCATTCGAGCTCCCGGCAGCGGGGTATCAGCTCGGCTCGCTGATCGGCAAGGGAGGGATGGGCGAGGTCGTGGCCGCGCATGATCAGCGTATCGGCCGCGAGGTCGCGTTCAAGCGCATGCGCAAGGCGAATGCCGGCGGCGACGCGCTCGCGCGGTTTTTGCGCGAGGCACGGATCCAGGCACGGCTCGACCACCCCGCGATCGTGCCGGTCTACGACCTCGGCAAGGACGAGGAGGGCAGGCCGTACTTCACGATGAAGCGGCTCGCCGGCAAGACGCTCGCCGAGTACCTCGCGGAGCGCGACGTGCCGCGGCAGCGCTTGCTGCGCGCGTTTGTCGACGTGTGTCTCGCGGTCGAGCTCGCGCATCAGCGGGGCGTCGTTCACCGCGATCTCAAGCCGTCGAACATCATGCTCGGCGACTTCGGCGAGGTGTACGTGCTCGACTGGGGCGTCGCGCGTGTGATCGCGCGCAAGCGGCGACAGACGGGGGGCATGATCGCCGACATGGTCGCCGACGACATCGACTCGATCGGTGGCGACGCGACCGTCGACGGTGCGTTGCTCGGAACGCCCGGCTACATGGCGCCCGAGCAGGTGCGCGGCGAGCTCGACGTCGGCACGCCCGCCGACGTGTACGCGCTCGGCTCGATCCTGTTCGAGATCCTCGCCGGCGAGTCGCTGCATCCCCGCGGGCACGCGGCACTCGCGAGCACGCTGACGATGATGGGTGAGGAGCCGGCGAAGCGGCGGCCCGAACGCGGCATCGCACCCGAGCTCGATGCGGCGTGCGCGTCGGCGCTGCAGGCAGACCCGAAGGTGCGACCGACGGCCCGTGCGCTTGGCGACCGGGTGCAGCAGTACCTCGACGGCGATCGCGACATGGAGCGGCGCCGCGTGCTCGCGCGCGAGCACCTCGCGAACGCACGCGACGCGCTCGACTCCGGCGATGCGGACCGTCGCGCCGATGCGATGCGCGAAGCGGGTCGTGCACTCGCACTCGATCCCGAGTCGACCGAGGCAGCGGATCTCGTCAGCGCGCTCGTGATCGAGCCGCCGAAGCAGATGCCGGCAGAGCTCGTCGGCGAGCTCGCGAAGGTCGAGGCCGATCGCGCGCGCGTCCGTGGCCGCCGCGCGTTTTCGGGCTACATGACGCTGCTGCTGCTGAGCGCGTTTCTGCCGTTTCTCCACATCGAGCACTGGGTGCCGCTCGCGCTGGTCTACGTGTGCGTCGCGGCGCTGATGGGCGTGTCGTGGATGACCTACAGGACCGGCAAGATCATCCCGGTCGCCGTGCTCGTCGGCGCCCTCGTGACCGCGATCGCGTTCTCGCGGCTCGCGAGCCCGTTCGTGCTCGTCCCCGTGCTGATGTGCGGCGCGCTGCTGCCGATCACGAACATCCCGTGGCTGAACGACCGGCCGTGGGTCGTGTATCTGTGGACGCTCCTCGTCGCGATCGTGCCGCTCGCACTCGAGTGGACCGGCGTTCTGCCGGGCACGACCGGCCTCCTCGACGGCAACTTCACGCTGCGCTCGGCGATCTTCGGCCGCGCCGGCACGATCGACATGGCCGCGCTCGTCGCCGCGAACGCGCTGTTCTTGCTCAGCGTCGCGCGCTTCTCGCTCGCGATCGGCCGCGACCGGCGCGACGTGCTGCGCCAGGTGACGGTGCAGGCGTGGCACCTCGGCAAGCTCCTGCCGACGAGCCCTCGCAAGTAG
>JABFXX010000072.1 GCA_013368795.1 Kofleriaceae bacterium
GACCGCGCCGTCGGGGATCGCGCCGTGAAGTGTCTCGGGGTGCGCGAGGTCGAGCGCGACGCCGCGGACGTGCGGCGACGCGTAGGACGCGACGACGCCGGCGACGTCGCCGGGCTTGCGCCGGGTGATGATGACCTCGTCGAGACCCTCGCGGCCATCCTGCAGGCCGCGCACGAGCCGGGTCGCGAGCCGTGCGCCCGTGTAGCCGGCGCCGAGGATGAACCACGTCGTCACGGATCCAGCTTACCGCGCAATCGCACGGCCCCTACGTGTGTTGGGGCCCGCGCATTGTTTGCGATCGCCGGCGCGCTCGTTACGATCATGGTTCGTGCGCGCGGTCGTCCTCGCCGTCGTTCTTCCGGTCCTCGGCTGTGCGAGGCCGCTCGCTCTACCGGCCGACGGCCCGAGCGACGTGCCGCGCGATCAGACGCGCCACTACACGATCTGGCTCGGCGGATCGCGCGTCGGCACGGCGATCGAGACCGAGACGTGGTCGCACGATCGGATGCACCTGTCGCGCGACGAACGCCTCGTGTTCTTGCGCGGCGACGCAGAGGTTGCAGTCGCGACGACGATCGACATCGACGCGTCGAGTGCGCTCGTCGCCGATCGCGTGCGCTGGACCGAACGCACGGGCGACCAGACCCGCGCCGCCGAGGCGGTGCGAACCGCACGCGGCTGGACGCTGTCGACGGGCGGCACGATCGCGGCGTCGGCGGCGATGCCGCCGGTGCCCGCAGAGCTCGTGCCGCTGCTCGTGCGCCGCGATCATCAGTTCTCCGGCGCGGTGTTCCTGCCAGCGCGTGGGTTCGTCGCCGGCACCGGCACCGTCGAGCCGGTCGCGCCAAGCCGCCTCGTCGCGCGCCTCGTGCTCGATGCCGGCGCCGTCGTCGAGGCGACGATCGATCTCGACGGCGACGGCGCACCCGCGCGTGTCGTCGATGGCGAGGGCGTGATCGCGATCCGCGCGAGCGCAGCGGCCGCGGCGGAGCAGTTTCCCGCCGTCGATCTGATCGCGGCGACCGCACTTCCGATCACGGGCAGCGATCAGGCGGGCCGCGGCGCGCGCATCGTCCTCGGCGGCAACGTCGCCCTGCCCGGCGTGCCGGGCCAGCGGGCCGAGCTCACGAAGTCGGGCCTCGAGGTCGCGCTCGATCCCTCGCTTGCCGGCTCGCTGCCGGACGACGCGCCCTCGCCCGATCGCAGCGAGGACATCCGCCTGCTCGTCCGCGCCGTGCGCAGCCGCATCACGCCGGACCTCGCCGCCCGCCCTGCCTCGTCGCGCGATGCGAGCTCGGCGACGGCCGGCGACTGCACGACGTTCGCGCTCGCCTACGCGGCGCTCGCCTCGCAGCGCGGGATCCCGACGCGCATCGTCACCGGGCTGCGCGTCGACGGCGACCGCCTGATCCGCCACCGCTGGGCCGTCAGCTGGACCGGCGCGCGCTGGATCGCGATCGACGCCGCGTTCGGTGCGGTGCCCGCCGGCGGCAACTTGATCGGCCTCGCGATCCACGACGCCGACGACGCTGGCCTCGTCGCGGGCGAAGCCGCGCTCACGCAGGTCCACGCCGCGAGCTGGGCCCCGTAGGACCTGGCTCGCGAGCTCGCCTACTCGCCTAGCCGGCCGCGCGGCAGGCCCAGAGCGCGCGGCGCAGCGCCGCCTCGTCGAGATCGTCGCCGAGCAGCACGAGCTCGGTTGCTCGCGGCGAGCCGCCCCAGTCCTCGCGCAGCTCGAGCGACGTGCGAATCCCGGCGCGCTCGACGAACCCTCGCCGCGCTTCGCCAGCGAGATTCACGAAGCCCTTCGCGCGCACGAGCCGATCACCGAGTCCATCGATCACCGCCATCACGCGCTCGCCGACGAGCGGCGAATCATCCGTGAACGTCACGGCGACGAGCTGCCCACCGTGATGGTGCCCGTGATGGTCGTGCTCGTACTCGTGCTCGTGCTCGTGCTCGTGCTCGTCTGCTTCTGCCGATCGCGAGCGCGAGCGGCTCTCCCAAGCGCGCGATCGGCGAGGTGAGACAACCCACGCGGTCATCGCGAGCGCACCCGCCTCGTCCTGCGGAAAGCTCGCGCGCTCGGCATGCGGCGCGACCTCGTCGAGCACCGCGTGCGTCGCGCGCACCGCATCGGCCGACGCGACGTCGAGCTTCGCGAGCATGATCCGATCCGCGGCGATCGCCTGCTCGCGCGCCTCGTCGCGCGTCGTCACCGCGCGCGCGCCGGACTCGGCATCGACGACGCACACGACGCCCGCGGGCATGATGCGCTCGCGCACGGCCTCGGGCACGCGATGAAGCCCATCGAGGATCGCAGCGGGCTCGGCGATGCCGGTCGTCTCGAGCACGACGTGATCGGGCGCGGAGCGCGCGACGATGTCGCCGATGCCGTCCCAGAGGTCGTTCTTGATGTCGACCTTGCAGCACACGCAGCCGCCGGCGAGCTCGAGCACGTCGCCGCCGCGGCCGATGATCAGCTGCGTGTCGATCGAGATCCGGCCGAGCTCGTTGACGAGCACCGCGATGCGCTTGCCGTGCGATGCCGCGAGCATGCGGTTCAGCGCGGTCGTCTTGCCGGCGCCGAGCCAGCCGGTGAGGATCGTGAACGGGACGCGCGCCATGGCAGCTCCGGTCAGCGCTTGAACAGTGCGCGCTCGACGACGTTCGCGAGCACCTCGCGGACGAACGGACGCACGACGAACGCGTCGGGCCCGGCCTCGGCGTTGACGTCGTAAATGTCGATATACGAGGACGTCATCATCACGATCGGGATGTCCGAGGTCGTGTGATCGGTCTTGAGCCGACGACAGACCTCGGCGCCGTCGATCTTCGGCAGGTCGCTGTCGAGCAGGATCACGTCGGGCGGCTCGTGCTCGACGCGGGCGAGCGCGCTGGCGCCGTCGCGTGCGATCTGGACGACGTGGCCGCGGCCCGACAGCACCTTCACGATGAGCCGAACGACATCGGGCTCGTCATCGATGACGAGGACGCGCGCCATGCCTACTCGTCGATCACCGAGCGGAGGCAGGTCTCTGCAACGGGCGACTCCCAGTCGCGCTTGTTGACGAAGTAGGCGCGGATGCGGCCCTCGCGATCGATCAGCGCCGACTCGGGCACCGCGGTGATGCCCCACGACGCCGCGATCTGGCCGATGTTTCCGCTCTGCGGCGGATCGAGATAGACCTGGAACGGCACGCCGTTCGGCAGCGCCTTCTTGTAGAGGTCGAGCGCCGCCGGCAGCGCGACCTCGCCGTCGGGCAGCTTCGTGCGCGGCGCCAGCGAATCGACGAGCGCGAGCAGCACGTCGCTCCAGCTGTGGTCCGACGCCAGCGCGAGCACGACGAAGTCGTCCGACGCCATGTCCTCGGCCATCGCCTGGAGCTTCGGCTTCTCGGTCTTGCAGACGCCGCACCACGACGCCCAGAAGTTCACGAGGACGACCTTGCCGCGGAAGTCGTGCAGCGAGACCGGCTTGCCGTTGTGATCGTACGCGGTGAAGTCGGGAGCCTGCATCGGCAGCTCGCAGGGCTGACCGTTGCAGAGCGCAGGACCTGTTGTCCGGAGGCCCGTGCACGCGGCTCGCGATTCGCGAGCTGCCGCGCTCGGTACCATCCAGAGAAAGAAGCCGAGCATGGTGAGACCGATCAGCGCCGCGGCGCTGCCGGCGATCAGGACGCGGGGATCGACGAAGATTCCGCGGTCCTGTCCACGAACGACGTGAGCGGGTGGAATGCCGCCCGATGCAGGAGTGGACTTCCCAGCCATCACGGACAATGTACCGGAAGTTCCGCTATGCTCAAAGGGATGTCGCTGCGCGGTTCTCTGGGCACCATGTCCGCAGAGGACGTGCTCGAATGGGTCGGCCGGCGGAAGCTCTCGGCGCCGATCACGTTCGAGCGGCGCGGGCTGGCACGCAGCCTCGTCGTCGAAGAAGGCCAGATCGTCTGGGCGAGCTCCAATCGCAGAGACGAGCAGCTGGGCGTGATTTTGGTTCGCAGCGGGTTCGTCGCGGAGCGCGCGCTCGCAGACGCACTCGAGGCGCGTGCCGAGACCGGCGTGCCGCTAGGCAAAGTCCTGCTCATGTCTGGTCTCATTACCGAGGCTGACCTTGTCGATATTCTCGCGACGAAGATTCGCGAGACGGTGAGCGACGTGATCACCTGGCATGACGGGCAGTTCGACGTCGTTCCGCGCACGCAGCCGCCGCAGGCCGGCGTGGTCGCCCAGCTCCCGATCGAGGTGTGTCTGACGGTCGCGAGGCGGCGTGCTACGCGGATGACCGAGATCATGGGAATTCTCGGAGCGGACGACGTGATGTTCTACGTGCCGCCGAATGCCGCGCCGCCGGCGACGCACGAGAGCGACGTCGTCGATGCGGCGAAGGCATGGGCGCTCGCCGGCGATCGACACACGGCGGCCGATATCGCTGCCGCGTTCTCGGGCGAACGGTTCGCGACCTATGACAAGCTCGCCGAGCTCGTGCAGATCGGACAGCTCGTCATCGACAGGCGCCAGCGCGAGCGCACGAACTCCGCGGTCGAGCTCGCCGCGGGCGCACGTGGCCGCCTCCGCGGTGGCGATCGCGCGGGCGCACTCGCGATGGCCGCGCAGGCCCTTCACCAGGATCCGGGCGATCCCGACGTGCGCAAGACGTTCGCGCAGACCGAGCGCGCGCGCGTCGCCGAGATCGCGAAGCGCCTGCTCGCGCAGCATCGCGTGCCGAGGAAGCTCCGCGAGCCGTCGCCGTCGCTCGGCCTGTCGGAGGCCGAGATCGAGCTCGCGAACCGCGTCGACGGCCGCTGGGACCTGCTGTCACTCATCCGCTCGACGACGATGCGCGAGGCCGAGGCACTCCTCGCGTTCGCGCGTCTCGCCGAGCTCGGCGTCGTGGAGCCCGGATGATGGACGGCGGGCAGGCTCCCACCACGATCGATCGGTCGCGCCTCTTGCCGCGCAGTGGCATCGGCGTCGAAGCGCCGTGGCTCGTCATCGCGCCGCCGGGCAATCCGATCATCCGCCTCGACGCGCGCCTGCTCGATCGCGTCGAGCTGATCGGCCGCTCGCCGACCGTGCCGCTCGTCGCATCGGGCCTCGCGACCGCCGGTGTCGCCGCGGCCGCGCTCTCGCTCGTGCCCGGCGGGGTGTTCGCGTGTGCCGGCCTCGCCTATCTCGCGCACGAACGATTCAGCGAGGCGCGCAAGCGCGCACGCAGTCGCGACCTCCTGCTCGCGCTCGGCGATCTCGAGGTCGCGCTCCACGTCGCCGACGGTCCCGAGGCCGCGAAGGGCATCTCGGAGCAGCTCGCGCCGTACACGCGCGACGCGCCGATCACGCGCCCCGAGGTCTACGAGGACGCCAAGCGCCGCATGCGCGCGCAGGCCGAGGGCAAGGGCGAGGCGTCCGCGCGCCGCGAGCTCGAGCACGCGCTGCTCGTCGGCAACGACATCGTGTTCTTGAGCGGCGATTACCTCAAGGTCGGTCAGGTCGCGTTCCCGAAGGCCGACGTCCGGGAGTACGCGCTACGCGGCGCGAACCTGCCGCTGACCGGGGGCCGCCTGCTCCAGGCCGCGATGGCCCTGCTCGTCGTCGCCGCCGAGGAACGCGCCGCAGCCGGCGAAGACCTCCAGCTGCTCGCGAAGCGTGTCGCCGATTACGAAGCCTGGAGCGGTCACACCGCCGGTCGGTGACGCTTCTCGTCCGTCCCTTGGGCCAGCAGTCTCCAGTGCGCGATTCGCGCGCGCCGCTGCGCGATCGCGTTGCACGAGTTGTCGTTGTACGTGCACGGCACTGCGTGTCCATCGTCGAGCCATGAGGGGAACCATCTGGCTGGCGGTCGTGCTCTGCGCGTGTGGACCCACGTCGAAGAATCCCGGTGGAGGCGGCGACGACGACGGCTCGGGTACCGCCGATGCCGCTCCGGGGACGGTCTACATGGACGCGGCGGTCGACATCGACGCGCAGTGCGGTGCGCAGATGGAGAACATCGGTGTCGTCAACCTCGGCGATCCGCCCGACCTCCTCGTCGTGCTCGATCGCTCGGGCTCGATGACCTCGCCGCCGCCGTCGTTCCCGCCGGTGTTCGACACGAAGTGGTCGATCATGAAGAGCGCGCTCAACCAGATCGCGCTCGCGAAGGACATGAACATCAAGTTCGGTCTGCTCGAGTTCCCGAGCGACGAGAACTGCGCGGCCGACGCGACGCCCGAGGTCGCGATCGCACTCAACTCGCACACCGCGATCGCGAGCTACTTCAATGCCCGCTCGCCGGGTGGCAACACGCCGGCGCACGTCGCGCTCACGTCGGCGAAGTCCTACTACCAGTCGATCCCGGTCAACACGGCGGGTCGCTACGTCCTGTTCGCGACCGACGGCGTGCCGAACTGCCTCGGCGGCGATCCCGATGCCGCGAGCGACGCGCAGACCGTCGCCGCGGTGACCTCGCTCTTTCAGGCGGGCATCCCGACCTATGTGCTCGGCTTCGGCACGTTCGGCCTCCCGGTCGGCGTGCTCAACGACGCCGCCGTCGCCGGTGGCAAGGCGAAGCCCGGCGCGACGAAGTTCTACGAGGCGAACAACGCGAGCGACCTCAACATGGCGCTGCAGGCGATCGCCGGCGGCATCATCGTGCCGTCGTGCAGCTACCAGCTCGCGAGCGCGCCGCCGGATCCGATGAACGTGACCGTGACGCTCAACGGCACGCCGGTGCCGCGCGACCCGGCGCACAACAACGGCTGGGACTACCACCCGAACTCGATGACGATCACGTTCTTCGGCAGCTACTGCTCGACGATCCAGGGCGGCGCGTCGACGGCCGTCAACTTCGTCTACGGCTGCCCGGGCCCGATCCTGCAGTAGAGAATCCTCGACGTGCACGTACACCTGCACCTGCACGATCCGAACTGCACGTCAGTCTTCGCAACACGCGATGTTCTCCGGCGACCTCCGGGAGCTGCGTAGAGCGCGCCGCGATCCATCAGCACGGCGATTCGTAGCGCGCGCCCGCTCGAGGCAGCGCCATCGCAAGGCTCGCGACCTCGCTCGTCCGGCACTCCGCCAGCGGTCGACGTGCAGGTGCAGGTGCAGGTGCAGCGTCACTCGACCGCGAGCCGGAGCTCGAACGCGCAGCCCTGCCCGTCTTGCGACGCGGCGTCGACGGTCGCGCCCCACGGCGCCATGATCATCCGTGCGACCTCGCCGAGCTCGTCGGCGCGAGGGTTACCGCCGCCGTTGTCGGCGATCGTCACGACGCCCGCGCCCTCCTCCGCCGACACGCGAACCGAGAGCGAGCTGCCCGCGACCGCACGCGCCGACAGCGCGCTCGCCGACACGAGCTGCGCGACGATCAGCGACAGCGTGCCGGGCACGCCGCGCGTCGGCGGCGCGTTGCCGAGATCGAAGAGCAGCTCGATGCCCGGACCGAGGTGATGGCCGGCGATGCGCAGGCCGAGGTCGACCGCGGCCGCGAGATCGAACAGGTGCGGCGGCGCGCCCGCGAGCGCGCGATCGAGCTCCTCGAGCCGGCGCGCGAGCTGCGTCGCCTCGAGGTACGCGGCCGCGAGGTCCTGGCGCAGCGTCGTCAGCGAGCGCCACGGATACGGCGTCGGGCCAGTCGACATCGCGACGTGACGCTCGAGGTGATCGACCACGAGCCCGAGGCGATCGCGCAGGCCGCGGATCGGTTCGGCAATCTGCTGCGCGACCTCGATCGCGACCTCGCCTGCTATGTCGGTGGGCTTCACAAACTTCCTGTCAGCAGAAACCAGCTCTCGTTGACCCCGCCGTCGGTGAGACCGCGTGACCAGCCGACCTCGAACGTGCCGGGAACGAAGTAACCGAAGAACGCGTCCATGCGCAATGCCGCGCCGACCGACACGCGCATGTCGCGACTCGCGTCGAACGCCGTGTCGAACGCGGTGCCGATATCGGAGAGGAGCGCCATGTGGACGCGCCGCAGATAGAACGGCAGCGTCTTCAGACCGTGCTCGATCTGGAGCAGCTCCTGGCGGTACTCGAGGTTCAGCAGGTGGTACTGGTTGCCGGCGACGGTGCGCGCGGGATAGCCGCGCAGGTAGCCCGAGGCGCCGACGCGCGTCGAGTTGACGATCGCCTGGATGACGTCCTGCGCGGGGACGGCACCGAGGCCGAAGCCGCCGGCGCGGATGAGATCGCCGGCGCGGATCGCACCGACGAGGCGCATCGACAGAACCGGCGTCTTGCCCCACAGCTTCTGCAGGCGATCGGCGGCGTACGAGACCGTGAAGTTGCGGTAGGTCGCGCCCAGCGCCGGGTGATCGATGCGAAGGCCGATGCTGCCGTCGAAGCCATACTGCGAGCCGAGCCCGAACGTCGTGCCCCTCACCGTCGAGAACGACACGCGCGTGCCGATGCCCGCCTGGACGTAGTCGGTCGCCGGGACGAGCGGCGTCCGCATGTTCGGATCGAGAGCCATCGCGCCGTCGGGCGCCTTCACGAGCCGGAACCAGTCGACGTCGTAGTCGAACGACAGCGTCCACGACGACGACGGCCGCGACTCGAACGGGATGCCGACCGAGAGCGTGCCGCTCCAGTCCTCCTCGGTGTAGCGCTTGTTGACGCCATCGACGCGCCAGCCGCCGCGCTCGAGCAGCGTGCGCGCACCGGCGAACCGGACCGCAGGCCGCCAGCCGAAGTAGCCGTACGATCCGCCGACGTTGACCTGACCCTTGTCGTCGAGGCCGATCGCGAGCGAGTAGCCGTGCAGGCCGACAGCGTCGGAGCCGCCCGTCTGGATGTTCGCCGTACGCGACGCGCTGTCGTACTGCAGCGTCCACGACTGCGGCGCGAGCGACTCGAACGCGCGGTATGGCCGCGCCTTGGAGACGACGGCCTCGTCGTCCTTGACGTCGACGGGATCGGGGCGATCGTCGACGTAGTCGCGCGCCGGCAGCCACGCGGTGCGCTCGATCGGCAGCTCGTAGAGGTCGTAGCCGCCCTTGGGCACCGAAGCGATGAACGCGAGGCGCTTGCCGTCGGGCGACGTCCGCGGCTGGAACGCGCCGCCGAGCACGTTCGTCACCTGCCACGTCGTGCGCGCGGCGACGTCGAACGCGTAGATGTTGGCGATGCCCGTGCGATCGCTCGCGAAGTAGATGGTGCTGCCATCTGGCGACCATTCGGGCTGGATGTCGAGCGCGCGGTCGCGCGTGATCTCGTCGATCTTGCCGGTCGCGACGTCGACGACGAGGATGTCGCGCAGGCCGCCGGTACGCCACGCCGAGAACGCGATGCGCGTGCCGTCGGGGGACCACGATGGCTGGTAGACCTGATCGTAGCGCTCGCCGCGCCAGACGATCGTCTCCTTGGCGTCGGGCGCGAGGTCCATGACCGCGAGCACGCTCGCCGAGTGCTCGTTTTGCGAGTACGCGATGCGCCGGCCATCCGGCGAGACGTTGGGATCGCGCGCGCGGCGGCCGGTCGTCAGGCGAATCGTCTGCTTCGTCTTCGCATCCCAGCGGAACAGATCCTCGTAGCCGTAGACCGAGCGAAACAAGCGGCCCTGCTCGTAGACGAGCGAGCCGTCGGGCAAGAGGTCGTACGGGCCCATCGCGTCGATCTGGACGACGTCGCGCGCGGACTTCACGTCGGCGCCGACGGGCATCGCGCGCACGCCGGGCAGCGTGTAGCCGTCGTACTGCAGCCAGTACAGCTCCTTGCCGTCGGCAGTGTAGTGCGCGAGCAGGTTTGCCTCGCCGCTCGATGTGAGGGCGCGGCCGGTGACGAGGCCCCGCCGCTCGGCCGCCATCTCCTGCATGCCGTACTTGTCGCGGAGGTAGCCCTTCCAGTCGTCGTAGAGCTCGGTGAACGGCTTGCCGACGACCTTCGCGATCTGACGGTTGACCGCGAACGGCGGCGCGTATGCACCCGCGGTGTGCGACATCTGGCGAAGCGCGTCGTCGCCGAAGCGGTCGAACACGTAGCCGAGGAAGTGCGAGCCGTAGACGTAGGCCGCGTTGCCGCGCGGATAGATCCGCGGTGCGCCGCTCACCTGATCGAGGTCGAGGTCATAGCCGCCGTGGCGCGCGACACGGATGATCTCGTCGAACCGCCCGCCGCGGTTGCGGCCTGCCGCCGAGCGCTTCGTCTCCTCGTAGGTCGCGATGCCTTCGATGATCCAGCGCGGCATGATCTGGTTCGGCGCCCACGTCTTGCCGAAGATGCCGTTGTAGATGTTGGGCAGGCCCTCCATCGTGTCGAGGTGGAGGATGTGCGTGTACTCGTGCGCGACGAGGCCGTACAGCCAGTCGTCGTAGTCGTCGAGCTCGGAGAAGCCGTTCGGCGCGGTCGCGTACAGCTGGATCGCGTTGCGCGGCAGCACGCTGGCGAAGCCATTCGCGCTGTCTGTGTCGTCGGTGATGTAGATCAGCGTCTTGTCCGCCGGATCATGATCGAGCGCAGGCGACAGCACGCGATGCGCGCGCTCCGCGACGACGCCGACCCGACGCGCGACGTCGTCGAGCGGCTGCCAGTAGTGGATGATGAAGTGGTCGGTCTCGAGCGTCTTGAAGACGCGCGCCGAATCGCCGGCGTGGGCGGTACCGGCGACGACGGCCATCGCCGCCGCCGCCAGTGCGAACCTCACACGGGCTCCTTACGCGGAACGGCAAGACCGAACACGTAGTCGGTCACCACCGCGCGCACCTCCGCCGCCGTTGGGAGCTTCTTCACCTTGTCGACGAGGATCTCGGTCTCGCCGACGGTCATCTGCCGCACCGTCGCCTTCACCTCGGGGATCGAGACGGCGCTCATCGACAGCTCGCGGATCCCGAGGCCGAACAGGACGGGCGCGATCATCGGCTCGCCGGCCATCTCGCCGCAGACGGTGACCGGGATGTTCGCGGCCTTCGCCGCCCTCGCGACCTCGCCGATCAGTCGGATCAGCGATGGATGCAGCGGCTCGTAGAGATACGAGACGTACTCGTTCACGCGATCGACCGCCATCGTGTACTGGATGAGGTCGTTCGTGCCGATCGAGAAGAAGTCGCACTCGGCGGCGAGGAGGTCGGCGGTGAGCGCGGCCGACGGCATCTCGATCATGATGCCGAGCTTGACGTCGGCGTCGAACGGCACGCCTTCGACGGCGAGCTCCGCCTTCACCTCGTCGACGACCGCCTTCACGGCGCGCAGCTCGGCGACGCCGGAGATCATCGGGAACATGATCTTCATCGGCCCGTGGGCCGACGCGCGGAGGAGGCCGCGCAGCTGTGCGCGGAACAGGTCGCGGCCGATCGACGACAGGCACAGCCGGATCGAGCGCAGGCCGAGCGCCGGGTTCTGCTCCGACAGGTCGGCATCCTCGATGAAGCGCGCGAGCTTGTCGCTGCCGAGATCGAACGTGCGGATCGTCGCCGGCTTGCCCTTGAGCTTCTCGAGCACCGCGACCGCGGTCTGGTAGTGCCGCTCCTCGTCGGGCATCTCCGCGCTCGTCATGAACAGGTACTCGGTGCGGAACAGGCCGACGCCCATCGCGCCGTACTCGAGCGCGTCGTCGAGCTCGTCGGGACCGTCGATGTTCGCGAGCAGCTGCGCGTCGGCCTCGTCGCGCGTGCGCGCCGGCAGATCGCGCATCGCGTGGAACCGCACGCCCTCAGCGACCTGGCGCCGCTGCTCCTCGCGATATTGCGCGACCGTCTGCGCCGACGGGTTGACGATGACGACGCCGGTACCGCCGTCGATCAGCAGCAGGTCGTCCGTCTCGACGAGCTCGGTGATGTTCTCGAGGCCGACGACCGCCGGGATCTCGTGCGCGCGCGCGATGATCGCGGTGTGGCTCGTCTTGCCGCCGGCGTCGGTGATGAGGCCGGCGACCGCTGCCTTGTGCAGCGTGGCGGTGTCCGCGGGCGACAGGTCGTACGCGACGACGACGGCGTCGGGCGGCGGCGAGAGCGGGCCCATGTCGCGGCCGAGCAGGTTGCGCAGCACGCGCTCGAACACGAACTCGACGTCGCTGCGCCGCTCGCGCAGGTACGGATCCTCGATGCTGTCGAACACGCCGCGGATGTCATCGACCGCGCGGCGCAGCGCCCACTCGGCGTTGATCTTCTCCTCGCGGATGTACTCGACGGCGGCGCCGACCAGGTGCTCGTCGTGGAGCATCATCTGGTGCGCGGTGATGATGTGGTAGTCGCTCTCGTTCTCCGACGCGAGCTTCTCCTTGATCTTCGCGAGCTGCTTGTCGCTCGCCGCGATCGCCTTGTAGAGGCGCGCGACCTCGGTATCGACGTCGTCGGCCTCGATGTGATGGCGCGGCGCCTTCAGCGTGTCGCGGCCGATCAGGTACGCGCGGCCAAACGCGATCCCGGCGGAGACGCCGAGACCGGTGCGCCTGAGCTCCTCGCGTGGGGCGGTCATCACTTCCCTTCGCCGAACTTATCGTCGATGAGCGCCGCGAGCGCGGCGACGGCCTCGTCGGCCTTCTCACCCTTCGCGCGCAGCGTCACGGTCGTACCCTTGCTGGCGACGAGCATGAGCACACCCATGATGCTCTTGCCGTTCACCTCGTGACCGTCCTTGGTCACGGTGACCTCGCACGGATACTTCGACGCGAGCTGCACGAGCTTCGTCGCGGCGCGGGCGTGGAGCCCGAGCTCGTTCTGGATCTTGAGGGTCTTTTCCGCCACGGCCGCCATCACTCGCCTCGCTCTACGTCGCGGTGACGAACCAGGATATCCCAGTCATGGCCGAGCCGTTTGCGAAGCTCCTCCACAACTGCGACGGAACGATGTCTTCCACCCGTACATCCGACGCACACGGTGACGTACAGCTTCCCTTCCTTTTGGAAGTTGGGCAGCGAGAACCGGAGCAGCCGCTCGATGTGCTCCACGTACTCGCTGCCTTCGGGGCCGAACACGAACTTCGCGACCTCGGGATCGCGGCCGGTGAGGTGCGTCAGCGACGGCTCGAAGTACGGGTTCGGCAAGAACCGCACGTCGAACACGAGGTTGAACTCGAGCGGCAGACCGTGCTTGAAGCCGAACGACACGAACGTCACGGCGAGCTTGCCGGTGCCGCCGTAGCGATCCTGGATGATCGCCTTCAGCTGATGCATGTTGAGGTTCGAGGTGTCGACGACGGCCGCGCCATGGCGCATCTCGGCCATCAGCTCGCGGTCGCGGCGCACGCCCTCGGACAGGTCGTCGCCCGATAGCGGGTGGCGCCGCCGCGTCTCGGAGAACCGGCGGAGCAGCACCCCGTCGCTCGCGTCGAGGAACATCACCTCGAGGCGGTGACCGGCGCCGCGCAGCTTTGTCAGCGTCGCGCCCCACGCGGAGAGGTTGCGGCGCTGCCGCGCGTCGATCGCGATCGCGAGCTTGTCGCGGTCACCCTCGTGCGCGAGGTGGTCGACCATCTGCGCCACGAGCGGCACCGGGATGTTGTCGACGCACGTGAACTCGATGTCCTCGAGCGCTCGCAGCGCCGTGCTCTTCCCGGCTCCCGAGAGCCCCGTGACGATGACGATCTGCATCTATTCCACCGCGTCCGCGCCGTCAGCGTCGTGCATCGCGCGATGGAGCTTGTCGCGGAATGCCCGGGCCGAGTGGATGCCCTGCGCCTTGAGGAGCTGGTTGCGTGCGGCGACCTCGATCAGCGTCGCGATGTTGCGGCCCGGCCGCACCGGCAGGCGCACCTTCGTCACCGCGACATCGAGCAAACGCTCGGTCTCGTCGTCGAAGCCGAGGCGGTCGTACTCTGCCGTCGCGTCCCACTCGCTGAGCTCGACGATCAGATCGATGACCTTGGCCTCGCGCACGGCCGAGATGCCGTAGAGGTCCTTGATGTTGATGATGCCGAGCCCCCGGATCTCCATGTGGTGACCGAGGATCCCGGCCCCGCGGCCTGAGAGCTGGTGCCCCTGGCGGCGGATCCGGATGACGTCGTCGCCGACGAGCCGGTGGCCTCGGACGATCAGATCGAGCGCGGTCTCGCTCTTGCCGATGCCGCTCTTGCCGACCATCAGGACGCCGATCCCGAGCACGTCCATCAGCACGCCGTGGCGCTCGGTCGACGGCGCGAGCCGGTCGGCCATCCACTGCGTGACCGTGACGATGAAGTCGGACGTCACGTGCGTCGTCGACAGCAGCGGAACGCCGCGCTCCTCGCACGCGCGGAGTAGCTCGTCCGGCGCGTCGAGGCCGCGGCAGATGACGATGCACGCCGGGTCGCTCGCGAGCATCGTCGAGATCCCGACGGAGCGCTCGTGATCGGCGAGATACTCGATCTCGGTGCCGCCGAGCACGAGCACGCGGTTGGCGTGCAGCTGCTCGGGCCAGCCGGTGAGCGCCAGGCCCGGCTTCTGGATGCGGGGAACCGTGACCGTGCGCCCAAGCCCCGACCTGCCGGCGACCGCGGTGACGCCGAGCTCCGCTCGTTCGAGCAACTCGCCGACCGTGATCGCCCCCGACATCTAGTACTTGGCGTCCTCGTCGGCTACCACGTGATACATCGATTCGGCGTCGGAAGCGGCCATGAGCCGGCGCCTGAACTCCGGATCCTTGAACACGCGGCTGATGCGCGCGAGCGCTTTCAGGTGGGCGCCGGTCGACGACTCTGGCGCGACCAGCACGAAGAACAGGTATGTCGGCTGGCCGTCCATCGAGTCGAACTCGACGCCGGTAGGTGCACGGCCGAGGCACGCGACGATCTCGCCAACCGCACCGAGCTTGCCGTGCGGGATGGCAACGCCCTCTCCGATCGCCGTCGACGCGAGCTGCTCGCGTTCGACGAGGACCTTCGCGAGCGATGCACGATCGATCCGCGAATGGTGCGCGGCCATGTACGCGGCAAGCTCTTCGAGAATGCCGCGCTTGTCGGTCGCCTGCAGCGCGGGAACGACCATGTCGCGCTTGATCAAGTCGACGATCTTCATCAGGACCGAAACGACCCTACCACA
>JABFXX010000395.1 GCA_013368795.1 Kofleriaceae bacterium
ACCGCGGCGGCGATCGATGGGCCGGCAAACGCCCGGACCGCGGCGGCGAGTGCGGCGCCGAGCGCGCCGAGCGCGACCGCGACGTGAGGCGGCTCCGCGGCGGCGAGGCCGATCCCGATGCACAGGACCGCGAGCGCGGGGATCGCGATCCAGGTCCTGCTGGCGGCCACCCATCGACGCTAGGGGATCCTCGCGAGCGGGGCAAAAATCTCAATCAACCGTCGGTCTTCACGTCGCGGGTCACCAGCCAGGCCAGCGCCAGGCCCGGAATCGCCATCAGCGCGGTGCTCGCGAAGAAGCCGGTCCAACCAGCGGCGCGAACCACGTCATCCGCGAACGGACCGAACACGCGCTGGCCCACCGATGACAGCGAGGTCAGGAGCGCGAACTGGGTCGCGCTCATCGCGGGCGAGCACACGCCCATCAGGACGGCGATGAATGCTGTCGTGCCGAGCGCGGTCGACGCGTAGTCGACGCCGATCGCGATCGAGAACACGACGATGTCGTGGCCGACGAACGCGAGCCACATGTAGAGGAGGTTCGTGATCGCGGCGAGCACGCCGAACGCGACGAGCATCTTGCGCAGGCCGAAGCGCGCGACGAGGCCACCGGCGGCAAGCCCGCCGACGAGGGTGCCGAGGAACCCGACGCCTTTCGTGACGAGGCCGATCGTCGTCAGATCGAACGCGGCGTCCGTGTGGAGGAAGTCGATGACGACCGCCTGGGCGAAGTAGTCGCCGAACCGGTAGAGCGCGGCGAACAACAGGACGATGGCGGTCGCGCGCCAGCCGAGGCGCTTGCCGAATTCGACGAACGGCTCGACGATCGCCTTCGCGAGCGTGCGCGGCGGCGTCTCCGACACCACCGGCTCGTCGGCGAGCAGCGTGCCGAGGACGCCGATCGCCATCCCCGCCGCCATGATCGCGTAGATCACGCGCCACGGCATGTGGTCGGCCATGACGAGCGCGAGCGTGCCCGCGACGATCAGCGCGACCCGATAGCCGAGCACGTACATCGCGGTGCCCGCGGCGCGCTCGTGCGGCGCGAGCAGGTCGGCCTTGTAGGCGTCGATCACGACGTCCTGCGAGGCCGAGAGAAACGCGACCACGATCGCGGCCGTCGCGAGCAGCAATGGACTCGCCAGCGGATCGATCGCGCCCATGACCGCGATCGCGACGACGAGCGCGAGCTGGAGCGCCAGGCACCAGCCGCGGCGCCGGCCGAGGAACGGCAGGCGGAACCGATCGAGCAGCGGCGCCCACGCGAACTTCAGCGTGTACGCGAGGCCGACCATCGACAGATCCGCGATCCGGCCGAGGTCGACGCCGAGCGAGGACATCCACGCCTGGAGCGTCGAGCCGGTCAAGAGGCTCGGCAGCCCACTTGCGAACCCGAGCAGGAACAGCACCGCCATTCGCTTCGAGCGAAAGACGTCGAGGAAGCCGCCCCGCGGCATCGGCGTTTCTAGCAGACTCACGATCGTGCCATGTGAGGCATGGGCGGGTAAGATTTCGAGCCCTCGACGTGTCTGCCAGTACAACAGCGAAGCTCGCGCGCCTATTGCGCTGGTTCGGACCGAGCGTGGCTGCCGCGAGCGCCGGTGCCGTCGTCGCCGGCCTGTGGGAAGCCGCCGGCCTCGACGGCCTCGCGATCGGCGCGGCCGCCGGGTTCGTCTCGGTGGTCACGCTGCCGATCCTGTTCGTCGCGAGCGTGATCGGCCGCGCCCTGTGGATCGCCTGGCGGCCGGCGGACCTCGCGCTCGTCGACGGCGATGGCCGCGCGCCTCGCCTCGCCGGCTGGGTCGCGACGATCTGGCTCTCGGCGTTCGCGCTCGGCTGGTCGCTATTCCAGGCCACGTGGCTGCTCGCAGCCTGGACCGCGTTCAAGGCGTTCACGGTGTCATTCGGCGAGGCGATCGTCGGCGCCACCGTCCTGCTTCTCCTGGTCGCCGTGTCGCGGCCGTTCGCGCGCCTGATGACGGCACTGTTCGAACGGCTCGATCGACGCGTGCGCGTGACGCCGCGCCGGATCGCGCTCGGGGTGTTCATCGCGACGGTCGCGACCGTCTACATCATCTGGCGCGTGCTCGTGAAGAAGCGCGTCGGCACCCTCGACCTGTCGATTCTCCACCCTCCCCTCGCGGCGCTCGTCGCGACCGTCGCCGTGCACGCGCTGTGGGATCGGTTCGGCCGCGCGCGCCGCGCCGCGGGCTACGCGTTCGCCGGTCTCGCGCTCGCGTCGATCGCGACGGCGTTCTATGCGTGGCACGCGCAGCCGAGCATGACGCTCGCGGTGTGGGGCGAGCGGCCGATCGCGGGCCTCGCGATCGATCGCATGTTCAGCCTCGACGCGATCCGCGCCCGGGTCTCGCTCGCCGAGTTCCGCCCGAGCGCGAAGCCGGGCTCGGAGCACCCCGACATCGTCCTCATCACGATCGATACCGTGCGCGCCGATCACACGCCGCCGTACGGAGGCTCGGCCGAGATGCCGCTGCTCCGCGAGATGGCCGTGCGCGGCGCCGTGTTCGACTGGGCGTTCGCGCCGAGCAACGTCACGCGGCGCTCGATCTCGTCGATGGCGACCGGCCTCGCGCCCAACCGCGTTCGCGGCCGCGTCGTCGGCTGGGCGCTGCGCATGGACCCACGCCACGTCGTCGTCGCCGAGCGCATGCAGGCCGGCGGCTACGAGACCGCGGGGTTCATGTGCTGCTACGCGTTCTGGGGCGATGACTTCCGCACCGGCCTGCAGCGCGGGCTCGAGCACCTCGAGATCGAGCCGAACGGCATGAAGCTCGCGAAGCAGGCGCGGACGTGGCTCGAGGCGCGCGAGAAGAGCGGCGCCAAGAAGCCGCTGTTTCTGTGGATGCACATCATCGAGCCGCACAACTGGCAGGCGGGCGCGTCGCCGAGCACCGACGAGGAGAAGCGCCGGTTCTACGACCGCGCGCTGACCGCGGCCGACGCGATGATGGTCGAGCTACTCGGCGCGTTCTCGGCGCGTCCGCCCGAGCACGCGCCGATCGTGATCGTCAGCGCCGATCACGGAGAGGGTCTCGGCGATCACGGCCAGCCGTATCACTCGACCGACCTCTACAACTCGCAGATCCGCGTGCCGCTCGTGATCGCAGGCCCCGGTATCAAGCCCGGCCGCGTCACCGAGACCGTGAGCCTGACCGATCTCGCTCCGAGCATGCTCGAGCTCGCCGGCTTCGAGGCGCCCCAGAGCGCGAGCATGGACGGCAAGTCGTTCGCCGCGCTCGCGACCGGCATGCGCGCGAGTCGCCCCGACGGGGGCGTCGCGTTCTCCGCGATGATCAAGGATCGCAGCAACCCCGGCGGCGTCACGGCGATCGTCCGCGGCGGCTGGAAGTTGATCGACAACGGCAGCTCGCCCGAGCTGTATCGAATCCACGACGACCCCGGCGAGAAGTCGAACCTCGCGACGACGAAGACGCAGATCTTCGAGGAGCTACGCAAGCTCTTGAAGGAGCACGTCGACGCTGCATCGCGCTCGCCGTTTGACTGAGCTACCGTTCGGGCGTGCCTGTCGCGTATTGCCCGATGTGTCACAGGGC
>JABFXX010000636.1 GCA_013368795.1 Kofleriaceae bacterium
GGAGCACCTTGATCGCGACGCGCCTGCGCAGCGTCACGTGCTCCGCGCGATAGATCGTGCCGGATGCGCCCTGCCCGATGAACTCGATCACCTGGAAGCGTTCGCCGAGAACCTTGCCGACGAGCGGATCGCCCGACGGTGCGGCGTCGCGGGCTTTCGCCGTGCCGCAGTTCGGGCAGAACAACGCCGTGTCGGCGTAGCTGTGCTTGCAACCGGCGCAGGTGATCATGGAAGCCGTGGTCATGTCATGAACGGGCATGGGTCGCCTGACGGACGACCAGGCACGATGATAGCGCACGGCCTGCGAGATGCTCGTGGCAAATCGCGGGCAAGCCTCAGGAATCTGAAGGGTTGCCGCCCTCTGCCTTCTTCAGTGCTTCGGTCAACTCGGCGGCGGTCACGATGCCCTTGCTGACGAGCAGTTGGCAGAGTGCAGCGAACCGGAGCTCGATGTCGGGAGCGGACACGCTCGACAGCACCGACAGCGGAATCTGAGCGGTCACGGACGTTTCGGCGTGCGCTTCGGCGCCGTCGACGGTCGGGCCCCGCGGATTCTTCGACGTGATGAACAGGTTGTCGGACAGGCCCCTCGGGCGCGGCCGGGTGACCGCCGTCGAGAATTGCTTGTAGCCCTTGTCGACGAGCTCCTCGACGGCCGACAGCGGCAGCGCTGTGACTTCGATCTCGCAGTTCGCGATGACCTCGAGCTCGAGGATCGCCGCGGTATCCGTCGGATCGGCCATCGCGACGCGCAGGACGCGGGTCTTGCCGTCGTTCGACACGCCGATCGGCAGCACACGCAGCCGGGCGCACGAGTCGCGCGGCACCAGGCGTAGCGCCTCGACGTCGACGGAGGCCTGCGCCGGGTCGAGCAGCGGGACGCGGGTCTGCTTGCGCAGCGCCGCGATCAGCGACAGCTCGTCCACCCCGAGCTGGCGGATCAGCACGACGACGAGCGGCTCCTTCCGCTCCTCCGCCATGCGACCGGCCTTCGCCGCCCCGGCCTTCGTCACCAGCCCGGCCTCGATCGCGATCTCGGCGAGTGTCTTCAAGTGCGCCCGACAGGAGTCGAACCTGTGACCTTTGGCTCCGGAGGCCAACGCTCTATCCAGCTGAGCTACGGGCGCGCGGGGGTGTTCTTACCCCACACCGCGCGCACTTACCACTGTATCGGCCGTCGGACAGGGCTGTTACGGTCGGCGAAATGGCGATCGACTACCTCCTCGGAGTTCGCTGCGAGCCACAGAAGCAGCTCGGCGTCGAGCGCCTCGTCGCCCTCAACCGGACCCGCATCCTCGCCCGGTCGGCCCTCGCCCACATGCGCGAGGACGGCGATGCGCGTTCCCCGCACGAGATCGAGATCCAGCTGACGATGCGCACGACCGAAGGCGATGCCGCCCGGGGCGTGACCCTCCAGGATCTGATGAACGAGGCCAAGCCCCTCGACGACGTCTCCGAGTACTGCGAGCGCTGCCCCGCCGAGCTGCCGCGCGAGTTCGCCTGCCATCGCCGCATTCGCTACCCGATCCCCGAGCACGTCGAGGCCTGGCTGATGGCCCGCCTGCCGACGACGCTCGCGTGCACCGCCGGCGCGCTGCTCGTGCGCGGCCTCGCCGAGTTCGGCTGGGACGGCGCGCCGACCGCGAAGCTGCGCGCCGCCGGCAACACGTTCTTCGAGAGCAAGGTCGCCCTCGGCGTCCGCTGGGAGAGCCCCGACGGCAAGGTCGAGATCAGCTCGGACCAGCTGTTCCAGATGATGTTCCTCGTCGGTCACCTCGCGCCGACCCACTCGCTGATGCTCGCGCTGTTCACGGGCGTCATCCCGCACGACACGAGCCTGCATGACCTCAAGGACGACGTCGGCCGCAAGCGTGCGCTCGCGAGGGCGCACCTGCCGACCGAGCCCGATGCCGAGATCGAGCAGGTCGCGGCGTTCTTGCGCGCGCTCGCGGTCGCCGCGCGGCTCGAAGTGCCGATCCTCGTCGACGGCTAGGATCCGCGCGGGGCCTGTCTCTCGCGCGCGCTCGCTCGGTTGCGCTCAATATTCCCGAGGGGCCCACGGATCGGGCGAGATCCACTGCTCGCGATCGCGCCCGCGCTTCTTCTTCTTCGGCTTGTTCCAGCGCTCGGACTCTTCGCGCGCGTCGCGCTCCATCTGCTCGAGAATCCGCTTCGCGGTCTCGTCGTCGACTGGGTTGCCTTCCTCGTCGACCACCTGCGGCATCGCGCCCTCGAGCGAGCCGCCATTGGGCGACTTCGCGAACGGGGCGGCACCGTGCAGGTCCTCGCGCGCGACATCGCGATCCGTCGAACGCGCCGGCACGCGCTCGGTCGGCGTCGCGACCTCGTTCGGTCCCGCGGCCTTCGCCGATTGAGCGGGCCACTTCGACCGCGCGACGAGCGCGATCATCACGAGCGCCGCCGTGGCCAACGCCGCAGCGAGCAGCTTCAGCCTGCGCGACGGCCCAGCGGGCACCAGGTCCTCGTCGGTGCGCGCGAGCAGGACGGCGAAGTCCTTCGCGCTCGGCCGGTGCGCCGGATCGCGCGCGAGGCCGCGCATGATCGCGTCGGCGATCGGCGCGGGCACGCCGGCGCGCCGCGCGGTCACCGGCGGCGGATCCTGGTCGAGTTTCTTCACGACCGAGGTCATGTCGTGATCGCCATGCGGCGGGACGCCGGTCATGGCCTCGTACAGCGTCGCGGCGAGGCCATAGACATCCGACGCCGGGCTGAACTGACCCGCACGCAGCGACTCCGGCGCCGCATACGACGGCGAGCCGACAAACTGACCGTCGACGGTCATCGTCGAATCGGGCATGCGCGCGATTCCGAAATCGGCGAGCTTCCACGCGCCCTGCTTTGCCGCGAGGCCCTGCTGGGTCGCGAGGCCCGCGATTCCCTGCTGCGCCGCGATGCCCTGCTGGGTCGCGATGCCCTGCTGGGTCGCGATGCCCTGCTGGGTCGCGAGGATGTTCGCCGGCTTGATGTCGCGATGCAGGATCGACTTGCCGTGCGCCGCCGCGAGCGCCTGTGCGATCTGGATGCCGAGCTCGCGCACGCGATCGGGCTCGAGCGGCCCCTGCTGGATCCGATCGCGAAGCGAGCCGTCGGTCGCGAGCTCCATCACGAGGTACGGCGTGCCCGCATGCGTCGCGGCGTCGTAGATCGCGAGGATGTTCGGATGGAGGATCGCGCCGACCGCGCGCGCCTCGCGCAAGAACCGTTCGCGAACGCCAACCTCGCCGGTCGCGCGCAGCGCCTTGATCGCGACGTCGCGGCCGAGTACGTCGTCGTGCGCGCGATAGACCGTGCCCATCGCACCGACGCCGAGCAGCGCGTCGGCGCGGAACCGACCAAACGTCGGCAGGTCGACGTCGTAGCGCGCGATCAGCTCGCGCAGCCCGCTCACGTCGCGCGCGGGACCGTCGGGAACGAAGCGAGTCGAGCTCGGATCTGCGGCCGGACCATCGGGAACGAAGCGCGTCGAGCTCGGATCTGCGGCCGGACCGTCGGGAACGAAGCGCGTCGACGTCGAATCGTCGGGACCGTCGGGAACGAAGCGCGTCGAGCTCG
>JABFXX010000350.1 GCA_013368795.1 Kofleriaceae bacterium
GCGTAGCCGTTGCCACCGCCGAGATCCTCGAGCTCGCCCGGCATCGCGGTCTGCGCGGCGGCAGCGCTCGCGGCGACGTTCGCGCGGTGCACGCGATCGCGCGTCGCGGCCTGCGCGGCGGTGCGGCGCTCGTCGAGGACACCGCGCTTGTCGCTCGCGACCGCGGCGACGACGTCGGCGACCTGATCGGCACCGTCGTCGGTCGCGGCGGGCATCGCGCCGCCGAAGCCGGTCTCGAGCGCGCTCGACAGCATGAGCAGGCCCTTCGCCGAGATCGCGCGCTTGCGAGCCTCGAGGCCCGCGGCGAGGCGCTGGCCGTTCGGCACCGCGTCGTCGATCAGCGCGACGAGCTTGCCGCCGACGAGCATGACGCGCGAGATGACCTCGGGGCGCGGGCGCGCGACGATCACGTCGGCGGCGCGCCACAGGAGCGCGGAGTCGGCCGTCTGGCCGAACAGCTTCGCGCGCAGGCCGAGCGTCGGGACCTGACGGCGCAGCACGGCGGCTGCATCGGCGTCGGTGCCGGCGTCGAACAGGTAGGTGATCGCCGAGCCACTGTCGAGCAGCGACAGCTGCAGCGAGAGCTGGCCGGTGAGCTCGGCGCCGAGGCCGGCGACCTCGACGAGCGCGACCTTGCCGGTGAGCTTGAACCGCGTCTTGAGCGCGGCGCGATCCTGATGGCCGGCCTCGGCGAACGCGCGCTCGCCGATCGCACCGACGACGAGGATGCGATCACCCTCGACGCCGGCGTCCGCGAGCGCGACCGCGGCGACGTCGTCGACCGCGAGGAACCGATCGGCGTCGGTCTGAGACCACGCGGCGACCGGCTCGAGGTCGCCGACGACGGCGATGACCGGCGCCGGGTTCATGACCTGGTCGCGCACGACGGTGAGCGCGAGCGCCGAGTGCGGATCGAACACGACGGCGGCATCGGGCGGCGACAGCTCGAGCTCGCGGCGCAGCTTGCGCTCTGCGCCCTCGCCCAGCAGCGCGCGGCGCATGCGATCGGCGACGCCACTACCGCCAGCGCCGACCGCGCCGACGTCGATCGCGCGGACGCGCATGCCCGCGGCTTCGATCGCGGCGAGCACCGGGACGACCGCCGACGCGGGTGCGCCGGAGCTGGTGACGAGGAGGACGCTCGGCTCAGCCACGGAGCGTGACGTCCTTGTTGACGAGGTTCGCCGGCCGGCGGCCCGAGAGCACCGCGATCACGGCATCTGCACACAGCTGAGCCATCTGGGTCCTTGCCTCGGTGGTAGCCGATCCCAGGTGCGGCGCCAAGACCAGTCGCGGCGCGGCGAGGAGCCGCGGGTCGATCGCGGGCTCTGCCGTGAACACGTCGAGGGCGGCGGCAAAAATACGACCCTCACCGAGGGCGGCCGCGAGCGCGCCATCGTCGACGCAGCCGCCCCGCGCCGTGTTGACGAGAATCGCGGTCGGCTTCATGCGCGCGAGCCGCGCCTCGTTGACGAGGTGGCGGGTCTCGGGCGTCAGCGGACAGTGGAGCGAGACGACGTCGGCCTCGGCGAACAGCTCGTCGACGCCGAGCCGGCGCGCCGGGAACGGCAGCGCCAGGTCGCGCTGGCTGGCGTAGGCGATCGCCATGCCGAGGCCGATCGCCCGCTCGGCGACGCCGCGGCCGATGCGGCCCATGCCGACGATGCCGAGCGTGCGGCCGCGGATCGGTTGGCCGATCAGCTGGTCGAGCCGCCAGCCCGGCCAGCTGCCCGAGCGGACGAGCGCCTCGCCTTCCGGGAGTCGCCGCGCTGCCGCGAGGATCAGCGCGATCGTGAGCTCGGCGGTCGCGTCGGTCAGCACGTCGGGCGTGTTCGTGACGGCGATGCCGGCGCGTGTCGCCGCGGCGAGGTCGACGTTGTCGTAACCGACCGCACAGTTCGCGATCACGCGAAGGTTCGGCGCGCGCGCTATCAACGCTTCGTCGATCCGGTCGAGTAACAGACAGACGAGTGCGTCCGCCTCGGCCACGTTGGAACGCGCGAGCCCGATCCAATGTTCCGCGGCGGGCGGAACTTCGACGACGGTGCCAGGAAGTTGCGCCCGCACCTGCGTTTCGAGATCGATTGGAAGATTCGAAGTCGAGACGACACGCACGCCGTGAGGATACTGGAGATGAAAGCGCCGCGTGGTAGCCTCGAGCAGATGCGGTGGTCGGCTCTGCTCGTCGTGGTGCTCGCGCTGGCGACCGCAGAGGCCCACACGCATGCGGTGAGGCGCACGAAGCAGGTCGTGAAGAAGCGATCGGTCGCGGTCGCGATCACGAAGCCCGCGCCCGCCGATCCGCTCGTGAAGCCGGAGACGAAGCCGGAACCGCCGGTGAATCAGTTCACGAACGATCCGGTCGTCGGCTCGGCGGAGCGCGTCGTCGGCAAGCACGCGCCTGGCATCGTCGCGTTCACGTTCGACGACGGGCCGGTCCCGGCGACGACGCCGGCCGTGCTCGATGCGCTGAAGAAGTACGACATCCCGGCGACGTTCTTCATCGTGACGAAGCACTTCAAGGGCAAGGACAAGGACAAGGCGCGCGAGCTGCTCGCGCGAGAGCTCGCCGAGGGTCACATGGTCGGCAGCCACACGATCGGGCATGTCCGGCTTCGCGAGGTGACGCCGAAGGAGCTCACGCAGCAGCTCGACGGCTCGTTCAAGGAGCTGTCGACCGAGGCGAAGATTCCGATCGGCCTGTTCCGCGCTCCGTACGGCAAGATCGGGCCGGCCGCACGCAAGCGCCTCAAGATGCTCGGCGTGACCGAGGTCTACTGGTCGATCGACACGCGCGACTGGGAGATCACGCACGGCGAGACGCTGCGCAAGAGCGCGATCAAGCAGATCGTGAAGCAGAACGGCGGCGTCGTGCTGATGCACGATGCGAAGGAGGTCACCGCGAAGGTCATCTCCGAGGTGCTCGACGATCTCGAGGCAGAGAACTGCAAGCGGCTCGCGGCGAAGCAGGAGCCGATCTGGCCGGTGACGCTGCACTACTTCCTGCGCGACGGCGAGCTGCCGCGCGCGGTGCCGGCCGAGGTCGCGAAGAAGCTCGACACGTACAAGGCCGCCCTGCCCGGCCGCTGTGCTGCGCGCGAGGCCGCCGCCAAGCCCGCGGCTGCCGTGCCGGCGGCGAAGTGAATCGTCGCGCTTCTGGCACCATGAAGTTTCTTCGCGCTGCGTTGGTTGTCGTTGACAACCACATCGAACCACATTAGTTTCCGCGCCCATCGCAGGCCGGGACCAGTGGGAAACGCATGCATTCTTCAAATGTTAGGGGCGCCTCGGGCGCAGGGTGGATGGCTATGGCTCCGCTGACCTGGGATCGACACACGCCTGCTCCGCCGCCGGACTCGATCGGTACGGAGCCGTCTCCAACCTTCGAGCCGAGCGACCTCGGGCTCGGCGACAGCTTCGGCGAAGGCGAAGGCGAGCGAACGGTCATCACGGCCGCGACGCCGTACGACCTGCGCCCCAAGTTCACCGGCCGCGCCGCTGCGATCCAGCAGCTCCAGGACCTCACCGACAAGGCCTGGAAGGAAAAGTCGATCGCGTTTGCCGTCGTGCTCGGCGAGCCGGGCATGGGCAAGAGCCGCATCCTCGGCGAGGTCATCGCGCGCGCGAAGACGATGCACCCCGGCATTCACGTCCTTCAGGGCGTCGCCGACGAGAACGCGCACGCGTACGGCCCGATCGCGCGCGCCCTGACGGTGCGCTTCGGCCTCCAGCCCGGCGAGGATCCGGCCGAGAGCCGCGACAAGATCCAGGCCGGCGTCGCCGACGTCGTGCAGCCCTCGCGCGTCACCGAGATCGCGCACCTGATCGCTCACCTCCTGCGCGTGCCGTTCGACGACAGCCCGGTGACCACGCCGCTGCTCGACTCGCCGCAGCGCCTCGAGGCGCGCCTGTTCATGGCGCTCAAGCGCCTGCTCAGCGCCGAGGCCGAGCGCAATCCCGTCGTGCTCGTCGTCGAGAACCTCGAGCTGTGCGGCACCGACACGATCAACTTCCTCCAGTACCTCGCCGCCGGCATGCGCGATCAGCAGGTCGCGATCCTCGGCACCGCGACGAGCGAGCTGTGGAAGCGCCACGCCGCGTTCGGCGACGGCGAGGTCGCGCCGACGAAGATCGAGCTCGGCGCGCTCACGCCGGCCGAGAGCGAGCAGCTGCTCCGCGAGCTGTGCAAGCAGCTCTCCGACGTGCCCGCGCGGCTCGTCGGTCACGTCAAGAACCTCGGCGGCTCGCCACGCGCGATCCACGAGCTCGTCCGCCTGCTCCTCGAGAGCGACGTGATCGCCCGCGAGGGTTATCTGTGGCGCCTCGACGCCGAGAAGCTCGCGGCGATGACGCTGCCGAAGACGTACGAGGAGCTCGTCGCCGCACGCATGCGCGTGATGGAGGCGACCGAGCGCCGCGTGCTCGAGATGGCCGCTGTCGTCGGCGAGACGTCGTGGCTCGACGCGATCATCGCGCTCGAGCGCTCGAACCAGCCGATCCGGGATCCCGATGGTCCGACGCTCGCGCAGATCGCCGCATCGGGCGATCACTCGCGCGTCTCCGTCGTCGCCGCGATCGGCAAGCTCGTCGAGCGCGAGTGGATCGTCGAGGTCCCGCAGTCGAGCGTCACCGGCGAGCGCGAGCTGCGGTTCGCGTATCCGAACCTGTGGTCGATCGTCTACAAGTCGATCGACGAGGGCCGCCGCCGGAGCTACCACGCCGTCGTCGCGCGCTGGCTCGAGCTGCACCCCGAGGGCCGCACGCCGTCGGTGCAGGAGGAAGTCGGCCGTCACCTCGCGCTCGCGGGTCACCCTCGCGACGCCGCGACCTGCTATCGCCGCGCCGCCGAGGCCGCCCGCGCGCAGTTCGCGAACGACCGCGCGATCCGGCTGTTCGATCGCGCGCTCGCCTGCATCGGCGACCACGATCACTCGACGCGCATCTACCTCTGGCACGACCTCGGCTCGGTCTACGAGCTGATCGGTGACTTCGAAGCAGCGCTCGGCGCATTCGAGCGCATGCTGCGCCTGTCGTGGGTCGCCGCGAGCAAGACGAAGGCAGCCGTCGCGTTCAACAAGATGGGCCGCGTGTGGCGCCGCAAGGGCGACCTCAAGCTGGCACTCGAGTACCTCGAGCGAGGCCTCGAGCTGTTCCGCGGGGCGTCGGATGCGCGCGGCATCGCCGGCTCGCTCGACGACATCGGCAAGACGCTGCAGATGCTCGGCCGCTACGACGAGGCGCACGCCAAGATCACCGAGGCGCTCTCGCGTCGCGGCAAGCGCGGTGACAAGCGCGCGATCGCGACCTCGCTGTCGCGGCTCGGCGACGTCCAGCAGGACCGCGGCCAGTACGAGTCCGCGTACAACTGCCACAAGGAAGCGCTCGAGCTGCGCAAGCTCTCCGGCGATCGCTGGGGCTGCGTCGTCTCGCAGAACAACCTCGCGGCGCTCGCGTTCGAGCTCGGTGACATCGCCGAGGCGCGCACGACGTGGCTCGCCGCGCTACCCGAGGCCGAGGCGATCGGCGCGCTGCCGCTCGAGGCGCTGATCCTCACGAACCTCGGCGAGGTCGCGCTCGTCGACGGCAAGCTCGACGAGGCGCGCAGCCGGCTCGAGAACGCGCTCGAGATCATCGAGGACATCGACGACCGCGGCCTCGAGAGCGAGTGCTGCCGCCACCTCGCGACGCTCGAGAAGCTGCAGAGCCACACCCAGGCCGCTCGCGAGCACGCCGAGCGCGCGCTCGAGATCGCGAAGAAGGCGGGCCTCCGCGAGAAGGAAGCGCAGGCGTACATGACGCTCGGCGACGTGCTGTCGACGAGCCTCTACGACGCCGACGACGCGCAGGGTGCGACGACCGACGCCGAGGTCGCCTACAACCACGCGATCGAGGTCCTCCGGGCGATCGGCAACGAGGCTGCGCTCGGCAAGGCCCTGTTCGCGTTCGGCCGCTACAAGGCGGAGACCGGCGCGATCGCCGCGGGCAAGGACATGCTCCGCGACGCGATCACCCTGTTCTCCAAGCTCGGGCTCGGCAAACCCGCCACCGACGTCGAGAAGCTCCTCGCGACGCTCACCTAGCGTTACACGGCCTCGAGCCGCTCCTCGGTCGCGAGCTTGTTCAGTACCGACTCGACGACGGCCTCGCGGTGGTGAAGCATCTCGCGATAGTCGTGGCTGTCGGCGCGCGAGCTCTCGAGCCGGAGCTCCTTCAGGTTGCTTTGGAGCAACTCGAGCAGCACCTGTACCTGCTCGTATTCGAGTGAGACCTGCATGCAGAGGAAGGGCTGCAACGCACGTTCCACGGCGGACTGCGACGAGGCACCGCACGGCCGAATGCAGCGAAATTCCGACCCGATCTGACCGGCGCTCCTTGCGAGTCGGCCCCGCCCTAGGCATGTTTCCACCCGCGGGATGATCTGGTTCTGGCTCGCCTTCTTCGCCCTGGTCGCGTTCCTGTTGTTCCTCGACCTCGGGGTGCTGCATCGGAAGGCGAAGGAGCAATCGCTCAAGAGCGCCGCCCTGTGGACCGTCGGCTGGATGATCCTCGGCCTGTCGTTCTCGGGCGTCGTCTACCTGATGTACGAGAACCACTGGCTGGGCGTGCAGCTCAAGCATGCGCCGGCGAGCGGCTCGCCCGGCACGTTCTCGGCGATCACCTACGTCTCGGCGTACCTGCTCGAGCAGGCGCTGTCGATCGACAACATCTTCGTCATCTCGCTCCTGTTCCAGAGCTTCCGCGTGCCGATCAAGTATCAGCACCGCGTCCTGTTCTGGGGAATCATGGGCGCGATCGTGTTCCGCGTCGCCATGCTCGGCGGCGGCGTGTGGCTCGCGTCGAGGTTTGACTGGATCTTCTATGTGTTCGGCGGCTACCTCGCGTGGCAGGGCGCGAAGCTCCTGAAGGGCGGCGAGGATGACGAGGACGAGCCGAACAAGAGCACCGTCGTGCGCGCGCTGCGCAAGGTCGTCAAGATCGTCGACGGCGACCACGGCGGTAAGTTCACCGTTCTCGTCGACGGCAAGCGCGCGCTGACCACGGTCGCGGTCTGCCTCGTCTCGATCGAGCTGACCGACATCGTGTTCGCGCTCGACTCGATCCCCGCGGTGCTCTCGGTCAGCGAGGAGCCGTTCATCGTGATCACGTCGAACATCTTCGCGATCATGGGTCTGCGCTCGCTCTACTTCGTGCTCGCCGGCGCGATGGCGAAGTTCAAGTACCTGAAGATCGCGCTCGCGATCCTGCTCATCGGCATCGGCGTGAAGATGTGCCTCCACAACCACGTGCACATCTCGCACGTCATCTCGCTCGCCGCGATCGCCGGCATCATCGGCACCGGCGTGCTCGCGTCGCTGCTCGCCGGCAAGGGCGAGATCGAGCCGCCGCACGATCCAGCCGCGGCCGACGATCCGAAGCCGCCCGCCGATTAGCGGACGAGCACGAGCATCTCGGTCTCCATGATCTCCTCGGCCCACCGCCGCTTGTAGTCCATCTCGGTGCCGAGGTCGTAGCGGGCGACGCCCTCGACGCAGAGGTCGACGACCTGCTGGTATTGCAGGAGCCCGCCGAGGCCGAGCTTGCCGAGGTCGTCGTCGTAGGAGAACTGCAGGCCGCGGTACTCGTCGCCCATCACCGCGCCGAGGATGTAGCCGACGTCGCGGTCGCCGAGTCGCGCGAAGATCGTCCGCTGCTGGCCGAGCGCGCACAGCCTCGGCAGCATCGTGCCGTAGAACGCGCGCATCGGGCCCGCGCTGATGCCGACGCCCTCGCGCGACTTCCAGCTCTTCGCCTCGACGACCTGGATGCGATCGTAGAGCGCGCCCGCCTCCTTCTCGTGCACGCGCACCGACTCGAACGTGACGCCCGCCTCGGTGGCGGCGCGCAGAGATTTGCGGAGTGACTTGCGCAGCTCGCGCGAGCGACGCGCCAGAAACCCGTCGACGCCGCCCTCGAGGCTCGCGACATGGCGCACCGTGGGTTGGCCTCGCCGGCGCTCCCACCGCGTTGGGAGTGTGGCGTCGAGGGCACGCCGTTGCGGCCCATTCACGGTCAGGCCCGACAGGATCGCGAGCTGCCAGTCGCGCCTGCCGGCAAGGAGCGGCACGACCTCCGACACCAGCGCCTCCGCGTCGACACCGACGAGCGGCGACGCGAGCCCCCACGCGAGCTCGACCGGCTCGATGTAAGGGAATCCGGCGGGATGCACGCCGCGCATGGCGGCGAAGTAGCCGTATCGCCCCTTGAACGAGAACGGGGCCCGAGGCGGCATCAGCGCCGCGGTCGCGGCGAGGATCCACGCGCTCGACGAGCAAAACCGGTCGATCGCGGGCGTTTCGGCGACCTCTTGATCGAAGTCATCGGCAATGGCCGCGAGATCGATCGGCTCCACGGTCCAACTCTAGCGCGCGCACGCTTTCTGCAATAATGCCCGGGATGCGCGTTCTTTCGGGTGTGCTGGCCACCGTGGTGCTCGTCACCGGATGTGCCACGCAGAGCTACAAGATTCCGGCCTCGGAGCTCCAGCGGCTCGCGAACACGGCTCCGGAGGAGCGCGGCCTGCACGTTCGCGTGCAGCAGGAGCTCGGCGAATCCGAGGTCGGCCCGCCGCAGCCGGTGACCGCCGAGACGCAGATCGTGTTCTTCCCCCAGATCAACGTCTACGGCCCCTACGAGCGGCGCCGGTACTACGCGACCAACAGTACGTGGGGGTCGAACGGCTCCGGCGGCGGCAGCGTGCGCGCGAGTGGCGGTGGCCGCGGCGGATTCGGCTCGTTCAAGGGCGGCGCCGGCGACGGCAAGGGCGCCGCGATCGCGATCCTCGCCGCAGCCGCGGTCGCGCTCGTCGCGGTCGCCGCCGTCGAGGGCTCGCGCTTCGACGGCTACGCGCAGCTCCATCCGATGCACCCCGTCTATCTGACGGGCAAGGACGGCGGTCAGGTCGTCATGCCACTCGCGTGGATCGATCCGCAGACCGCGCAGTGGGCCGATCACGCGATCGTCCGCAGGACCGAAGGTCCGTGGAACCAGCTCGAGCGGGCGCCGCTCGATCGCGAGGGGTGGAACTACGCCATGTTCGGCGGCATCGGCACGTTCCAATCCGCCGACGGCCGCAAGGACAACGGCACCGCGACGACGATCCAGCTCGGCTACTTCCCGAGGCACGAGTTTGGAATCGTCGGCTCGATCTTCTTCGGCTGGCGGCAGAACATCGTCGACGAGACGCTGTTCGAGTCGCGCTACACGCTCGAGCTGCAGGGCTACCCGATCCACACCGGCCCGCTGCAGGTCGGCGGCTACCTCGGCGGCGGCGGCGCGTACCGCTTCGAGGACGGCATCCCCGGCGGCAACGCGGGCTCGACCGCCCTGATCGGCGGCGGCATGATCCAGCTCGACATCAATACCCGCCTCGCCCTCACCGCTCGCCTCGGCCTCACGCGCGCGCACGACGAGCGCATGACCGACGCGATGTTCGGGCTCGCGGTCTACTGACCTACTTCTTCTCGGATTGGTACTTCGTCTTCCACTCGTCGTACGGCATGCCGTAGATGAGCTCGCGGGCGTCGGGATCCGAGATTTCGACGCCCCGTTCGGCGGCCGCGGCGCGGTACCACTTCGACAGGCAGTTCCGGCAGAACCCGGCGAGGTTCATGACGTCGATGTTCTGGACATCGGTCCGCTCGCGAAAATGCTGCACGAGCCGGCGAAATGCTGCGGCCTCGATCTCGGTGCGCGTCTTCTCGGGAATCTCGGTAGCCATACGAGGTGGATAGCATGTCGTATGGTATGGAGACCCGACAGTGGAGCTCCCGAACTCCGTCACGACGCTCGAGCACGACGGTACGACGTACTTCGTCGTCGGAACGGCGCACGTCTCGCAGCGCTCCGTCGAGGAGGTTCGCGGCGTCATCGAGCAGATCCAGCCCGATGTCGTCTGCGTCGAGCTCGACCAGGCGCGCCACGACGCGCTGACCAAGGACAGCGCATTCCGCGACCTCGACGTGTTCAAGGTCGTCCGCGAGGGCAAGACGCTCTACCTGCTCGCGCACCTCGCGCTGTCGAGCTACCAGCGCAAGATCGGCGCGAGCCTCGGCGTGAAGCCGGGCGCGGAGCTGCTCGCGGCGGTGAACTGCGCCAAGGACCGCAGCATCCCCGTCGAGCTGATCGATCGCGACATCAACATCACGCTCAAGCGGACGTGGGCCAACCTCGGCCTGTGGAAGCGGTCGATGCTGCTCTCGAGCCTGCTCGTCGGCTGGGAGGACGAGAAGGGCGAGGCCGTCACCGAGAAGACGGTCGAGGACCTCAAGGAGTCGAAGGCGCTCTCGGAGATGCTGACCGAGCTCGGCAAGGCGGTGCCCGAGGTGAAGGGCCCGCTCGTCGACGAGCGCGATCAGTACCTCGCGAGCAAGATGATCGACGCGGGGCGCGGCAAGAAGAAGGTCGTCGCGGTCGTCGGCGCGGCGCACGTGCCGGGCATGACCGCGAACATCGGCACGCCGGTCGATCGCACGCAGCTCGACAAGCTGCCGCCGCCGTCGCTGATCTGGACGATCCTCAAGTGGGGCATCCCTGCCCTGTTCGTCGCCGCGCTGATCTACGGCTGGCAGTGGAGCGGCTCGACGAGCCTCGCGCAGATGATGCTCGCGTGGATCCTGCCGACGTCGATCGGCGCGGGCGGCATGACGCTGCTCGCGGGCGGCTCGATCCTGTCGGTGATCTCGGCGCTCGTTGTCGCACCGATTGCCGCGATCCATCCGCTGCTCGGCACGGGCATGGTCGTCGGCGTCGTCGAGGCGTGGCGGCGAAAACCGAGCGTCTCGGACTGCGAGCGCCTGCCCGACGATGTGCAGAGTCTGAAGGGATTCTGGCGCAATCCGGTCACGCGGATCCTGCTCATCGCGGTGGCATCGGGCATCGGTACCGCCGTCGGGTTCTGGGTCGGCGTCGGCTGGGTTGCCAGCCTGCTGTAACCGGCACGCAGTCCTGAGCGACGTTGCCAGGACGGCTGTGATCATGGTCGTGGACTTTCCTGGTCGGACCGCTTCTAATGCGGCCAATGATCAATCGGCGTCAGGCGATCAAGCGGATCGGTGGACTGGCAGGCCTCGCGGCCATGCCGAAGTTCCTCTCGGCATGCGGTGGCGAGAACGAGCCCGTCGGCATCACGACGTATGTCTACGTCATGCTCGAGAACCGCACGTACGACCACGTGTTCGGCGCTCGCAGCTGGAAGGAAGGCAAGCCCGGCAACGGCCTGACCGACGGCATCATGCTGCCCGACGCAGCGGGCAATCCGACGCCGCTATACGAGCCGCCGAACATGACCGCGCAGATGTGCGTCGGTCACGATCCGGACCACAGCTGGACCGGATCGCGCGCGCAGTGGAACAGCGGCGCGAACGACGGCTTCCTCAAGGTCCATCAGGACGAGTTCGGCGCGGGGGCGATGGAGCCCCTGCAGTACCTGACGCGCAAGCACCAGCCGATCAGCTGGGCGCTCGCCGACGCGTACACGACCTGCGATCGCTGGCACTCGTCGATCCTCGGCCCGACGCTGCCGAACCGGTTCTACTGGCACGCGGCGACGTCGGCCGGCTATCGCACGAACGCGATCCTATCGAGCGTGTCGAACCTCGAGGTGCCGACGATCTATCACCGGCTCCGCGACAAGAACGTCGAGTGGGCCTACTACTACGGCTCGCTGCCGGTCGTCGCCGCGCTCGGCAACCTGAAGGGCGAGTACGCGATGCCAGCGGACTACGTCACTCCGCGCGTGCGCCGGTTCGGCGACTCCGAGCTCGGCATCGGTCAGTTCTTCAAGGATGCCGCGGCCGGCGTGCTGCCGCCGGTCACGTACATCGATCCGTTCTTCTACCTGAATGACGACCACCCGCCCTCTCACCCGCTGCTCGCGCAGCAGTTCATCTCTGCGATCTACACCGCGCTCGCGAAGGGCCCGCAGTGGAAGAACTGCATGCTCGTCATCACGTACGACGAGCACGGTGGCTTCTACGATCACGTTTCGCCGCCGAAGACGATGGACGACACGCTCGAGAAGTTCGGCGTCGACGAGCACGGCGAGCCGGCGACCGACTTCGATCAGCTCGGGTTCCGCGTTCCGGCGATGGTGATCGGCCCCTACGTCAAGCAGGGCTACGTCAGCAGCGTGCAGTACGACCACACGTCGGCGCTCAAGCACCTCGCGAACGCGTTCGATCTCGAATCGCTCAACGTGCGCATGGACGCGGCGAACGACCTCTCGGATTGCATCGACATGGATCGCCTGATGCGCGGCGAGCCCGCGGATCCGATCGATCTGCCCGCGATCACTGTCGAGGCCGACGACGAGGGTAACCGCGTGTCGATCACGGTCGGTGGCGAGGTGTGGCCGTGGAACGAGACCGAGTGCGAGCTGATGGGCGCGTCGCTGCGGACCGATCCGATCAGCGAGACCGCCGATCGCGCGCCCGAGGTGTTCGCCGGCTACGCGGACCTTCGTCCGCACGCCGAGACGTACCTGACCTCGATCGACGCGTTCCTTCGCAAGCACCAGCGGTAGTTACAGCAGTCGCACCTGTCGCACCGCCGGCGGGTCAAATCGCGTTGACGCTCCATGGCGATGGGCGCATGCTTCTCACCATGAAGAAGCTCGGAATGCTCATCGCCGCTGCGTCACTCAGCATCGCCACCCCCGTGTTCGCGTGCCCGGGCCACGACGAGGCCGCCGCGCCGAAGACGGCCGAGAAGGCCAAGGACGAGAAGGCCACTCCGGCGAAGAAGGAAGCGCCGAAGACCGAGGACAAGACGACGACCGAGACGGCCAAGGCCAAGCAGGCGCCGAAGGCCGAGAAGAAGCCCGACAAGGTCTCGCAGAAGTAAGCGAACCAGCTCGAGCGATGCGGGGCGGCCAACACGGTCCGCCCCGTCGTCATTTTCGGACTCAGCAGAGGATGTCGAGGAGCTGCGCACGCGTGAGGTAGCCCTCGAGCGCAGCGGCGAACTCGTCGATCATGAGGTCGAGCTCGATCGTCATGTTCTTGCCGTTGGTGCGGTGCACGCGGCCGGAGATCGGGATCTCGGTGCCGGCGAGCTGCGCCACACCCGACAGCCATGTGCCGACGGCGGGCGGCTCGCCGGCGAGCGTCACGGTCATGTGCGTCCGAGAGATGTCGTTGATCGGCGCGCTCGTGCTGTCGATGCGACACGTTGCGGCGAGCGCGGCCGGTGGCTCGACGCGGTAGTTCACGCGGCGGTTGTGCGTGATCACCTTGTCGAGCGCGTCATGCACCGGCGCCGAGAGCGGCGTCTCGGGGCTCTCGAGGACGAGCTCGCGCAGACGCTTGAGCTCCTTCTGCGTGCGCATCAGGTTGCCGCGCATGTCAGCGATGCGTTCCTGATCGCGGTGCACCTTGTCGGCGACCGTCTGCAGGAGATTTGCGAGGAAGCGAACGCCGAGCTCCTGGTGATCGCCGAGGTAGGCCTGGAGCTTGGCAGCCGGCAGCGCCCACACGACGGAGCTCGGCGCCACGGTCGCGCGCGTCGAGCGCGGCAGCGATGTGAGCGCACCGAGCTCGCCGATCAGGGCCGGCGGGAACAGACGGAACACGTCGTCGCCGGGGCGGTCGAGCGTCACCTCTCCCCGTGTCAAAAGGTAGAGCGTGGTGGCGGGTTCGCCGACATCGAACAGCGGCTTGCCGTTGGCCTCGACCTCCTTGAACAGGCCGGCCAGCTCATCGAGCTCGCTGTCCGCAAAGCCGTGAAAGAGCGGGATGGTTCTCAGCTCGCTGGCGCTCGGACCCATGCCGCGGAACATAACGCGGTATCGTCGGGTGGTGAGGAAATGGGCGCTTCTTCTCTTGGCCGCGTGCGGCAAGGATTCGAAAGAGGCCTCACGTCCCACTGCTCCCGCACCGAAGGACGCCGCGATCGCGACGATCGCGATCGATGCTCCCGCACCGTCGGTCGACGTGAAGGTCGACTCATTTTCCGATCTCGGCTCCGCGATCAAAGCGATCGTGCCCGAGCGCGCGCGGGTCATCGGGTTCGGCGAGCTGCACGCGCGCACCGATCGCGCGCAGGTCGCCTCTGCCCTCTCGCGCTTCACCGCGGACGGACTGCCCGCGATCAAGGACAAGCTCTCGGACCTGATCGTCGAGACGTGGATCGTCGATCCCAAGTGCGGCCAGGCCGCAAAGACCGCGACCGCCAAGGTCGAGATCACGGTCCGCCGCCCGCAGGAGACGAAGTCCGAGATCGCGGTCCTCGCCGATACCGCGCGCGCCGCGAAGATCCAGCCGCACGCGATGCGCATCAACTGCGACGACTACGAGCGAATCGCGCCCTCGGGCAAGGACGTGAAGACCGAGGAGCTGCTGTCGCTGACGACACGCGAGCTCGGCCGGATCACCGCCGAGGCGGTCCAGCATCGCGACAAGGAGCCCGAGCATCGCCCGTGGATCGCGCTCTACGGCGGCGCCCTCCACAACGATCGCTTCCCCGCCGCGAGCATCGAGGACTGGAGCTACGCAGCGGGCGTCGACAAGCTCACGCACGATGGCTTCGTCGAGATCGATCTGATCGTTCCCGAGCTCGCCGAGGGTGACCCCGGCATGACGAGCCAGCCGTGGTATCCGCTCGTCGCCTCGACCGAGCCGACGGTGAAGGTCTGGAAGCGCGGCGACCGCTCGTTCGTCGTCATCTTCCCGCGGACGAAGACGTGATCGCGGCCGTCACGATCCGCGTGCTCGAGGCGTGGTTCGTGTGCGCAGTGCTGCAGGCGATCCTGTGGCGGATCGCGGAGCGGACGAAGAACGCGGGCATCGTCGATGTCGGCTGGGCGCAGTCATTCACCGCCGTCGTCCTCGTGTTCATGGTG
>JABFXX010000113.1 GCA_013368795.1 Kofleriaceae bacterium
CTGGCGATTGAGCTGATCGACGGTGGTTGCACCCTGCACCGGGTTCGGCACCTCGATCTCCTGGAACTGGAAGTCGTTCTGCAGGCGATTGAAGCCGACGTGTGCGGCGAGCGACAGCTGATCGGATTGCGCATTGGCGCGCGGCGTCAGGTCTCTGCGGTACGCGATACCCGCGCCAACCGTGTTCTGATCGTCGAGCGGCCAGTAGTCGAACAGGTAGATGTCGTCGCCGCGGTACATGCGCGAGCCGACCCATGCGGTGAGGTCGCGACCGAGCCGCGCGTCGAGAAACATATTGCGCAGCGCGGGATGCGCGTCGAACTCGCCGGTGTCGTGAAACAGCGTGCCGTCGAACGCGAGCGTGATGATCGGCCGGAGCGCGATGTACGAATCGACGCCTTCGAATCCGACGATCTTCGCAAACCCGTAGGAGAGCTCGAGCTCGAGGTAGCTCGCCTCGACCACGCGCGGCGCGTGCGCGACGATCGCGACCTTCTCGGGCTTGCCGCCGCGCAGGTCGCTGCCCGCAAGGACGCGGCCGTACGATCCGAACCGGAAGCCCTCGCCCCGGATCGGCGCACGATCGATCGTCACCAGGGACGGCACCTCATAGGTGAGGTGCGTGGCCTTCGTGTTCGCGCGATCGGTCGCATTGCCCTCGTCGAGCGACGCTTTCGGCGGCTCGACGGTCGCCGGATCGGGCTTCGAATCGGGCTCCGCATCGGCCGGCTTCGCGTCAGCGGTAGGCGCCGCACCAGCACCCTGCTCTTCCGGTTGGGCCGGCTTCTCGGGCTGCGCCCACGCTCGGCCCGCCGACAACGCGAGGACTAACAGTGCGGACGCTCGACGCATTGGGGCCGCCAGCCGAGCACGAAGCGTGCCCGCGGATCAATCGGGCATCTCGGCGATTCGCCGCAAGTCGCGACGGCCGATGGGCTTTCACGTTGCGATCGGCAACGAGCAAGCGATCGTTTTTGCAGCAACTATCGATTGTTCTGGACTGCTGTCCTGGCATGCGACTTGATGCCGGCTCGCCCATGCGTTTCGCCGTCGCAGCCGCTCTCGTCGTCCTTGCTGGCTGCCCGTCGTCGCACGATCCCGATCTGACCGGCGGCGTCGATGCCGGAACGGATGCGGGCTCCGATGCGCCGCCCTGCCCGCCCGTCCCGACCTGCACGACCACGATCCACTTCCGCGGCAATGCGAACAGCGTCTCGCTGCGCGGCGACTTCGCTCCCGATGGTTGGACCGCCGGCATCGAGATGACCCGTTCGGGTGACGGCTTCGATGCGACCGTGCCGGTCGGCGACAACCAGATCATCGTCTACAAGTTCGTCGTCGACGGGAACTGGATCGCCGACCCCGAGAACCCGCGCAAGTCGCCCGACGGCTACGGCAGCTTCAACTCGGTCGTCCGTGCCGATTGCGACAAGTGCCCCGCGCGCGAAGCGATCGATTGGCGCGACGCGATCATGTACTTCGTGATGATCGATCGCTTCAGCGACGGCGATCCGGCGAACAATGCGCCGATCGCCGGCGTCGAGCAGCCCGGTCAGTACCAGGGCGGCGACTTCGTCGGCCTGACGAAGAAGATCGAGGAGGGCTACTTCACCGACCTCGGCGTCAACACGCTGTGGATCACGTCGCCGCTCGACAACGCCGACAACGCGAACCCCGGCTCCGACGGCCACCAGTACTCCGGCTATCACGGCTACTGGCCGAAGGACCTGTCGGCGGCCGAGTCCAAGCTCGGCACCGAGGCCGAGCTGAAGGCGATGGTCGATGCCGCGCACGCGCACGGCATCCAGGTGCTCGTCGACTACGTGATGAACCACGTGCACTCGCAGAGCCCGACGTACCAGCAGCATCCCGACTGGTTCTGGCCGAACGACAATGGCCACGGCGGCAACTGCGTGTGCGGCGGTGGCTGCAGCTGGGACAACGATCGCCTGCGCTGCTGGTTCGACAACTTCCTCCCCGACTTCAACTTCCAGAACGCAGACGCACGCAAGTGGTCCGTCGACAACGCGGTCGCGTGGGCCAAGCGCATCGGCATCGACGGGTTCCGGCTCGACGCGGTGAAGCACATCGAGACCTCGTGGCTCACCGACGTCCGCGCGCGCGTCAATGCCGAGGTCGCGTTCGACCAGAAGTTCTACATGGTCGGCGAGACGTTCGACGGCGACCGCGGAATCATCAAGTCGTACGTCAATCCGAACACGATGCTCGACGGTCAGTTCGACTTCCCGCTGCGCGGGCAGATCCTGTCGACGCTGCTCCGGCGCGACGGTGAGATGAAGAACCTCGTCGACTTCCTCGACGTCAACGACGGCTACTACGGCGCGGGCTCGGTGATGTCGACGTTCATCGGCAACCACGACGTGCCGCGCGTGATCGAGATGGCGCTCGATAACCCGATGTTCGGCGCGTGGGACGGCGGCAAGAACCTCGCGTGGAGCGGCCAGCCGTCACTGCCGGCGAACGCGAGCCCGTTCGAGCGCCTGATCGTCGCGTACACGATGCTGTTCACGATGCCCGGTATCCCGATGCTGTATTACGGCGACGAGTTCGGCATGCCCGGTGCGGGCGATCCGGACAACCGCCGGTTCATGCAGTGGAGCAACTACTCCGCGAATCAGACGATGCTGCGCGATCGGATCGCGGCGCTCACGAAGCTGCGCGCGCAGCACGCGTCGCTGCGTCGCGGCACGCGGCAGACGATCGGCATCGCGTACAACGTGTTCGTCTACAAGATGTCGACGGCCGGCGACTCGGTGATCGTCGCGCTGAACCGCGGCGATACGCAGGAGCCCGCGCTTAACCTGCCGACCGGCACGTACGTCGATCTGCTGTCGGGCGCGACCGTCACCGCACCGGTGCAGCTGCCGCCGCGCAGCGCCGTCGTGCTCGCGCCCCAGTAAGCCAGTTGTTGCCGGTCTCGCCGGCACGAATCGCGCTATGTGATCGGCTTGCTGCGCAACGTCGTCGTCGCCGTGTGCCTCGTGTCGATGCTGCGTGCCGCGCGCGCGGACGAAGCCGACCCGGGAATCTCGAGCACCGCCAAGGCGGGGTTCATCCTCGAGCTGCTCATCCCGGACTTCCGGGTCGAGCGCAGCTTCACCGAGGACACGACGCGCTACACGCTCGCCGTTCCATTCGCGGTCCACGCAGGTGACGTCGTCGCCGGCTCGCAGCGGATCGGGTTCAATCACGTCGCCGAGATCCAGTACGTGATCGGTGACAACGTGTGGCGCGGCTCGCTCGGCGAGCGCTTCCAGCTCGCGGATCGCCGGAGCGACACGATCGCTCCGATGCCGATCTTCGAGCTCGGCGGCGTCTTCGGTGCGGATGGCTACGGCGGCGCGATCGCGACGGGCCTCACGCTCGGTGACGCGAGCCTCGGCTCTCACATGGGGTTCGTCGTTCGCTACGTCGTCACCAATCGCGAGACCCGCGCTGACGTTGGTTTTGACTTTCAGATTCCGCTCAACGGTCTGTAGGTCCAATCCATCGCAATCACGGGCACTTCCGTCGTCCTGAAACAAATT
>JABFXX010000291.1 GCA_013368795.1 Kofleriaceae bacterium
ACCGGCCTCGCCGCCGGCTTCTTCGGCTCGTACTTCGGCATGGGCAAGGACATCCCGCTCGGCACCAGCTCGTTGACGATCACGGTATCGCTGATCGGCGGCACCGCGGCGGGCGGCACGTCGCTCTTGTTCACCGACGACCCGCAGCGGTACACGCCGGCGATCGGCGGTGGCCTCCTCCTCGGCGGCGCGATCGGCTACTACGCGGGCCGAAAGCTCCGCATCAAGCCGGGTGACGCCGCGGTGATCAACTCCGGCGCGCTGTGGGGTACCGTCGCGGGCTCGCTGTTCCAGGGCAGCTTCAACGCGGATCGCAAGATCGGCGCGGGGCTCGTGCTGTCGGGTCTCGCGATGGGCACCGTCGGTGGCGTGCTGCTCACGAACTACTTCGACGTCAGCCGCGGCCGCGCGGCCCTGATCGATGTCGGTGGCGTCGTCGGCGTGTTCGTGGGCATCGCCGTCGAGAGCGTCGTCACGTCAGCGCAGGAAGAGAACGGGACCGCTGCAACGACCGACACCGGTCGCACGACGAACTACGTGCTCGGCGGCATGGCCGTGGGCCTCGTCCTGTCCGGCATCCTGACGCGCAACATGGATGCGCCGAAGCTCTCGGTCTCGCCGGTCGTGTCGAAGACGACGTCGCCCGCAGGCGCCTCGACGACGACGTTCGGCCTGGGCGGTGAATTCTGATCCGGCTCCCCGACGAACAAGTGTGATCCGGAGCCGGCCGTCGTCGGCTACAGTGCACGGTCATGGAGCAGCGAAGTAGCGCGTGCCCGCTCGACTGCCCGGACCTGTGCGGTCTGACGGTCAGCATCGATAACGGCAAGGTCATCGAGGTCACCGGCGATCGCCGCGGTCCGCTCACCGACGGCTTCATCTGCGGCAAGGTCCGCAAGATCACCGATCACCTGTACGGCGACGATCGCGTGCTGCATCCGATGATCCGCACCGGCGCGAAGGGCGAGGGCAAGTGGCGGCAAGCGACGTGGGACGAGGCACTCGACCTCGTCGCGTCGCGCATCTCGGAGATCCGCGCGAAGAGCGGTAGCTCCGCGATCCTGCCGTACCACTACGGCGGCTCGAACGGCTGGCTCACCGAGGGCGCGCTCGCGACGCGGTTCTTCCGCCGGCTCGGCTCGTCGAACCTCGACCGCACGTTCTGCGCAGCGGCGACGACCGCCGCGACGCGCGGCCTCTACGGCGTCATGCCCGGCGTCGCGCTCGAGGACTACGCGCACGCGAAGCTGATCGTGCTGTGGGGCGTGAACCCGTCGGCGACGAGCATCCATCTCGTCCCGGTGATCGAGCGCGCCCGCGAGGCCGGTGCCAAGCTCGTCGTGTTCGATCCGCGCCGCACGCCGCTCGCGCGCCGCGCCGACCTGCACATCCCGGTTCGCCCGGGCGCCGACCTGCCGGTCGCGATGGCGATCATCAACGCGCTGTTCGAGCGAGGTCACGCCGATCGCGCGTTCCTCGCCGAGCACGCCGCCGAGGTCGACGAGCTGCGCAAGCGCGCTGCCGCGTGGTCGCTCGAGGCGGCCGCGCGCGAGGCGAACGTCGACGTCTCACTGCTCGATCAGTTTGTCGAGCTCTACGCCGCGTCGAGCCCTGCGGTCATCCGCCCGGGCTGGGGCCTCGAGCGCAACCGCAACGGCGGCAGCGCGGTCGCCGCGGCGCTCGCGCTCCCCGCGGTCGCCGGCAAGTTCGGCGTGCGCGGCGGCGGCTTCACGATGTCAAACGGCGACGTGAACTGGACCGTCACGCCCGAGTCCGCGATCGCCGAACCTCCGACGTCGCAGCGCACGCTCAACATGAGCCAGCTCGGCAAGCTGCTCGTCGAGACGACCGATCCGCGCATCGAGTGCCTGTTCGTCTACAACTGCAACCCGGCGGCGACCGCGCCCGATCAGCGCCGCGTGATCGAACAGCTGAGGCGCGAGGACCTGTTCGTCGTCGTCCACGAGCAGGTGTGGACCGATACCGCGCAGCTCGCCGATGTCGTGCTGCCGTGCACCGCGTTCCTCGAGCATCGCGAGCTCCGTCGCGGCTACGGCACGATGCGCATGTTCGATTCGCCCGCGGTCGCGACGCCGCCGGGCGAGGCGCGCAGCAACAACGCGCTGTTCGGTGCACTGCTCGAGCGACTCGGTCTCGTCCGTCCCGGCGATGCGATGACCGACGACGAGCTCGTCGCGAAGACGTTCGCCGAGAGCGAGCACGGCGCGGCGCTGAAGGCGCAGCTCGACAAGGGAACGATCGCCGAGCCTCCGCACGGCTCGCATCCGCTCGCGTTCGTCGACACGTTCCCGACGACGCCCGATCGCAAGGTCCACCTCGTGCCCGAGTCCCTCGATCGCGAGGCGAGTGGCCTCTACGTCTACAAGCCGGACCCTCGCACCGACGAGTTCCCGCTCGCGATGATCTCGCCCGCGCTGTCGACGCAGATCAGCTCGTACTTCGGTCAGCTGCGCACCGCGCCGGCCGCGCTCGAGATGTCGCCGGCGGACGCCGCCGCGCGCAAGATCGTCAACGGCGCGCCGATCCGCGTGTGGAACGCGCAGGGCGAGGTTCGCTGCATCGCGAAGATCAACGCCGACCTTCGCGAGGGCGTCGTGCTCATGCCGAAGGGCCTGTGGCGCAAGCACTCGCGCAACGGCTACACGTCGAACGCGCTGATCCCGCCGGGTCTCGCCGACCTCGGTGGCCAGGCCGCGTACAACGACGCGCGCGTCCAGGTCGCGCTCGATTAACTCACAGTGGCTACGCCGGCGCGTCGGCGAACTTGCCGTCGAGGTGCCACTCGCCGATCACGGTGCGCGCGGCGTCCTTCTGGCGAACCTTCGTGATCGTCGGTCCCGCCATCATCGCCAGCTCGAAGAGCGGCCGCTCGCAGATGCCCATGAGCGATCCGTCCGTCTTGTTGACGGCGACATCGCGCATCACCTTCGTGACGTCGTGCGCGACGACATAGACCTCGACGTCGACGTAATCCAGATCCGGTCGATTGATCGGTAGCCTCGTCACCACGAGCTCTGCATCGCGCCTCGTGAAGAACGTGTACTTTCCCGGAGGGCCTGCTTCCGAGATCGTCACGCGCCGGCCCTGCGCGATGAGGAGATCGATCTGCGCGCGCGTGATGGCCATGTCGAACGCGTAGTCGCGCACGAGCTTGGTGCCGTTCGTCGCAAGGAGATCGACAAACGCGATGTCGTCGTCGGGCGCGTCGAACATCGCTTCCTCGAGCGCGTCGGCAGCGGCATCGTCGAGCTCGCCGGCCAGATACGCGTCCAGCTCCTTCAGCCGGCTCACGACTCGCCCTCCCAGAACACCTTGCCGCCCATGCACGACCGCAGTGCTTCGAGCGTCCGATGCCGCACCACTCGAACATTACCCTCGGTCATCGACAGACGCGTAGCGATCTCTGCAGCCGACTCGCCCTCGATGAATGCATATCTGATGACGTCGCGGGAGCGCTGCGCGATCTGGCTCAAGCAATCCTCGAGCAGCGCGAGCTGATACGACGCCTTCGCCGGCTCGACCT
>JABFXX010000537.1 GCA_013368795.1 Kofleriaceae bacterium
GCGCCCAGCAGGAGCTTCCGGCGAAGGCCGAGAAGCGCCGCGACGAGCGGATCGGACCGGTGGCACACCCGGCCAGCTAGGCGACTAAGTGCTGTCCCGTAAATCGAGTCGTAGGTTGTGCAGAAAGACGACCGCGCCAATCGTGTCGGCGAGATGACGACCACGTCGGCGATGGTCTCTGAGAACACGCCAATCCTTGAGACGGGCGATGGCGTGCTCCGCTCTGGCGCGACGTCGTCGATGTCGTCGCCATGCTCGATCGCGCACGATCCGGTTTCGACGAAACACGGGCGTGACGAGCTCGGGGATTCCGCGGTACCCACCGTCCGCCAGGACGCGACCGTGCTCCCTGCAGAGCGTTTCTAGCTTGGAGCCGCGATAGTGCACGGGATCGTTTCGGTTGCCAGGACCTCCGGCAACCGCGCTCACGACGCGCAGGTCGCGTCGGCGGATCAGCAGCTGCGCGTTGCACGACCAGCGGTAGTTCTTCGACTTCGCCGCGCGGCAGTGATCGCGTGTTGGGATCAGCGTCCCGTCCAGCACCCATGACTCGCGACCGTCGCGTGGTCGGGTGCGATCGACGAGTGCGGCGAGCCTTGGGGTGAGCGTGGCGACGATGCGGTGTGCTGCCGACTTCGAGATCCGGAACACCGCGGCCAGCTCTCGCAGGGTGAGGTTGGTGCGCAGCGCAGCGCACGCAATCACGACGCGCTGACGGAACGAGCGCGACCACGGGCGACCGCGTCGCGGCTCGTTCGGAAGATGATCGAGCACAGCGGCGAGCTGCTCGGGCGTGAGCGCCGCGAGCGAGAGCCATCGAGAAGTTGCCATCCACGGTTCTGCCATGTCACAGGACACGAGTAGGATCGGCTGGTGGTGGCGTCGTCGGAGAAGCGGACGCGAGGTCCGAACAAGCAGAAGCCGTGGGCGCGCAGCGCCGAGGACGGAGCGAGCGTCCTGCGCCTTGCGCTCGACGTCAGCGATCCCGTGCAGCGCGCCCGCATCGAGGCGATGTTCGAGGGTGCGTACTCGCTGCGTCGAGCGCTCCAGCGTGACGCGCGCGACCGAGCGCGCGCCTACTGGGCCGCGAAGCACGAGCGGGCGAAGAACCCGACGGCCACGCGCGAGCGGCTCGGCCTCTCGCGCGATGCGCTCGAAGACGCCGCCGCCGCCCACGTCAATGCGGCGCCGCACCTGCGCAGGTTCGTGACCAAGGCGCTGGCGATGCACCTCGCCGACTCGGTGTGGACGGCGATCGAGCGCCACCTGTTTGTCGCCGCCAAGGGCAAGCGCTTCGGCATGCCGCGCGTCGGCCGCTGGTACGACTTCCGGCGACTGCCCGGGCGCGCCCGCTCGCACACCAGGGCACGGAAGTGGGAGACGTTCCGGCTGCACGGCTCGCTCGCCGGCCACCGCGCCGCGTACACGGGCCCTGACGGCGACTTCTTCCAACCCGGTCGCATGCCTCCGGTGCACGCCGACACGTGGTGGACCTACGACGGCCCGCTCGCGGTCGTGTTCAGCGGCCTTTGCGACGGCACGCTCGTCTTGCCAGTGCGGCTGCCGACTGCACCCTGTAACCAGCCCGTTCTCGATCATCACCTCGCCGATCCGAGCCGGTGGCACAAGATCGATCTGGTCCGCACGCCGGATCCGAGCGCGCCTGGCGGGTGGCGCTACGAGGCGCACCTGATGGTGCTGACCCAGCTGTACGTCTCACCATCGGTTGCAATGCGCCGCGCGAACGTCGCACTGGGTGCGGCCGATCGCGTCGCCGGGATCGACGTCAACGTCTCCAATATCGCCGTCGCGTCGCACGAAGGCGACGGCAGGAAGATGCACGTGACGCGGATCGAGCGCGATGCGACGCAGAAGCAACGCGATCGCAGCCGGTCCCGCCGCGAGCGACGACGGATGCGCGAGCTCGAACGCTCGCGTCGTGCGATGAATCGCGCGCAGTACCAGGTGTCGAAGCGACAAGAGAAGCGAGCCCGTCGGCGCGCCGAGCGCGGGCTACCGCCCGTCGAGACCATCCCGATGGGGCCGCGCGTCGCCAACGCCGCGGGCGTGCCGCTGCAGAGCTTCAAGAAGGATATCCTGTCGGCGAGCTATCGCCGGTTGCGCGCCGCCCAGGCCGCCGACGCTGCGGCGTCGACGCAGGCGCGCCGCGATCGTGCTCGCGATGTCGCCGCCGACGTCGTCGCCACGCACGGCTATCAGCTCGTCGTCGAGGATGTCTCGGTCGCCGCGTGGTCGCGGTCGTGGGGACGCGCTGTCGCGGCATTCTCCCCGGCGGCGCTCGTCGCCGCGATCGATCGCGAGGCGCGCGCCGTCGCCGCGCTTGCCGGCGGACGCGGCGGGATCGAGCGCGCGTCCACGCGCACCACCGCACTGTCACAGCACTGCCCATGCGGCGCGCGCGCATCGAAACGCCTGGCCGATCGCACACACGACTGCGCGCGCTGCCAGCTGCGTGGCGATCGCGACGAGGTTGCCGCGGTGCTGGCGTCGTTCGTCGTGATCGAGCAGGTCGGCGATCCAAGCTCTGAACGCGTCGACTACGACGCCGCGAGACGCGCGCTGCCCGAGATCCGGCGCGCGCTCTCCAATCCGCTTTCCGGGTGGCAAGACACCCTGTCCGAGTCAACCGGCCTCTTCGCCCGTGAGGGATCCTCCCTCACTTGGTGGACGCCCACACTCGACTCCGTCGCAGTGGCTCGGCGAATTGTTGGCATGGCCCCGTACCCAACCCTGGATGAGACCGGCTCGCGCTGGACCACGCCAGACCGGGCACGAAGGCGAACCAACCGGTCCGGTAAGTACGATCGCGTCTGGTCTGACTTACGGGACGGCTCTTAGAACAGCGAGCGCTGCTTGTCGTCGGGCGTCGGCGGTGCGTCGACCGGCTCGATCAGCTCGGGCGCGTCGTTGTTCGCGCTGTTGACGAGCTTGCTGACGGGCTCGGCCTGCCAGCCCTCGTCGGAGGGCACGCCGAGTAGCTCCATCGCGTCCTTGCGCTCGAGCGATGGATCGAGCCACCTGTTCCAGGCGTCGCGCGCCAGGATCACCGGCATCCGATCGTGAATCGGCGCGACGAGCTCGTTCGGCGGCCCGGTCAGGATCGTGAAGCTGTGCAGCTCGCCGTCCGGGAACTTCGCGCGCGCCCACAGACCGGCGAACGCGAAGAAGCGGTGATCGCGCGGATGGATGTACATCGGCGTCTTCGTCTGCTTCTTGCCGGTGCCGGTCTTGAGCCACTCGAAGAAGCCGTCGGCGGGGACGAGGCAGCGCTTGCGCTCGAGCGCGTCGCGGAACACCGGCTTCTTCTCGATGCCCTCGACGCGCGCGTTGATCATCAGTGGAGGCTTGGCATCGTTCTTCGCCGCCCAGAACGGGACGAGCCCCCACCGCATCATCTCGACGAGGCGCGTGCCTTCTTTGAGCACGACAACCGGCGCGTCCTGCGTCGGCGCGACGTTGAACCGCGGCTTCCACCACTGGTTCTTCTCGACGCTGGGGTCGAGCGCCGCCTCGAGATCCTCGATCAGCCCTTCCTGGCGCGTGATCGTGTAGCGCCCGCACATGGCTAGTTGAGGCGTAGCACGCAAACCTGGAGGTAGCGATCGTGCGGCTGCGCGGCCACCGTCGGGTACTCGGGAGGCAGTCCGCCTTGCTCGACGATCGACGCGGTGCGGCCGGCCGTGCGAAGGCCCTTGAGCGCGAGCTTCGCGAGCGAGCCGAGCTCGTACGTGTTCGCGGCGAGCCACAGCACGCCACGCTCGGGGATCACCGCGGCAGCCTGCGCGATCAGGGCCGGATAGTCGCGATCGAGCGTCCACGGCGTGCCGCGCGCCGTCGAGAACGTCGGCGGATCGATCATGACGAGGTCGTAGCGTTCCTTGTCGCGGGCGGCGCGCGCGAGGAACCGCACCGCGTCGCCGGTCTCGAACTTCCAGCGCGCGTCGGTGCCGAAGCCCGAGCGCGCGAAGTTGCCGGCCGCCCACGCCTGCACGCCGGCCGACGTGTCGACGCTCGTCACGCTCGCTGCACCTGCGCGCGCGCACGCGAGGCTGAGCGCGCCCGTATACGAGAAGAGGTTCAGCACGCGCTTGCCCGCGGCGAAGCGGTGCAGGCCGCGGCGGTGCTCGCGCATGTCGGTGAACAGGCCGTGGTTGAGGCCACCGAGCGGATGGATCTCGTACGGCACGTCGCTCTCGGTGACGACCACGCTCTCGTCGGGGGACTTGCCGACGATCTCCTGCGTGACGTTGTCGGCGCCGCCGCGTGCGCGCAGCTTCACGACCGCACCGTCGAGGCCGGCGAATCCGACGATCGCCTCGGCGACCTGCTTGCCGAGCGTGCGCAAGCCGTCGGCGTAGACGTAGACGACCGCGGTCTTGCCGAGCACGTCCGAGGCGAAGCCGGGCAGGCCGTCGCCCGCGCCGTGGACGATGCGGTACGCGTTCGTCGGGCCGGGCAGGCCGAGCTGCTTGCGCCAGGACAGCGCGCGCTCGACGTGCCAGCCGATCAGCGCGCCGTCGATCTTCGGGAAGCCGTCGGCGGGCGTCGCGAGGACGCGCAGCTTGCCATTGTCGGTGTCGGTGATCGCGAGCCCGATCTCGTCGCCGTTCGGATCGGTGATCTTGACGTGCTCGCCCGAGGCGAGCTGCGGCAGCTCGCCAGCGCGCGCGATATCGAGGTCGCGGCCTCCGCCGGTGACGAAGTTCGTGGCGGCCGATGAAACGGCGACGGTCTTCACGCGGGCGTTGTAGCGCTATTCGTCTCGCTTGCCCCAGGGCCCGCGAGCTGTAAGGTGTCCGCGATTCTCACTTCGTTCGAACCGCGGTTCTTTTATTCATCTCGCTTGCGTGGCCGCGCGATGCCGTACTCGTCGAGTCGGTTGATCAGCGTACGGCGCGAGATGCCGAGCAGCTCGGCGGCGCGGGTCTGATTGCCGGCGCACTTGTCGAGCGCCTCGAGGATGCGCTGCTTCTCGAGCTCGGCGACGGTCGCGCGGACCTGGGTCGGCATGTCGCTCGTGATCGTCCCGGGCGGCGGCGTCGTCGGCGAGCGGAACCGGCCGGGAGGACGCTTCGGCTCGTCGATCGTCAGGTGGCCCTTCTCGATCACCGAGCCCGGCGCGAGCAGGACGGCGCGCTCGCACGCGTTGCGGAGCTCGCGGATGTTGCCGGGCCAGTCGTGCTGGGCGAGCCACTGGCGCGCGTCGTCGGCGAGCACGAAGTGGCGGCCGAGCGGGCCCGACGCCGAGGCGACGAACTGCTCGGCGAGCGGCAGGACCTCGTCCTTGCGCTCGCGCAGCGGCGGGATCGTGAACGACGCGCCGGCGAGCCGGAAGTAGAGGTCGCGGCGGAACCGGCCGGCGTCGATCTCGGCGGTGAGGTCCTTGTTCGTCGCGGCGATGAAGCGAACGTCGACAGGGCGAGGATTCGCCGATCCGATGCGGCGCACGGCGTTGTCCTCGATCACGCGCAGGAGCTTCACCTGGAGCGATTGCGGCAGCTCGGCGACGTCGTTGAGGAACGCGGTGCCGCCGTCGGCGTACTCGAGCAGGCCCGGCTTGTTCGTGACCTCGTTGCCGAACAGCTCGGCCTCGAGCAGCGGCTCGCTGATCGCCGCGCAGTTGATGCGGACGAACGCGCTGCCGCGGCGCGGCGACATCTCGTGCAGGCGCTCGGCGAAGCGCTCCTTGCCGACGCCGGTCTCGCCGAGGATGAGGACGCTCAGCCTGCCGACGGCGATGCGCGACGCCGACTGCTCGAGCGCGGCGAGCACGGTCGACTTCTGGTTGTTCTCGCGCTGCCGCGAGCCGGCGCGCGTCTGCACCATGACGGTGACGCCGCCGATCAGGAACGGAATGCCGATGCCGAGGCGGATCTTCTTGTTCGCGGCGAGGCGAACGCCGTCGACGAACGTACCGTTCGAGCTGCCGATATCCTCGATCTCGACCTCGGGGCCGACGACGAGGTTCGCGTGGTGACGCGACACCGAGCCCGAGTCGATCGAGACGTCGCACTTCTGCGAGCGACCGACCGTCAGCGTGCCATTGCCCGGGAGCGGCACGACCTGGAGAGACGCCCCGTCGATGACGAGCAGCACGCGGTCCCCGAACGGCGCCTGCCGATCGATCTGTTCGGTGGTTGCGCCAACGTCGTCGTCGATCACCTTCGTAGCGTACGGCCGGACGCTCCCGACACGCAAGGGACGGGCACGGCGGGCTCGAGGCGGCTGCCGACGACCTTGAGCGGAACGCGGCAGTCGATGTCGGCGAGGATCTCGGCGATAGGCCGGGCATCGCGAGGGATATCGAGGACACCCGGGGACCGGCGGTTTGTCTCGATGCGTCCGTCGGGGAGGAACCGGCCGCCGCCCGGCTCGCGCAGGACGTCGAACCCGAACACGAGCTCGTCGCCGGTCTCGCGCTCCCAGATCGTCAGGGCGCCACGGCTCGACCGCAGCACGAGATCTCCGGTCGCGTCGAAGTTCGGCGCACCGCCGAAATTGTCAGAGGCGGCCAGCGTCCTCGCGATCTCCCAGCTGTCGGCATCGATGATCACGGACTGGCCGTTGCGCAGCTGGGCGGCGACCCAGCGGCTGTTCCACGACGACGAGAGCGAGGCGATCGGCTGGCCGAGCGCGAGGCGCTTGTGCTCGCGGCCGTCGACGAGGACTTGCAGCGTGCCGTCGTCGAGGCCGAGCACGACCGCGCCCGGCACGCCGAGGATCGCGGAGACGTCGCCGGCCGGCGCGACCACGGTCCATGTATCCGGCAACGTCCAGCGGTAGAGCGCCTGCTTGGGCACGACGACCCAGAGGTGGCCCTCGTCCTCGAACGCGGCGGCGCCCTGCTTGTCGCTCGCGGCGATCTGCTTGCCGGCGGCGTAGACGCGGATACCCGCGTCGCCGGCGATCACGGCGCGGCCGGAGTCTCGCTCGACGTCGACCTGCAGCAGCATGTCGCCGGCCGGGTAGTCGCCGAGGTGCTGGCGGCCGATGTAGACGTGCGTGGTGTCGCCGCACTCGTAACCGGTCGCGATGCCGTGCTGCGAGTATGTCGGCTTCGCGCAGACCGGCGCGTCATCGACGATCTGCTTCGCGCTCGCGCGGACGATCGTCAGCGTCGAGTCGGCGCCGAGCACCGCGAGCGCGTCCTTGCCGACGGCGCCGAACTGCAGCTCGCTCGCGTGCGTCGGGATCGACGCGACGAGCTCGCCTTCGACGTAATGACGGATCGTGCCGTCGTTGCCGCCGCTCCATGCCTCGTCGCCGCGCAGCACGAACACGCCTTGCTCGCGCGCGATCGGGAACGCGCCGAGGATCTCGCCCTTGCGGTCACAGATCGTCATCTCGGAGTCACCGATGAGGCCCATGCGCTCGCCGTCCGACGAGAACACGATGCCGCTCGGCTTCGCGCTCGAGTCGATCGTCTTGAGCGATTTGCCCTCGGCCGTGATCAGGTGAACGCGGCGCTCCTCGTCGAGGTACGCGAACACCGAGCCGTCGTCGGGCCCGACCGCGGCGCCCCAGCCGTCCTTCGCGATCACGCTCGACTTCATCGTCACGAGATCGAGCACCGAGATGACGCCCTCGCTCGCGTACAGGACGTGGTGTGCGGTCGCATCGATCACCGGCTCGTCGGCGGTGCCGCGCACCGCGTTCGACGTGCGGCGCAGCGTGCCGTCGAAGCCGTAGACCGCGAACGAGTCGGCGAGCACGACCGAGACCTCGTCGGCGCCGGGACCGAGCCGCGCGAACCACGGCTGGCTCGTCATCTTGATCCGGTGCAGCACCTCTCGCTTCGCGCCGAGCTGGACGATGCTGTCGCGGCCGACGACGAGCAGCGTGTCGTCGCGCAGCCGATCGAGCGAGCTGATCGGGCCGACCTCGGGCGACGCCTCGCCGAGGAGCTCGCCGGTGTCCGACCACCAGCGCACGGTGCCGGTGTCGTCGCCGGCGGCGATCCAGCCGGCTGGCGAGCCGACGATCGACGTGATCGGCCGGCCTCGCTGCGTTGCGAGGATGTCGCGCCAGCCTCGACTCGCGATCGATACCATCGCGCGGAGGCCGGGCGAGTCGGCGCCTCGGCGCAGCGCGGCGGCGAAGTAGGCGAGGGCGGGCAGCGCGCGGCCGTCGTTGAGCTCGCGGCGGCCTTGCGCGACGAGGCTCGTGGTCAGCGTGCGCTCGGCGAGGTTCGCCGACTCCGACGCGCGGATCGCGCTCTGCTCGGCGGCGGCTCGGTTCTCGTTCGCGACGACAGACAGGTACGCCATCACGCTCGCGGCGGCGGCGAGCACGGCGATCACCGCGACGACGATGCCGCGCCGGATCCTGCGCGCACGCTGTTGCGCTCGCGTCGACGCGGCGGCGAATGCACGCTCGTCGGCGGTGAGCACGGTCGAGCGCGCGGCGAGCCGGCCGAGCTCGGCGAGGGCCTGACCTCGCCACAACAGATCCGGGCTCTCCTTCGACTCGAGCCAGCGCCGGGCGGCGACGCGGACGTCGGCGACGAGTGCGCGATCCGCGGCATCCTCGCTGCGCCAGCGGGCGAGCCTGGGCCAGCGCTCGGCGAGACACTCGTGGACGATCTCGACGACATCGGTGCCCTCGTCGTCGCGCACGACGAGCAGGCGCGCATCGATCAGATGCGACAGCACGCCTTTAGCGCCGGGCAGCTGCTCGAGCTCGCGGCGCGGCGACGGGATCCGCGTGCCGTCGGCGGCGACGAGTCGCGCGAACAGATCGCGCACGGTGTCCTGATCGCGGCGCGCGAGGCTGCTGTAGATGTGGTCCGCGTACGTCGCGAGTGCGCCGGCGACGCCGCCGAGCTCCAGGTACGCGTCGTGCGTGATCTCGCGCTTCACGCGGTCGCGCGCCTGCCACAGCTGCGATGCGGTGAACGAGAGCAGCGGCAGCGAGGCGGGACGACCGGCGACCTCCGCGACCATATCGTCGACGACGCGCGGATCGACGCTGACGTTCGCGCGGCGCGCCGGCTCGATCACGATGCGCCGGAGCGCCTCGGGCGGCGGCGTCGCCAGCACGAACACGTCGAACTTGCCGCGGAGCGCGTCCTGGCTCTCGATCACCGTCGCGAAGTCATCGCGCAGCGTCGCGACGACGCGCACCGGTGCGCTCGGCCCGTCGGCGGCCGCCGCGAGTGTCTCGGCGAATCGTCGCCGCTCGTCGGCATCCGCGCACAGCGTGACCAGCTCCTCGAGCTGATCGACGACGAGCACGAGCCCGCGCTGCGCGCTCTCGCCGAGCTCGCGCAACCGGCTGACGAGCGCACCCTCGTCGTGGCTGTCGCCGCTGACCGGCGGCAACGAGGCGAGCGCGTGGAGCGGGTGACGGCCGGGACGCATCGTCAGCACGCGGTGGTGCTCGCCGAGGCGCGGCACGAGGCCGGCGTGGATGAACGAGCTCTTGCCGACGCCCGACGGTCCGAGCACGGCGAGCAGCGGCGCGCGAACGAGCCGGTTCGCGAGCGACTCGACCTCGCGCTCGCGGCCGACGAAGTGATCGGCGTCCTCGGCGCGATACGACGCGAGCCCAGGATACGGCGAGCGATCGTCGGCAGCGTCGTGCGCGGTGTCGCTATCCTCGGTCGACAGCGCGGCGAGCGCGATGCCCGCGGCCTCGTCGTCGCGCTCGAAGCCCCACGGTGCCGCGACCAGCCGCGCCGCGCCGCGGCCACTGCGCCACAGCAGGAATAGCTCGGGCTCCGCCGCAGGCAATGGTGCGATCACCTGCGCGTACGGCGACAGCCGCGCGACGACGTGACCGCTCGCATCGAGCAGCGCGACCTCGCCGGCGGCGAGCGGCTCGCCCCACACGATCACGCGCTCGCGCTCGCGGCGCCGCGTGCCCTGCCAGCTCTCGGCCGCGCTCGACATCGTGCCGAGCACGAGCTGATACGCGAGCAGCGGCTCGAGCGCGACGAGTGCCTCGGCGGCGGCCGCGACGTCGGCGGCAAGCGCGGCGGCCGTGCGCTGGCGATCGCGATCGTCGAGTCGATCGGCGAGCTTGCCGAGTGGCTCGCTTGCCGCCAGCGCCGCGACGAGCGCCGGCAGCGGCTCCGCGGTCGCCGCGAGGGCCGCCTTCGCGAGCTCGAGCCACGGCCCTCCATCGTCGCGGCCGACGATCGCGCGCGCCCGCTCGCGCACCTTCGGATCGGCGAGCGTCGCGTGCGGCAGCCCGGCGAGCGCGAGCACCGCGAGCCAGCGGCACGTGATCGCGACGAGGTCGTGCAGTGCCGCATCCACCTCGACCGTCGTCGTCGCCGCCGTCAGATGCGCGAGCGCGTCGGCGATCGGCTGCGGACCCGCGCGCAACCACGCCTCGCGCGTCGCCGGATCGAAGATCGGCACCGTCTCCGCCGACGTCGTCCCGGCGGCCCTCTGGATCGCCTCGGCGAACGTGACCGCCGTCGGCCAGCGCGCGTCGGGCGCCTTCGCGAGTGCGCGCATGATCGCGTCGGCAACGGCCGCCGGCACACTCGCCGGCAGCGACGGGACGACCTGCTTCGTGTGCGCGTCGGCGAGCTGCGCGCGGCTCGTCGTGTGAAACGGCAGGTGCCCGCACAGGCAGCGATAGCCGAGCACGCCGAGCGCGTAGATATCGGCGCGCGCGTCGACGTCGGCCGGCCGCTCCCACTGCTCGGGCGACATGTAATGAGGCGAGCCGAGCGTGATCCCATGTCCCGTCAGCTCGCCCCCGCCATCGACGCCAGGCGTCTCGCCGAACGCGTCGCCCTTCGCGATGCCGAAGTCGAGCAGTTTCGGGAGCAGCTGGCCCGCGCGCTCGATCACCATCACGTTTGCGCCCTTGATGTCGCGGTGCACGATCCCGAGCTCGTGCGCGGTGTGCACGACCTCGCACAACCGCACGAACAGCGGCGCGAACACGCTCGGCGGCATCGCGCCCCGCTTCGCGACCAGCTCGTCGAGCGTGATGCCCTTGACGTGCTCCATCGCGATCCACAGGACGTTGTCGGCCTCCGCGCCGAACGCATAGATGTGCGCGGCGTAGGGATGGTCGAGCCGCGACGCGAGCTTGGCCTCGCGCAGGAACCTCTCGACGCGGTTCGGTGCCTGCGAGACCTCGCGGCGCAGCACCTTGATCACCGCCGACCTCCCGAGCTGCTGTTGCTCGGCGCGATACACCTCGCCCGACCCGCCGCGCCCGACCTTCTCGACGATCGTGAACCGGCCCAAGGTCCGACCGATCAGGCTCGCCTGAGGTGCGGTGGCATCGGTCTGGCGAGAAGATGTCGTCGCGGGCTTCTCGACGAGGTTCTCGTCGGGGGACGGCAGGATCTCCGTCGACGGTTCGTCCGGTGCCCCCACAAGAAAAAGTGTACACGAGCCCAACAAGTGCCGTGATAGCGTGCGCCCCATGCGCACTGTCGCCATTCTTGTCGCCACTCTCGCTGCCACGCTCGCTGCCTGCGGTCCCGCGGGGCGCGGTGATGACACCGGCGGTGGTGGCGGCGGCGGTGGCGGTGGTGGCGGCGGTGGTGGCGGCAGCGGCGAGGGCAGCAACATGGAGGGCTGCTCCGACGACGCGAAGCTCGTCTACGTCGTCGACGAGAACAACAAGTTCTCGAAGTTCGATCCGTCGACGAAGATGTTCATGGACATCGGCACGCTGTCCTGCCCTGCGGGCTCCGCGACGCCGTTCTCGATGGGCCTCGATCGCGATGCAGTCGCATGGGTCCTCTACAGCAACGGCCAGCTGTTCCGGGTCGACACGACGGACCTGACCTGCACCAAGGCGAACTGGGCGACGCAGCTCGGCCTCCAGCAGTTCGGCATGGGCTTCTCGGCGAACACCGCCGGCTCGACCGAGGACACGCTGTTCGTCGCGGGTGGCTCCAGTGCCGATCCGCTCTCCTCGCCGACCTCGAAGCTCGCGACCCTCAACACGCAGACGTTCGCCGCGACGTCGGTCGGCACGGTCACCGGCTGGCCGGAGCTCACGGGCACCGGCAACGCCGAGCTGTGGGGCTGGTTCCCCGACGAGATCAGCCCGCGCGTCGAGCAGATCGACAAGACGACCGGCGCGGCCATCAAGACGTTCCAGCTGCCGAGCCTGTCGGGCACGCCGGCCGCGTGGGCGTTCGCGTTCTGGGGTGGCGACTTCTGGATCTTCCTGATGCGCGGCGATCTCGACCACCTCGAGTTCAACACGAGCGTCTATCAGATCGACGGCATGACCGGCGCGCTCAAGTCGACGACGGATGCCCCGGGCCGCACGATCGTCGGCGCGGGCGTCTCGACCTGCGCGCCCGTCGTGATTCTGTAGCCGCTCGTCGTTCAGACGCGCGCCCATGGCGGCAGTAGAACGCCTCGACATGTGGCGCCTCGACATGGGGGCGCATTGCGCCAGAGTTAGACCACCGTCTAAATCTGCGTAGGTATCGAGATGAACGTCCTCATCGCGGGAGCCGGGATCGGCGGCCCGACGCTCGCCTACTGGCTTCGGCGCGCAGGATACGAGATCACGATCGTCGAGCGATCCCCCGAACTTCGTCGGGGCGGCTACATCGTCGACTTCTGGGGCGCCGGCTTCGACGTGGCCGATCAGATGGGCATCGTTCCCGAGCTGACGCGCGCGGGCTATCACCTCGGAGAAATTCGTCAGGTCGGCGACGACGGGCGAAAGATCACTTCGTTCGATCCCGAGCTGTTCGTACGAGGGACGGGAGGACGCTACGTGAGCATCGCGCGGAGCGACCTCGCCGCGATCATCTACGGCGCCCTGGACGGTCGCGTCGAGACGCTCTTCGGAGACAGCGTTCGCGCTCTCGACGACGATGGAGCTCGGGTGCGAGTGACGTTCGAGAGCGGCACCACCCGCGACTTCGATCTCGTCGTCGGCGCCGACGGCCTGCACTCGCAGGTGCGGCACCTGGTGTTCGGCCCGGAGGAGCAGTTCGAGAAGTTCCTCGGCATCACGGTCGCCGCGTTCGACATCGAAGGATACCGGCCGCGCGACGAGCTCGTCGCGGTGATGCACACCCAGGTCGGCTACCAGGTGACGCGTCTGGCGCTGCGCGACGACATCACCATGTTCCTGGTCACTTTCGTCGATGATGGCAGCGTCGCGAACCAGGGCGTGAACGCACAGCAAGCCGCCCTCCGCGCACGCCTCGCCGGTGCCGGCTGGGAGATTCCAGAGATCATCGAGGGCATGAGCGCCGCGAGGACGTTCTATTGCGACCGCGTGAGCCAGATCCGGATGCCGTCGTGGACGCGCGGCCGCGTGGCACTTCTCGGTGATGCGGCCGCGTGCGTGTCACTTCTGGCCGGTCAGGGCTCGGCGCTCGCGATGGTGGAGGCGTACGTGCTTGCCGCCGAGCTGGCGCGGGCACACGGTAACCACACCGAAGCGTTCGCGCGCTACGAGCAGCAGCTCGCGCCGTTCCTCGTGTCGAAGCAAGAGGCCGCGATAAAGCTCGCGCCGGCCTTCGCGCCTCGTAGCCGCCTCCAGCTCTTCCTGCGCAACTCGATCATGAAGATGTTCGGCCTCCCATTTGTCGCGAAGCTGGCCATGGGCAAGAGCCTGCGCGACGCCATCGAGCTCCCTCCGCCGGCGGCGGCCTGACTGCTCGACGCCAAGGCGCTCGCGAAGTGGGTCCCGATCTTCATCGGCATGATCCGGAAGACCCTCTCCCCGTGGGCGTGCGACCGGCGCGGTTCAGCCGTCTGCGAGGGCAGCGACCTGTCGTTCGTACTCGGCCTGGCCGATCGCGCCCATCTTGCGTTGCTCGTTGAGCGCGGCGAGCTTGGTGCTCGCGGTCTTCTTCTTGTTCTCGATCGCATCCTTCTCGTTCGCGTAGGCCTCCTTTCCTTCCTTCTCCATCGCCTTCAGCTCCTTTCTGAGCGCGTGGATATCGGCCTTCTGTCCGCTCTCGAAATAACGATTCGCGATCTTGCCGAGTGCCCAGGTCGTCGCGAACGCGCTCGTGGCGCCGAACGCGCTCCCCCACACAGGCACCAGCTTCGCCAGGTTCGAGACCGCGATGCGCGCGCCGGTGCCGAGGCCCAGCCCCGCCAGCAGCGTCTTCGCCGCCTCCTTGTCGACCTTGTGCCCCCAGTACTGGCCGACATCGCGAACGAGCTTGAGCTGCAGCGCGACGATGGCGAGATCCGTAGCGATCGCGACACCGGGAACCGGGAACGCTCCGAGTAGCGCGCTCAGCACCGAGTACTTGATCGTGTCTTGATCGATCTCCTTTTGCCGCTTCGATGGATCGCTGATCGCCTCGATGTTGCTGGGCAGGAGCGTGTCCTTCGCCTCATCGAAGATTCGCTTTGTCGCGGAGGCTTTCTCCTCCGAGATCTCGAACGACGCACGCAGTTTGTCGAGCAGTCTCTGCTCCTCCGGGCTCGCCGCGCCATCGGCGTGGATCATGCTGTAGGCCGCCTGCCATAGCTGCTCGCGCGCCGCAGGCGTCTTGATCTCGGCGATGACCTTGTCGAAGTCGATCGTTTCGTCGAGTAGCGCCCCGAGACTCGTCTCCGGCACCATCTCGAGCGCAGATGCGAGTGCACTGCGCTCGTGGTCCGTGATCTTGCCGTCCGCCTTGGCGAGCGCGACGAGCGCGCGAAGGCATGCGCCGGCCTCGTTCATGTTCGATTCCATGAGATTCGCTCCCTATCGAGGGTCAATGCATCGCGATCCAGCTCGCAATGCGCGCGGGTCTGACGAGCCCGGCAAGTGTGATGACGAACGTGCGGCGTGCGTGTTCAGGTCTCGATCCATGTTTGGTCGACATT
>JABFXX010000014.1 GCA_013368795.1 Kofleriaceae bacterium
GGCGCTGACGACGCTCGCCGAGCTCGCGATCCAGAAGGGCGATGACGGCCGCGCCGCATGGCACCTGCGCGCCGTGCTCGCGCTCGATCCAGCGGATGCATATGCGAGGGCCGCGCTCGCGGACACGATGCTCGACGGCGATCCAGCGGGTGCCTCTGCGTTGCTCGCCGGATACGAGGCGATCGACAACCTGCTCGTTCGCCGCGCGATCGCGGAGAGCCGCGCGCACGGTCCCGATGCGGCGAGGCTCGCGGCGATGATGCGAGAGCGGATCGCGGCGGCAGCCGTGCGCGGCGACCGCGTTCACCTTCGCGAGGAGGCGATGTTCGTGCTCGCGGTCGAGAGCGACCCGGATCGCGCGTTGCGGCTCGCGATCGCGAACTGGGACCAGCAGAAGGAGCTCGCCGACGCGCGTCTCCTCGCCGAGACCGCGGCCGAGGCTCGCGATGGCGCCGCGGCAGCGCCGGTGATCGAGTGGGCGAGAAACACCGGTGTGCGCGACATCCGACTCGACCGCTGGCTCGTACGTCTGGGAGTCAGCCGATGAAATTCATCGTCTTCCTCTCGATCGTCCTCGCGGCCTCGCCCGCGCTCGCGCACAAGCCGAGCGACGCGCACGTCCGGCTCGAGGCCAGCGGCGAGCGCGTCACCGGCCGGCTCGACGTCGCCGTGCGCGACCTCGACGCCGCGCTATCGATCGACGACGGCGACGGCAACCTCACGTGGGGCGAGCTCGAGGCTGCCGCGCCGCGCATTCGCGACTACGTCGCCGGCCGACTGCAAATCGCCGGCTGCACGATCGCGCAGGGCAGGGCTGCGCTCGTCGATCTGTCCGACGGTGCCTACTGGTCGATGCCGCTCGACGCGCGCTGCACAGACACGCGCGCGCTCGTGATCACCTACGCGCTCCTGTTCGACATCGATGCCCAGCACCGCGGGCTCGTCCACGTCGGCGGCCAGACACTGATCGCCCGCGATGCGACGCCGATCGTCGCCGAGGTCGGCGCGGGCACGAGCATCGCCGCGTTCGTGCGCGAGGGCATCTGGCACATCTGGATCGGGCTCGACCACATCCTGTTCCTCGTGTGCCTGATCCTCCCCGCGGTGTTCCCGATGCGGCGCGCCGCGCAGTCGATGCGAACGGTCGCGACGGAAGTGTTCGAGATCGTCACCGCGTTCACGCTCGCTCACTCGATCACGCTCGTGATCTCCGCGGTCGGCCTCGTCACGCTGCCGTCGCGGTTCGTCGAGACTGCGATCGCGCTGTCCGTCGTCGCCGCCGCGCTCAATAATCTCGTCCGCGCCGTCGACGCGCGCTGGGCGGTCGCGTTCGCGCTCGGCCTGTTGCACGGCTTCGGATTCTCGAGCGTGCTGATCGATCTCGGCCTGCCGTCGCACGAGCTGATCGGCACGCTGCTCGGCTTCAACGTCGGCGTCGAGCTCGGTCAGGCCGCGATCGTGCTCGCCGTGCTGCCGCTGCTCTATCTCATCCGCAAGACGCTCGCGTACCAGGCGCTGCTGTTCGCCGGTTCGGGCGCCGTCGCGATCCTCGCCTCGATCTGGACCTACCAGCGCCTGTTCATCTAGCGCCGTCATTCAAGGAGAGCCCCATGCGCACAACGATCCTGTTCGCGCTGGCGATAGCTGCGTGTACACGCGGCGATGCGCCACCGCCACCGCCGCAACCCGTACCACCGACCGTCGACGAGTCGCCTGGCCCTGTCGGATCGAAGGACCTCGCCGGTCTCGCCGGCATCGCCGCGCAGCTGCACGACGAGTCGCATCAGCGGCCCGCCGTGAAGGTGAAGGTCGAGGCACTGTTCGACGCACTCGCCGCGAACGGCATCACGCTGACGACCACGAGACAGGTGCTCGCGGCGACCGCAGCAGCGGACTACTGCGCGCTCGGCGTCACGGCCGAGAGCGTCGCGGTCGCGGTCTGCGAGTACAAGACGCTCGACGCGGCGCGGGCCGGCAAGAAGCTGCTCGAGACGCGCTACGCGAAGCTCGTACCGGATGCGGTGCGAGCGCTCAACGGAACCACGTTGCTCACCGTCGCGAATGGCACGAGTCACCGGGAGGTCCGGGACCGCGTGCTCGACACGTTCGCGACTCTTTAACCCGAGAGAGGATCCAATGAAATTGCGAGATCGATTGCTGGGCGGAGCCTTGGCCGCCGCCACGATGCTGACGCCGGGGACCGGCATGGCGTCGAGTCACCGCGAGGCGCCGTTCATCACCAAGAACCCGAAGGTGGACGGCACGGACTTCTACATGTTCAACAGCTACGAGGGAGCCGCGCGCGACGGCTACGTCACACTCATCGCGAACTACCTCCCGCTGCAGGACAGCTACGGCGGTCCGAACTACTTCACGCTCGATCCGGAGGCGCTGTACGAGATCCACATCGACAACACCGGCGATGGGATCGAGGACATCACGTTCCAGTTCGACTTCGACCTGAACCTCACGAACAACGGCACCGGCGTCGAGCTGCCGATCGGCGGCAAGAACATCAACATCCCGCTCGCGGTCGCTGGCTCGCTGTCGAGCCCGACCGATGCCGATCAGAACATGATCGAGACGTACAAGCTCGGCGTCGTGCGCGGCCCTCGCCGTGGCTCGGCGGCGACGTCGGTGACGAACCTCGCCGACAACTCGACGACGTTCCACAAGCCGTACGACAACGCCGGCGGCAAGACGATCGCGAACTACGCGAGTTACGCGAACCAGTTCATCTACGAGTTCGACATGCCGGGCTGCACGCCGACGGGCGTCCAGGCGGGGACGCACTCGCGCGTGTTCGTCGGCCAGCGCCGCGAGGGCTTCGCGGTCAACCTCGGCCAGGTGTTCGACCTCGTCAACATGGGCGTGTCCGCGCTCGGCGTCACGCCGGCGAACGGCCAGGCCGACCTGACCGGCGCGGCCGACCAGGGCAAGAACATCGTCGGCAACAAGAACATCACCTCGCTCGCGATCGAGGTGCCCGCGTCGTGCCTCGAGAGGGACGCGAGCTCGCCGATCATCGCGGGCTGGACGACCGCGAGCGTGCGCCAGGCGCGCGTCATCAACCCGACCGCGACCTTCAAGACGCCGGCGCGCGAAGGCGGACCGTGGGTCCAGGTCTCGCGCCTCGGCATGGTGCTCGTCAACGAGATCGTCATCGGCATCAAGGACAAGGACAAGTTCAACGGCAGCGAGCCGAAGGACGATGGTCAGTTCGCCGACTACGTGACGAACCCGTCGCTGCCGATCCTCGTCGAGGTCGTGTTCGGCGCCACCGGCGCGCTCGCACCGACGACGTACCCGCGCGCGGATCTCGTCGCGGCGTTCCTCAACGGCGTGCCGAGCGTCAATGTCATGAGCCCGACGCTGTTCGAGGCGGTGCGCCTCAACACGGCCGTCCCGGCGACGTCGCGCGCGAACCAGAACGCGCTCGGTGCCGCGACCTGCTTCGATCCGCCGGCGAACAACACCGTCGGGCCGACGCTGAACCTCGCGCGCACCGGCTGCGACCCGGCCGGATTCCCGAACGGCCGCCGTCCAGGCGACGACACCGTCGACATCGCGCTCCGCGTCGCGATGGGCTTCCTGCTCGACCAGAACCACGCACCGATCCGCGGCGCCCCGCTCGTCGACGGTGCGAAGGTCGACGCGCGCGACTTCCTCGCGGCGTTCCCGTACCTCAACACGCCCGCGGCAGGTGCGCCGTGAGAGTCGCGCTCGCACTCCTGTTCGCGCTCGCCGCGTGCGGGGACGACGCGCCGGCGAAGATGCCCGACGGCGGCATGGAGCCCGACGGGGGCGGCATGATGGAGACGACGCTGACGTCGTACGTGAAGGACTTGATCCTGAACCAGACGACGGCGACCGCCGCGCCGAAGCCGTACAGCGAGTTCGGCTCGCTGCCGGATCCCGACGGCGACGCGAACAACGTCGGCGCGTACTCGTCGTTGTTCTAATGCCCGTGCGGCCAGCCTTCGGCGCCGACCAGGGGCACGAAGCGCACGTCGCCGAGATCCTCCTCGACGTACTCGTCGTCGCGCCTCCGCGTGATGCGGACGAGCCGCTGGCTCGACGCCTCGCCGTGCGGGACGATGCAGCGACCGCCGATCGCGAGCTGCGCGAGCAGCGACGGAGGAGGTCTCGGCGCACCCGCTGCGACCGCGATCGCGTCGAACGGCGCGTTCGTCGGCCAGCCGAGCGAGCCGTCGCCGACGTGCACCTGCACGTTCTGATATCCGAGGCGCGCGAGCCGTTCTGCGGCCATGTGCGCGAGCTCGGGGATGCGCTCGACGGTGTGGACCTCTCGCACGAGCTTGCCGAGGATCGCGGCGGCGTAACCCGAGCCCGTCCCGATCTCGAGCACCTTCTCGAACCCCTCGAGCCGGAGCGCCTGCACGGTCATCGCCACGACGTACGGCTGCGAGATCGTCTGGCCGAACCCGATCGCGAGGGGCGAGTCCTCGTAGGCGAGCTCTTTCAGGTCGTCGTCGACGAACTCCTCGCGAGGCACGTCACCGAACGCTGCGAGGACGTGGGGATCGACGATGTCCCTCCGCCGGAGTTGCTCCGAGACCATGCGTGCGCGTCCCATGCTCACCGCCTTCGTTCGAGGATGGGCACATACCCGAGATCGCGCAAGTCGGCGTTGTCAGGCCGCTGCTTCTGCGTGGCCGTGAGTCGTATGCGGGCGAACGGTCAAAACCGGGCAAGGAGCGGTGCGAACCACCGACTCCGTGATGCTGCCGAGCAGCGCGCGGGACACGCCGCGGCGGCCGTGGGTGCCCATCACGATGAGGTCGGCACCGACTTCCTTCGCGGTCTGGTTGATGACGTCGCGGGCGTCGCCGGTGCGCAGCAGCACCTGACCGATCGTCACCCGGTCGCGATGGGCATCGGCGATCTGGTCGAGCGCGGCCTGGTTGTCGTGCACCATCGAGTCGATGACGGTGCTCGTCAGTGCAACTCCGAGCTCGGGCACGCCGAGCGCCGGAATGCCGATGACATTGACGAGGTGAATGGTCGCACCGAACGTCTGCGCGAGCTCGCATGCGAAATCGAGGGCCTCGTCGGCGCCCTCGCCTAGGTCTGTTGGAACGAGGATCGATTTGGGAAGCATGGCAAGACACAGAGCTTTCACGAACCGGGCCAAGGATCGGGTAGAACCTCATCAGGCGTGCAGCTCACCCGTAAGTTCATCGCGGCGCTCGTCATCGGCGTTGCCCTCGTCGCGATGATTCAGGGATTCTTCGACTATCACCGCGAGCGTGATGTCTTCGACAACCAGATGCGCGGCGAGGCAACGGCGCTCGGGCGCGCGCTCGCGCGCGGCATGGCCGAAGTCTGGGAGCGCGACGGAGAAGCAGCGGCTCGCCAGTTCCTGCTGACCGCGTCGAGCCAGAGCGAGCACATTCGCGCGCGCTGGATCTGGCTCGATGCGTCGACGCGCGACGCGCCGCGGATTCCGCGAAGCGACCTCGCGCCGATGAACGAAGGCCAGGTCGTGATCGAGAAGGATGGCGACCAGCTCCTGACGTACATCCCGGTGAAGGTGCCCGAGCCGCGCGAGGGAGGTCTCGAGATCGCGCAGCCGCTCGCGCAGCTCGACAAGTTCACCGCGGACTCGCTGCGCAACGGCATCATCGCGTCGGCGAGCGCGGTCGCGATCGCGGCGGTGCTCGCGCTTGGTCTCGGCGTCGTGTTCATCGGCCGGCCGATGGCGAAGCTCGCCGAGAAGGCGCGTCGCGTCGGCACCGGCGATCTGTCGGGGCCGCTGATCCTCGCGCAGCGCGACGAGCTCGGTCAGCTCGCGAAGGAGATCAACCTGATGTGCGAGCGGCTCGCGGCGGAGCGCAGCGCGCGAGAGACCGCGACCGAGCAGCTGCGCCACGCGGATCGACTGACCACGGTTGGCAAGCTCGCGTCGGGTCTCGCCCACGAGCTGGGCACACCGCTCAACGTCGTGCAGGGCCGCGCTCGCCTCATCCGCGATCGCGAGGTCGAGGGCGATGATGTGATCGATTCGGCACGGATCGTCGCCGAGCAGGCAGAACGCATGACCGCGCTGATCCGCCAGCTGCTCGACTTCGCGCGGCCGCGTCCGCTGCACAAGGCGCCGGTCAACGTGACGAACCTGTGCACGCGCGTATGCGAGCTCGTCGGACCGATCGCGCGCAAAGCGAACGTCACGTTGCAACCGCCGCCGTTCGATGACAGCCTCCGCGTCGAGGCAGACGACGGTCAGCTGAATCAGGTGATGACGAACCTCGTGATCAACGCGATCCACGCGATGCCCTCCGGCGGCACCGTCGCGATCAGCGCGCGCAGTGTCGAGCAGATGCCGCCGCCATACATCGAGGGCTCGAAGCACTCGTGGATCGCGGTCGACGTTCGCGATACCGGCACCGGTATGGATGCCGATACGCGCGACCGCATCTTCGAGCCGTTCTTCACGACAAAGGGGGTGGGCGAGGGCACTGGCCTCGGCCTCAGCGTGTCGTGGGGCATCGTGCGCGAGCACGGCGGCTGGATCGACGTCGCGTCCGAGCTCGGCAGCGGCTCGACGTTCACCCTCTACTTGCCGCGTGGTGACGCATGAAGGTGTTCGTCGTCGATGACGAGCGCGAGATGACCGATCTCGTCCAGCTCGGCCTCAAGAAGCGCGGCTTCCAGGTCGTGACGTTCGGCGGTGCTGCCGACGCGCTCGCCGCGATGACCGAGCACGACGTCGATGTCGTCGTCACCGATCTCAACATGAAGGGGATGAGCGGCCTCGAGCTGTGCCAGCGCATCGTCGCCGACCGCCCCGACGTGCCGGTGATCGTGCTGACCGCATTCGGCAGCTTCGAGACCGCCGTCGGTGCGATCCGCGCGGGCGCGTACGACTTCGTGACCAAGCCCGTCGAGATCGAGGCGCTCGCGATCGCGGTACGTCGCGCCGGCGAGCATCGCCAGCTGCGCGGTGAGGTGAAGCGTCTGCGCGAGGTCGTCGCGAGCACGCGTGGCCGCGGCGATCTCATCGGCGCGAGCCCCGCGATGCATCAGGTCTACGCGCTGATCGATCAGGTCTCGGTGACCGACGCGACCGTGCTCATCACCGGCGAGAGCGGCACCGGCAAGGAGGTCGTCGCGCGCGCGGTGCACGAGCGCAGCCGGCGCAAGGGCGGTCCGTTCGTCGCGGTCAACTGCGCCGCGGTGCCCGAGGCGCTACTCGAGAGCGAGCTGTTCGGCCACGCGAAGGGTGCGTTCACCGACGCGAAGCAGAGCCGCCAGGGTCTGTTCCAGCAGGCGAACGGCGGCACGCTGTTCCTCGACGAGATCGGCGAGATGGCGCTCGCGCTGCAGCCCAAGCTCCTGCGCGCGATCCAGGAGCGCAAGGTCCGCCCGGTCGGCGCCGAGTCCGAAGTCCCCGTCGACGTCCGCCTCGTCGCCGCGACGAACCGCGACCTCGAGGAGATGGTCGAGGACAAGCGGTTTCGCGAGGACCTCTACTACCGCATCAACGTCATCCACATCCCGCTGCCGCCGCTGCGCGCGCGCGGCGGAGACGTGCTGCTGCTCGCGCATCACATGCTGCGGCAGTACGCGGCCGTGTTCGACAAGAAGGTCATCGGCCTGTCGCCCGCCGCCGCCGAACGGCTTGTCTCGTACGATTGGCCGGGCAACGTGCGCGAGCTCGGCAACTGTCTCGAGCGCGCGGTCGCCCTCGCGCACTTCGAGGAGATCCGCGTCGAGGACCTGCCCGAAAAGGTACGGAACCGCCAGAACGTGCGGTTTCCTGCGCTCGCGCACGACGCGCCGGAGCTGTTGACCCTCGAGGAGGTCGAGCGCCGGCACGTCCTGCGCGTGCTCGAGGCATGCGAGGGCAACCGGACCGACGCGGCGAAGCTGCTCGGCCTCGATCGCAAGACGCTCTACCGCAAGTTGCTGAGGTGGGGCGTCGGCGAATGATGCGCTACACCTAGACGATGTCGCGATTCGCGGTGCGCGAAGCGGTGGAGAGCGACGCCGAAGGAATCGCGCGCGCACATACGGACAGCTGGCAGACCAGCTATCGCGGGATCCTGCCCGACACCGTGCTCGATCGAATCGACGTCGGTCAGCGCGCGGAGACGCGGCGACGCATCCTGCGCGACAAGTCGATCTACCAGCTCGTCGCGTACGACGTCACGCACGGCGATGTCGTCGGATTCTGCGATGCGGGAGCGAGCCGTCGCCACGTGCCGTACGCGGGAGAGGTCTACGCGATCTACATGGTGCAGCACGCGAAGCGGCATGGCCTCGGCCAGGCGATGTTCGAGCACGTGCAGCGCTGGTTCACCGCGCGCGAGATGACATCGATGATCGTGTGGGTGCTCGAGAACAACCACCACGCGCGCGGGTTCTACGAGGCGATGGGCGGTCGTGTGTCGACGTCGCTTCAGAGCCGCGTCGGTGGGTATCCGGTCACCGAAGTCGCGTACGCCTGGGATCGGTTCTAGGTGCGCGGGGCGTTCTGCCCCGCGGGGGCAAGCTGCCCCGCGATGAAGCGGTCCAAGTAGCGAGATTTTCAGGGGCGAAGAGGCATGTCGGGTGCAACCCCGGGCGGCCACATCCTCTTTCTCAAAAGGACGTCAAATACCATGCGCACCCTGACCAACGTTGTTGTTGCCCTCGGCCTCCTCGCTGCCCCCGCGTTCGCTGAAACCCCGGCCAAGAAGGCGCCGGACGCCGCGAAGACGGAGACCAAGGTCGAGGAGAAGAAGACCGAGGAGAAGGCCCCGGCCGAGAAGACCGAAGAGAAGACCGAGAAGACGACCGAGAAGAAGACCGCCACGAAGAAGGCGGCCCCGAAGAAGGCGGCTGCTCCGAAGGCCGAGGCGGCCCCGAAGACCGAGTAATCACCGTTCGAAGACGATCGGCAGCGTCACCTGACTGGGTGCGCGCTGCGGACCGAGCTTCCAGGCCGCGATCGCGGCGCGCATCGCTCTGATGACGCGTACGCGGTCGCGGTCTTGTGCTTTCGGCACGCGCGTCGTGTCCGAGAGCACGCGCAGGTCGCGCACGCCGCCGCGACGATCGATCGTGAACGCGAGCGCAAGCACGCCCGCGATCGGCAGATCGGCGAGCATGTTACCGAGAAGCCCGCCGAGCTCGTCGATGCGCGCCGACAGCGCCTGCACGCGCACCGGGCCTCGCACGAACGGCCGCGGCTGCACGAACCAGCCGTGGATCACGAGCCGGCCTTCACGCGGATCGCGCGTGCCGGTCACCTGGCGCACGCCGTGAGGGATGCGCGGATCGAACACGGTCAGCCGATCGAAGCGAGGCTCGATCGCGCGCAGGATGTCCGGCTCCTCGACGCCGCGCACCGAGCGGAAGTCCTCCCAGAAGTCGAGCACTTCGTCGCGGAGCAGCAGCGTCTCGCCGCCGGAAAACACGCGGCCGCGCCAGCGCGTCAGCGAGTACACGAACGCGAACGGGCCATGCGGGAGATCGCCGTGGAATTCCTGGCGGCAGCCGTCGACGTAGAGCGACAGCCACGGCGGCGAGATGTCGTGGCAGCCGAGCGTTTCGCGGCCCCACGCGACGAGCCGGCGGTGGAACGCCTCGTAGACGCGCCTTGGAAAGTACGTCCACGCCGGCGTGCGCAGCGCGGTGTACTGGCCGGGCACGTGCCACCAGTCCCACACGAAGCGATCGGCGCGCGTGCTGCGCGGCTCGGCGAAGCGCTCGTCGAACGTCGCGCGCAGCGCCTCGGCCTCCTTCGCGAACCGATCGACGATGACAACGGCGCGGCTCACTGCGACTGAGCTTTCACGATCTGCGGCGCGACGGCCGTGATGATCGAGAACAGGATCGACGTCAGCAGCTCGCGCAGCTCCTCGCGCGACAGCCGAGGGTTCGCGCACCAGTCGATCGTCGCGCCCTCGACAAAGCCGATCCAGCCGCGCACCGCGGTCTGGAACCGCACGTCCTTCGCGAGCATTGCGGCGAACGGCGTCTGCTCGAGGAAGTTGTCGGTCAGCCGGCTGCGCACGCCCTCGACGACACCGGCGACCTCGGGATCGGAGCCGATGCCGCCGCGCATGAGCGAGACGTACGCGCGCGAGTGCTGCGAGATGTGATCGAGATACGCCTCGATGCCGGCGCGCACGCGCTCGATCGGCGGGCCATCGCTCGGGATGTTCGTGCAGCGCTGGACCAGCTCCTCGGCGATCTCGCGCAGGCCGGCGACGTAGAGGTCACGCTTCGTCGGGAAGTAGTGATAGAGGAGGCCCTTCGAGATCTTCAGCTCGCGCGCGATGTCGTCGATCGAGACTTCGTCGTACGAGCGATCGCTGAACGCCTTTCGTGCGAGCGCGAGGAGCTGCGCGCGACGCTCGTCGTTGTCGAGACGGATGCGTCGGCGAGGGCGCGTCGCGGGAGCGGACGAGCGCACGATTCGACGGAGCTTGGTACGGCCGGGCACGTGGAGCACATCATAGCAACACGGTTATTGACTATCGGTCAATAAGTGACTAGCCTGCGAGATATGTCGATCCCGATCCCTCGCGTGTTCGACGTCGACCTGTCCGCCGTCCCTCGCCACTGGCTCGCCGGCGGCGCGGTCGCGACCGCGATCTCCAACGGGATCAACATGCTGTTCCCGCACGGCGAGCGATTCTTCGTCCGGTCGGTGAAACACTTCCTCGATCAGGTCGAGAACCCCGAGCTGCGGGAGCAGGTGAGGGCGTTCTTCAAGCAAGAGGGCCACCACGCGAGCGCACACGACGATTTCAACGAGATCCTGCGCAAGCAGGGCTTCGAGATCGACGGCTTCCTCGACCGTTACAAGCGGATCTCGACCTGGCTCGAGAAGCACATGCCGGCAAAGCTCAACCTCGCGGGCACCGCGGCGGCCGAGCACTTCACCGCGATCCTCGCCGAGGGTGCGTTTCAGCAAGGCATCCTCGACGTGCTCGATCCGTCGGTGATGCAGCTGTTCGCGTGGCACGCCGCCGAGGAGATCGAGCACAAGGCCGTCGCGTTCGACGTGCTGCAGGAGGTCGCGCCGTCGTACGCGCTGCGCATCGCCGGCCTCGCATACGCGACCGTGATGCTCGGCCTGTTCTGGGCGTGGGGCACGACCGTGCTGCTCCGTCAGGAGAAGCTGCCGTGGCGGCAACTCGTCACCGAGCTGCGCCGCGATCAGAAGGAAGACCCGGTCGTGCGCCGCGTGTTCGTGCGCGGCATCCGCCAGTACCTGCGCCGGACGTTCCATCCGCGCGACAACGCCAATGAAGGGCTCGCCGCCGCGTGGTTCGCGGCGCACGGCCTGAAGCTCCCGGAGGCAGCATGAACCTGAAGGATCGAGTCGTCGTCGTCACCGGCGCGGGCAGCGGCATCGGCCGCGCGACCGCGCTCGCATTTGCCGCCGAGGGTTCGCGCGTCGTCGCGTGCGACGTCGATCAGGCGCGCCTCGACACGCTCGCGGCCGAGCTCGGCGACCGCAAGCTGCTCGTCAAGAAGCTCGACGTGTCGGACCGGCTCGCGTTCCGGCTGTTCGCCGACGAGGTCCACGCGATCGCGCCCGCCGCCGATGTCGTCGTCAACAACGCAGGCGTCGCGGTCGGCGGCACGTTCCTCGACACTTCGCTCGAGGATTGGGACTGGCTGCTCGGCGTCAACCTGCGCGGCGTCGTCCACGGCTGCCACTTCTTCATCCCGAAGATGGTCGCGCGCGGCGCCGGCGGTCACGTCGTCAACATCTCGAGCATCCTCGGCATCTTTCCGGCGCCGAACGTCACCGCGTACGTCGCGAGCAAGTTCGCGGTGCGCGGACTGTCGCTGTCGCTCCGCCAGGAGCTCGCGCCGCACAAGATCGGCGTCACCGCGATCTGCCCCGGGATGATCGCGACACAGATCGTCGCGGACGGCCGGATGACCGGCACGCAGATGACCGCGCGCAAGACCAAGGTCGTCGATGCCTTCAAACGAGGCCTGCCGCCTGCGAAGGTCGCGCAGGCGATCGTCGAGGCGGTCCGCACGAACCCGGCGGTCCGGCCGGTTGGCTATGACGCACACGTGATTGCCGCGCTGCAACGCGTTGCGCCACGTACGCTAAACGCACTGGCAGCACAGGTTCAGCGTCGCTTCGGCGCAGGCTGACGCTTTGCCGCGAGGGGACCTTCGGATAAGGTCCCGTCGACGATGAAGCTCGCCACCTTGCGCGATGGTTCCCGCGACGGCCGTCTCCTCGTCGTCCGCCGCGACGGCGAGGCCGGTGCTCCTTCCCCGGACGCGTGGCCGACGCTGCAGCGTGCGCTCGACGACTGGAATGCCGCCGAGCCACACCTCCGGATGATCGCCGACCAGCTCGATCGCGGTGCGCTCGATGGCATCGCGATCGATCCGCTCCGCCTCGGCGCGCCGCTGCCGCGCGCGTACGAGTGGGTCGACGGCTCCGCGTTCCTCAATCACGTGATCCTCGTCCGCAAGGCGCGTGGCGCCGAGCCGCCGAAGACGCTCCAGACCGATCCGCTCATCTATCAGGGTGGCTCGGGCGACATGCTCGGCTCGCGCGATCCGATCGAGCTGCACGATCCCGCGTGGGGCCTCGACTTCGAGTCGGAGATCGGCGTCATCCTCGGCGACACGCCGATCGGGACGACCGCCGCCGACGCGCAGCACTCGGTCCGCCTGATCACGCTGCTCAACGACTGCACGCTGCGCAACCTGATCCCCGACGAGCTCGCGAAGGGCTTCGGGTTCTTCCAGAGCAAGCCGGCGACCGCGTTCGCGCCGTTCGCGATCACGCCCGACGAGCTCGGCGATGCGTGGCGAGGTGGCCGCGCGCACGTCCGCGTCCGCACCGTCTACAACGACCAGCAGGTCGGCGACTGCGATGCCGGTCCCGAGATGCACTTCTCGTTCTACGACCTCATCCACTTCATCTCGAAGACGCGCCGGTTCACCGCCGGCACGATCCTCGGCTCCGGCACCGTGTCGAACGCGGAGCGCGAGCGCGGCATCTCGTGCCTCGCCGAGCGCCGGATGATCGAGACGATCGAGGGCGGCAAGCCGCAGACGCCGTTCATGTCGGTCGGCGATCACATCGAGATCGAGGCGTCCGACCCGACCGGGGCGAGCCCGTTCGGCCGGATCGATCAGCGCGTCGTCGCGGCAGGAGCCGCGCGATGAAGATCGTCCTCCACAACTACTGGCGGTCGTCGGCGAGCCACCGCGTTCGCATCGGCCTCGGCCTGAAGAAGCTGCCGTTCGAGTACGTCGTCGTCAACATCCTCAAGAAGGACCAGCACGCCGAGGCGTACCGCGAGCGCAACCCGATGGCGCAGGTGCCGACGCTCGAGGTCATCGAGGACGACGGCTCGTCGCGCGCGCTCACCCAGTCGCTGCCGATCCTCGAGTATCTCGACGAGCGGTTCCGCGAGCCGGCGATCCTGCCGGCCGATCCCTACCTGCGCGCGCGCTGCCGCGGGCTCGCCGAGATCATCAACTCGGGCATCCAGCCGCTGCAGAACCTGACGACGACGAACCAGGTCAAGGCGTTCGGCGGCGATGCCGCGGTGTGGCCCAAGGGCTTCATCGCCGACGGCCTGCTCGCGTTCGAGCGCGCCGCGACCGACATCGCGGGAACGTTCTGCGTCGGCAACTCGCCGACGATCGCAGACTGCTGCCTCATCCCTCAGCTCGCGTCGGCGCGCCGCTTTGGCGTCGACGTCAGCAAGCTCTCCCTCCTGCTCGCGGTCGAGGAGCGCTGCATGGCGCTCCCCGCATTCGCCGATGCAATGCCCGACCGCCAACCCGACGCGGTGAAGTAAGGACACGTCATGGCCAAGCTCGAATCTCTCGGCATCAAGCGTCTCGAAGGTATCCACTACTACGTGCACGACCTCGAGAGGTCGCGTCAGTTCTATACCGGCAAGCTCGACTTCGCCGAAACCTGGCGCAGCGACCCCGATCTCGAGAAGACCGGCCGTCAGAAGTCGGCGTGCTTCTCCGCCGGCAACATCAACGTCGTCTGCTCGAGCCCGGTGGGCGAGGGCGGCCGCGCGGCGCGGTTCCTCTCGAAGCACCCCGACGGCGTCGGCACGCTGATCTTCGAGGTCGAGGACGTCGAGAAGACGTTCCGCCTGCTCGAGGAGCGCGGCGGCACGCCGATCGAGGACATCCAGACGTTCAAGGACGACGGCGGCACGCTGCGCCAGTTCTCGATCACGACGCCGTTCGGCGACTGCACGTTCCGGTTCCGCGAGCACCGCGGCTACAAGGGCCTGTTCCCGGGCGCCATCCCGTATCAGGGCGGCGGCAAGAACAAGTTCGGGTTCCAGGAGATCGACCACGTCACGTCGAACTTTCAGACGATGAAGCCGATGCTCCTCTGGCTCGAGCACGTGCTCGGCTTCGAGCAGCTGTGGAAGGTCGACTTCCACACGAGCGACGTCGATCCTGCCCGCACGACCGGCTCGGGCCTCAAGTCGATCGTGATGTGGGACCCGGCGTCGAACGTGAAGTTCGCGAACAACGAGCCGTCGCGGCCGTTCTTCAAGAGCTCGCAGATCAACATCTTCAACGAGGAGCTCCGCGGCGATGGCGTTCAGCACGTCGCGCTCACCGTCGAGGACATCGTCTCGGCCGTGCGCGCGTTGCGCGGCAACGGCGTCTCGTTCATGCCGACGCCGGGCACCTACTACGAAATGCTGCCCGATCGCATCGCGCACAGCGGCATCAAGAAGATCGACGAGGACCTCAGCATCCTGAAGGACCTCGAGATCCTCGTCGACGGCGACCACTTCCACGCCTACATGCTGCAGATCTTCCTCAAGGAGTCGTCGGGGCTCTACGGCGATCTCAAGGCGGGACCGTTCTTCTACGAGATCATCCAGCGCAAGGGCGACCGCGGCTTCGGCGCGGGCAACTTCCGCGCGCTGTTCGAGAGCATCGAGCGCGATCAGCGCGATCGAGGACTCATCTGATGCTCGATCGGATGCAAGTCGGCGACGTCGCGCGCAAGCATCACATCCAGCTGCGCGGCGCCGACGGCGCGCTCCGGTTCGAGGAGTGCTTCACGCGCGACGGCTTCGACGGTCCGTACACGATTCTCTATCACCTGCGCCGGCCCCACACGCAGCGCGTGACGCAGCCGAAGCACGGCTGGGCAGGCCCGGTCGCCGCGTCCGAGCGCGCGCTCGCGAAGCGCCACTACCGGACGGGTGAGCTGGCAGCGAAGGGCGGACCGCAGATCGACGCGCGCGTCGCGCTGCACTTCAACTCCGATCTCACGTCGGGCGTCGCGTTCCCGACGGCGCCGGATCCCGTCTACGTCGTCAACGGCGATGCCGACGAGCTGATCTATGTCCACAAGGGCGGAGGCACGCTGCGCTCGCTCCTCGGTGACGTGACGTTCGCCCAGGGCGACTACGTGTTCGTCCCGCGTGGCCTCTTGCACCGGTTCATCCCGCAAGGCGAGCAACATTGGTTCTGGTTCTCGCTCGACGGCGGGCTCCACATCCCGAAGCAGTGGCGCAACGAGGTCGGCCAGCTCCGCATGGACGCGCCGTACAGCGAGCGCGACTTCAAGCGGCCGCAGCTGCGCGCGCCGTACGACGAGAACATCCGCGAGATGGTCGTTCGCCGCAATCGCACGTGGCACGGCTTCACGCTGCAGGACTCGCCGCTCGACGTCGTCGGCTGGGATGGCGCGGTCTATCCGTGGGCGTTTCCGATCCTCGCGTTCCAGCCTCGCGTGTCGTCGGTACACCTGCCGCCGACGTGGCACGGCACGTTCGCCGCGCGCGGGGCGCTGATCTGCAGCTTCGTGCCGCGGCTCGTCGACTTCCACCCGGAAGCGATTCCGTGCCCGTACCCGCACAGCTCCACGCATTGCGACGAGATCATCTTCTACTGCGACGGCAACTTCACGTCGCGCAAGGGCGTCGGCCCGGGCTCGATCTCGCACCACCCGATGGGCGTGCCGCATGGTCCGCACCCGGGCGCGTACGAGAAGTCGATCGGCACGCAGCGCACCGACGAGATCGCCGTCATGTGCGACACGTTCCAGCCGCTCCAGGTCACCGACGCGGCGCTCGGGATCGAAGATCCCGGCTATCACGACTCGTTCCTCTAATCGTCGAGGCAGCTCTGCGTGTACATGCCGTCCATGGTTCCTGCCTTGACCGTGACGTAGAGCTCGTGGACGCCCGTGTAGCGGTAGCCGGCGGCGAGCGTGATCGTGGTGTTCCAGTCGAAACACTCTCCCTTGCCGGTGCTGATCGGTCCGCCTTCCCACACGCCGAGGACCGGAAACACCTCGCCGTCGGTATCGGTGCCGACGCCGAGCGAGCCACCGATCACCCACCAGGGATCCAGCTCGACGTAGAGGAATCCCTTGTCGAGCCGGTGCTCGAAACCGACGTTGATGCGCTCCGGCCCGATGCCGGCGCCGCCCTCGACACCGAGGATCATGCGCGACCCCGGCGGACCGCCGAGGCGAACGCCGAGCACGGGGCCGATCAGGAAGTTGTGCAGAGTCCCCTCCGTGGCCCGTCCTTCGGCGCGGGCGATGCCGCACGTACAGAGGAGCATCACCACAATCGCCGGCTTCACCGCGTCACGCTAACGCGAGCGCGCGATCATTTCAGCTCAAAACGCCGGATGTGCGCGACGAACGCGCTGGCGAACCGGCCGATCAGCTGGCGCGTCGGCTCGTCGGTGAGCACGCCGGCCTTGTCGAACCGCTCGTGCGCGCGCGGGATGAGCACCTCGGGCTGGCTCATGCACGGCGTGTCGCTGTAGACGAGCATCTGCCGCATGTGGAGCTGCGCGCGCATCGTGCCGCTGATTCCGGTCGCCGCGCCGACCAGCGCGACCGGCTTGCCGCGCAGCGGCGACGAGATCGGCGGCCGCGACACCCAGTCGAGCGCGTTCTTGAGCCCGCCCGGGATCGAGTAGTTGTACTCGGGCACCGCGAACACGACGCCGTCGGCCGAGGCGATCGCGGACTTGAGCGTCATCACCGGCGTCGGGTCTTCGAGGTCGCTGTTGAAGATCGGTAGCTGCTCGAGGCCCTCCCACGTCGCGAATACCGTCCCTTCGGGCAGGTGCTCGCCGACGGTTCGAAGCAGCGCGCGGTTCAGCGAGGACTTGCGCGTACTGCCGCAGATGCCCAGGACTTTCACGGCCGTCATCGAGGAACGCCGACGGTAACCAAATTCGTGGTGCGCCGTATACTGGCCACTATGTTCTTCTCCACGAAGAAGCTCCGCATGCCCTCTCCCGACGAGGCGCTGCGCGGGCGAGCTGCGAAGATGCCTGTCGGGGACGCGCACTTCGTGAACGGCAACCGGATCACGGCGCCGTTTCCCGACGGCATGGCGATGGCGATGTTCGGGATGGGCTGCTTCTGGGGCGCCGAGCGCAAGTTCTGGCAGACGCCCGGCGTCTACTCGACGGCCGTCGGCTACGCGGGCGGCTACACGCCGAACCCGTCGTACGAGGAAGTCTGCTCGGGCATGACGGGCCACAACGAGGTCGTGCTCGTCATCTACGACCCCAAGCAGGTCAGTTACGACAAGCTCCTCAGCGTGTTCTGGGAGAGCCACGATCCGACACAGGGCATGCGCCAGGGCAACGACATGGGTACGCAGTACCGGTCGGGCATCTACGCGTTCACGCCCGAGCAGAAGGCCGCGGCCGAAGCCTCGAAGGCGATGTATCAGGAGCGCCTGACCGCCGCGGGGCACGACCCGATCACGACGGAGATCATCGACGCGCCCGAGTTCTATTACGCCGAGGACTATCACCAGCAGTACCTGGGTAAGAACCCGGGCGGCTACTGCGGTCTCGGCGGCACCGGCGTCAGCTGTCCGATCGGCCTCGCCACCGCGCGCTGATGCACTCGACGTGCAACGAGGCGCGTCCCGCTTCGTGATTGAAACGGGTCGGGCGACCGAGGTACGACCGCCCCATGATGAGGAGATGGATGGTCGTCGCAGCGCTCGCGCTGTGCGCGTGTGGCGACGATGGCGGGGCGAAGGTCGTGCCCGATGCGCGGCTCGAGGGCTTCGACGAGCCCGACATCGTCTGCCCGGGCGGGCCGAAGTGCGCCAGCGCGGGTGACGGCCAGCTGAAGGTCGGCGTCGGCAAGCGCGTGTGGACGCCGCAGAACTTCGAGACGTTCACCGACGAGAACAACGATCGGCAGTGGCAGTCGAGCGAGCCGTTCACCGACCTCAACGGCAACGGCAAGTTCGATGGCGTGTGGCTGTTCGGCGGTGGCCGCGCCGCGCTCGGCGTCACGACCGACGTCGAGGTCCGCGCGATGGCGTTCGTCGAGGGCGACATGACGTTCGTCCTCTGTTACGTCGACGCGGTCGGCATGTTCGCGGGCGACATGGACAACATCCGCAATAACCCGCTGCTCGCGAACCTCGACATCGATCACGTGATGATCGGCTCGACGCACGCGCACGACGCGCCCGACGTCGCGGGCATCTGGGGCCCCGAGATCGGCGTCTCCGGCCGCCAGCAGTTCGTGATCGACGTCCTCTACCAGAAGGCGGCCGAGGCGATCAAAGAGGCCGTCGAGTCCGCGCAGCCGGCGCAGCTCGTCATCGCATCGACGAAGACGCTCAACGACGTCAACAACCCGAACAGCCGCACCGACGACTGGTTCAAGGACATCCGCGATCCCGTCATCTTCGATCCGACGCTCACGATCGCGCGCTTCGTCAAGGTCAGTAACCCGAGCGAGACGATCGGCACGCTCGTCAACTGGGCCGATCATCCCGAGGTCGCGCACTTCGACGACTCGGTTCCCGCGACGATCACCGCGCACTATCCGCACTGGCTGCGCGATCACGTCGAGAACGGCGTGACGATGGCCGAGAGCAAGTACGCCGAGCAGAACCTCGACGGTCTCGGCGGCATGACGCTGTTCGTCCAGGGCGCGCTCGGTGGCCAGATCGGCTCGCTGCGCGGTACGCATCCGCCAGGCCCGGGCGGCGTGCCCGTCACGAAGGAGTCGCACGCGATGGACGAGGCGATCGGCACCAACGCCGCCGCTCGCGCGCTCACCGTGCTGCGCGATGCCGGCGAGTCGACGAGCGACCTCCCGCTCTCGTTCAAGAGCGCGCGGTTCTGGGCGCGCGTCGACAACCTCGGCATCCAGGTCTACCAGCTGCTCGGCATCCTCGGCCCGCACGAGGTCGGCGGCTACGACAAGGACGCGCCGATCGACCAGGACAACGCGCCGTGGCTGTCGCTGCGCAGCGTCTACGTCCAGATCGGTCCGCTCGGCATCATCACGGTGCCGGGCGAGCTACATCCCGAGCTATGGGTCGGCGGCTACGACGGCTCGTGGAGCTTTGGCTGGCCGCTGCAGTGGGGCCAGTGCGCCGACAACGGCCAGTAGTGCGAGAACGCAACGCAGTGCAATCAGGGCGTCGCGTGCAATCCCAAGCCGAACGCGCCGAACCTCGCCGAGGCGCCGCAGCCTCCGTACATGCGCGACCTCGTGCTCGCGCACGACGGCGTGCGCTACCCGGTCGTCGCCGGCCTCGCCGAGGACTTCACCGGCTACATCGTGCCCATGTACAACTTCGTGCTCGCGACGACCGGCCCGTGGCTCAACGAGGCCGAGGGCGATCACTACGAAGAGGTCTACGCGCTCTCGCAGGAAGTCGAGCGGCACATCGTCCACCCGATCTTGCAGCTCTTGAAATATCGCAAGTAGTACCGGCCCTCCCGCACGCCGCGTGCTCCCGCATGCGGATGGAATTTGCGACTGCTACGCCCTGGCATGGGCGCAGACGAACGCGTGGAGAATCTGGTCCTCGGCGGCGGCGAGGCGGGCAAGTGGATCTCGTGGGAGCTGGGACGGCAGGGCAAGCAGGTCGTCGTGATCGAGCGCGGTCTCATCGGCGGCTCGTGCCCGAACATCGCGTGCCTGCCGAGCAAGAACGAGATCCGTAGCGCGAAGGTCGCGTCGTTCGCGATGCACGGCGCCGAGTTCGGCGTCCGCGAGCAGAACGTGACCGTGGACATGGAAGGCGTGCGCGCACGCAAGCGCCGCATGGTCGAAGGCGAGGTCGCGTTTCACCTCGAGATGTTCAAGGCGCGACACGTGCAGTTCCTCCTCGGCGAAGGAAATCTCGTCGGGCCGCGGACCGTGGAGGTGAAGCTCGCGCAAGGTGGCACGCGTCGCTTCACGGGCGACCGCTTGTTCTTGAACCTCGGCACGCGCGCGTCGGTGCCCGACCTGCCCGGTCTCGTCGCCGCTCAGCCCCTCACGCATGTCGGGGCGCTCGAGCTCGGGCGCGTGCCGTCGCATCTGATCGTCATCGGCGCTGGCTATGTCGGGGTCGAGCTCGCGCAGGCGTTTCGCCGGTTCGGCAGCAAGGTGACGATGCTCGGCCGCGGCGCGCAGGTGCTCGCAAACGAGGACGCCGACGTCGCCGCCGAGCTGCGCAATATCTTCGAGAGCGAAGGCATCGACGTCCAGCTCAACACCGAGATCGTCTCGGTCGACGGGAGCTCGGGCGAGCGCGTGCGGGTCCGCGTGCAAACGCAGGCGGGCGAGCGCACCATCGAGGGCTCCGATGTCCTCGTCGCGACCGGTCGCACGCCGAACACGCGCGGCATCGGGCTCGAGGAGGCCGGCATCGCGCTCGACGCGACCGGCTACATCAAGGTCGACGACAAGCTGCAGACGGCCGCCGCCAACGTGTGGGCGATGGGCGAATGCGCCGCCGGCACGCCGAAGTTCACCCACGCCGCGTTCGATGACTTCCGCGTCGTCCGCGACAACTTGGCCGGCAAGCCGCGGTCGACGCGGGGCCGGCTCGTTCCGTACTGCGTGTTCACCGACCCCGAGCTCGCACACGTCGGGCACAGCGAGAAGACCGCGCAGCGCGATGCGATTCGCGTGCGCGTCGCGCGCCTGCCGATGAGCTCGGTGCTGCGCGCGCACACGACGGGCGAGATGCGCGGCTTCATGAAGATGCTCGTCGGTACGGACGACCGCATTCTCGGCTTCACGATGCTCGGCTCCGAGGCCGGCGAGGTCGTCGCGGTCGTGCAGGCAGCGATGCTCGCGGGCATGCCCTACACGGGGCTGCGCGACGCGATCTTCGCGCACCCGACGATGGCCGAGGGTCTCGGGCCGCTGCTCGCGAACGTCCCGGCTTAGTGCCCGACGACGAGCACCCACTGAAAGCGCACGGTGACGGCGCGCGCGGTGAGGCCGATCGATGACAGCTGGTCCGGCGTGATCGTCGCCTGCACGGTACCGAGCGGGTTCTGATCGGCGAGCACGGCGCAGCCGCTCTTCGTCCCGGTCACGTAGACGCCCGCGCGGTAGAGGCGCGCGGAGTCGAACGCGCCGGTCACGCGCTGGTTCATCGCGCCCTGGTTCGTCTCGACGAGCACGAGCTCGTCGGAGCCCTGGTCGGCCTTCGTCACGCCGCACGCGGTGTTCGCGACGCCCGCGGGGCGAGGGTCGTCGAGGAACACGCCGACCTTGTGCTCGCTCGCGCTCGCCTCGAGCGAATCGATCCGGTACGAGGCGACGATCGAGATGTTCGACTTCCCGGCGACGTTCGTCTGGATGTAGTCCTGCGGGTTGCTCGTCGACAGATCGGCGACGAGCTCGCCCGGCTTGATCGCCCACACGCCGGCGGTCGTCGGCTTCCAGCGCGGATCGAGGCCGTTCAGGAAGCCGTCGAACAGCAGGATCTGGTCGCCCGGCGTATGTGGATCGGGATCGCACGGGCTCTCGACGTCGTCGCCGTCGGGATCGACGGTCGAGAACGGCGGCGCGATCGGACACTTGTCGCAGTCGTCGCCGATGCCGTCGCCATCCTCGTCGGTCGCGCCGCCCATCGCGTGCTGGCAGAAGTCCTTCTCGTTGGTGAGGCCGTCGCCGTCGAGGTCGCCGCTCGCGGAGATGCACACGGGGCCGCCCTCGGCGGTCATGTCGCAGACCTGGCCGGCGTCGCAGCGGTCGGTGAGGCTGCATGGACCGTCGAGCGTCGACGTATCGCTGCAGCCGGCGAGAAGTGCGATGGCGATCGTGACTCGCGCGCTCACCCCGGGGATCATCTCAGATTCCTGAGGCAGTCTTCATCCCACACGTTGATCATCTGAACCGGGTCTCGTGGCGGTTCGCGGAGTTACGCGTGGCCGGAGTCTTGCTGAGACGGACCGACATGAGGCTCCACATCGCCGTCCCGTTGACGCTCATCGCGCTGTCAGCCTGTACAGACGACGCGGATGGTCCCAAGGACCACCTGCTCGCGAAGACGACCCAGCTCGTCCAGTACGAGAGCTGCAGCTCGCTCGAGGCCGACCTCAAGCAGATGGTGACGTACGAGATCTACGCCGACATCGATCAGGCCGGCTACTGGGGCTGGGGCACGGACGATGCGGCGGGCGAGGGCGCGGGAGCGCCGAGCGGTGACCAGGGCGGCGGGCGCCAGGAAGGCGTCGACTTCTCCGGGACGAACAACCAGGAGGATGGCGTCGACGAGGCCGACTTCGTGAAGACGGACGGCTATCACATCTACACGCTCAACGGGAATCGCCTCCACATCATGGGCGTGCCGAACTTCGGCGAGCTCACCGCCGAGAGCGTCACGCAGATCGAGGGCTACCCGCAGCAGATGCTGCTCGACAGCGCGCACAACCGCGTCGTCGTGTTCTCGTGGATCGACACCTACTCGCTACCCGACGGCCATCCGCTGAAGCAGCTCGTCGGCGTGAACGACCCTGACGAGGGCTGGTACTGGCGCATCAAGCAGCTGTCGAAGATCACGATCCTCGACATCACCGACAAGGCGCATCCGTCGCTGGTTCGCGAGGTGTTCTACGAAGGCTGGTACAACACCGCGCGCAAGGTCGACTCGAGCGTTCGCCTCGCGGGCTACTCGATGATCAGCCCGGCGATCATGTACGGCTGGTGGAAGCTGTACGAGGACAACGGCCACAACAAGAAGGCGACCAAGCGCGCGGTTCGCGAGTACATCAACGGCCTCGCGCTGTCCGACTTCATCCCGATGCTCTACGTGCGTGAGCCGAATGGCACGTTCACGACGACGAGCTTGTCGGAGAACTCGTGCCGGTCGTTCTACCGGCCGACCGACAGCCACGCGCGCGGCATCTCGTCGATCATCTCGTTCGACCTGCTCGCCGACCAGCTGCACTTCGACGCCGACCACGTCGTGTCGAACTGGGCGACGTTCTACTCGTCGAAGGACACGCTGCTGCTCGCCGAGCCCGCGCACGACTGGTGGTGGTACTGGTGGTACGAAGGCGACCCGGAGCAGCTGAACATCCACGCGTTCGACATCTCGACGCCGGGCGTGACGCGCTACACGGGCTCGGGCCGCGTCGAGGGCACGATCGTCGACCAGTTCTCGCTCGACGAGGAACAAGGCGCGATCCGCGTCGCGACGACGACCGGCTTCTGGTCGCGCTGGTGGGTCGAGGAGAATGATCGGCCGGAGCTCGAGAACCACGTCTGGGTGCTCGAGGATCACGGCGACAACCTCGACATCGTCGGTCACGTCGGTGGCATCGCGAAGGGCGAGCGCATCATGTCGTCGCGCTTCCAGGGCGATAAGGGTTACCTCGTCACGTTCCGCTACATCGACCCGCTGTTCACGCTCGATCTCCACGACCGCACGCACCCGCGCGTCGTCGGCGAGCTGAAGGTGCCGGGCTTCTCGACGTACCTGCATCCGATCGCGGACGGCAAGCTGCTCTCGATCGGCGTCGACAGCAACGCGCAGTGGCGCACGCAGATCTCGCTGTTCGATGTCTCCGACTTCGCGCACCCGTCGCTGCAGCAGGCGCTGCCGGTCGAGGCGCAGAATTCGTGGGGCTGGTCGGAGGCGCTGTACGACCACAAGGCGTTCCAGTACTGGGCGCCGAAGAAGCTGCTCGCGATCCCGCAGTCGACATACGCGCAGACGACGACGAACGGGGACTACTACTACCGCTATCTCTCGCAGCTCGTGCTCGTGACAGTCGACCCGGCGACGGGCCTCAGCCTGCACGGCCGCATCGACCACAGCGCGTACTACGAGGAGGACCAGTCGCACTGGTGGCGCTACGTCGACATTCGCCGGAGCATCTTCATGGGCGACTTCGTGTACGCGATCAGCGACAAGGCGATCACCGCGCACCGCGTGACCGACCTCGCGAAGGTCGCGGAACAGAGGCTGCCGGGCTACACGGAGAACGACTACTACTGGTGGTGGTGACCGCGCGTTCACACCGAATCGCGCAACTGGCCGAAATTGCGTGCCGGCAACCCGCGGCACGCATGCTGCTGTTCTGACCGGGCATGAAGAAGATCGTCATGCTCTCGGCCCTCACGCTCTCGCTCCTCGGTGGTGTCGCCTCGGCGGATCGGCACCGCGGCGGTGACCATCGCGGCGACCGCCGCGGTTGGAGCCACCATGACAACGATCGCGGTCGTTACAACAACCGCGGCTCCGTCTCCTGGAGCGGCGGCGTTCGCGTGCACTCCTCGCCCGCGCGCTGGAATGCGCCACGCCGCGTCTACGTGAATCGCACGCGCGTCGTTCGCCGGCCGATCTTCGTCTCGCGCCCGGTCGTCGACGTTCGCTACTACGACTACAACCGTCGCCCCGCGATGCTGGTCGAGAACTACGCGCCGCTCGACGGCTACATCTGGGTCGCCGGTGGTTGGTCGTGGACCGGTTACGAGTGGACGTGGACCGCCGGTCACTACGAGCCGGATCCGAACAACGTCGTCTACTACGATGGTTACTACAACTACTAAGCATCTCTCGTAGAGGCTTAATAGTTCGCAACCAGCGTGGCATGGCTCGTGGAGCTAGATCATGGGTGAGGAGAAAGACCCATGCGTCGCATCATCACCATCGCTCTGTGCCTCGCTTCGCTGGGCGGCGTAGCGTCGGCTGACCGCGGCCACCGCCGCGGCAATGCGCCCACCGTGCGCGATCATCGCAGCGGCGGAGTCTCGGTTCAGCCGTCGCGTCGCTACGTCCAGCCGTCGCGGCATTACGTCCAGCCGCGCTATCAACACCAGCCGCGGTACCAATCCAGCTACCGCGTCGTGCACCGCCCGATCTTCGTGCGGCACCGGCCGGTGATTCGCTACCGCTACTACAACTACTACCAGCGGCCGTCGATCATCGTCGAGAACCCGCGGCCGCTCGCCGGCTACTACTGGGTGAACGGCAGCTGGCAGTGGAACGGCGCCGAGTGGATCTGGATGCAGGGCCACTACGAGCCGGATCCGAACTGGGGCGGCGACTACTACCAGCCCGATTACGACGCCGGCTACTACTACGGCACCGGCTACTGATTCGTCGGTAGCGGCGCCATCGCCGGCACCTCGGCGATGAACGTCTGCTTGGCGGGCGACTCCGTGACCTTCGTGCTCTTGCAGTAAACCTTGAGCGCATCGAGGTGCTCCTGGATGCGCGCCTGGAACGTCGCGTCGTTGAGGTCGCCGGTGATCGGGATCGTGCAGACCGAGTAGGTGCCGGCGACGAGCTCTTCGAACTCGGGCGTCGGCTTGCCTTCGCCGAACCAGAACTTCATTCCCTGCACGCTGCCAGCGAGGAACCCCTCGTTGAGCTCCTTGGCGTTCTTCACGGCGAGCACGCCGCGGAACAAGAAGATCTGCGCCGCGTCGACCTGGTTGTTCGGCAACGCCTTCACCACGACCGAGAGCGTGACCGAGCCGACCGGGATGTCGATCGTCACGTTCGTCGCCTTGCCCGCCGTGACCTGCACGGTCGTGCTCGCCGACTTGAGCGATGTGAAGCCGCCTTGCTGCATCGCCGAGAGCACGTGCGTGCCCTCCGTGACCTTGCTCAGCGTGAACGTGCCATCGGCCTCCGACCGCGCGATCTGAACCTGCGCACCGCCGCCCTTTGGCGTGTCGGTGATCGTCACGCCGGCGACCGGCTTGCCCTGCGACGTCACCTTGCCGGTCAACGAGCCGTAGCCGTGGATCGCGAGCGTGACCGGCGGAGGATCCTCGGTGCCCTCGGCAATCTCGAGCGCGTTCGAGCGACCGCGCGTCGCATGATCGGCGATGACGCTCGTGCGCTTCTTGCCGAGACCGAGCAGCGAGAACCTGCCGTCCTGATCGGTGACGCCGACGCGGCCGCCGGACATCTCCGCCCAGTTGTCGAGCTGCTCCTCGGCGCCCTGCATCGAGTACAGCATGTCGCCGACCTTCACCCTCGCGCCCGCGACCGCATTGCCCTTGTCGTCGACGACCCTGCCGGTGAGCCTGCGGCCGCGCTGCACCGTGATCGTGCCGATGTCGGTCGGCTGGCCAGGCTTGACCTCGATGTCGTGCTGGAGCGTCTCGGCGAAGTCGGGGCCGTGGACCTTGAGGTCGTACTTCCTCGGCGTGAGGTCGTCGAGCTTGAACTTGCCGTCGGCGCCGACCACCGTGGACGTCTGGAAGCCGAGCGAGACCGTCGCGAGCTTCGGCACCGTGCCGCCGTCGATCATGACCTTGCCGACGATGCTGCCGGGCGACTGCAGCGTGATCTTGACGTTCTTGTCGCCGGTCTTCGCGGCGACTCCCTGCTGGCCCCAGTCGTACTCGCCCGACCCCGACGCGCGCGAGGCGCGCACGCGATAGCCGCCTTCGGGAAGACCGCGGATCATGAAGTGACCTGCGCCATCGGTCGACGCCGACGACAGGCCCGCGAGCGCGAGAGCCTCGGGCGCCTCGCCGGCAAGGATGTCGGGAAACGCGTTGACCTGGACCTCGGCGACAGGCTGGCCTGACTCGTCGACGACGTTGCCGGCGATCGTGCCCTTCACGTCGAGGACGAGCTTGAGGTCCTTCTTCGCGAGCTCGGTGGTGAGATCGACGGTCGCGATCGCGCTCGCCGCCGCATCACCTTCGGCGCGCACCGAGAGTTTTGCGCGCGACAGGCCCTTCAGCTCGAACGCGCCCAGCTTGTCCGTGGTCGCCTGGCGCGACTGGATCACGTAGCGGTCCTGCATGCCGCTACCACCGACGCGCACGGTCGCGTACGGCACGGGCTTGCCGGTGTCGTCGACGACGCTGCCGGCGAGGACGCCGCCTGCGCGCATCGTGATCTCGACGCCGGTGACCGGGCGCTCGCCAACGCTGACCGGCGCCGAGCGCGCGGGTGCGTGCTCCTCGTCGGTCGCGACGAGGATGTGACTGCCCGGTGCGAGCGCGGGGATCGAGAACTGGCCCTTCGAATCAGTGACCACCGGATCGATGCCGCCCGGGATGCCCAGGACGTCGCTCGTCGTGATGTGCGCCTTCTCGATCGGCTTGCCGCCCTCGTCGATCACGCGGCCCGTGACCGCGAAGCCCTTGTGCAGCGTGACCTTGAGGTTGCCGGTGGAGCCGGCGCCGCCGAGCTGCGTGAACGCGTTGTTCGGCGCGTAGCCGGCCGCGCTCGCCTGGACCGAGGCCCAGCCGCTCGTCACCGGCTTGATCTTCGCGACGCCGTCGGCGCTCGTCTTGGTCACGCGCTCGGTCATCGACGCGAGCTTCACATCGGCGCCTTCGATCGGCTTGCCGGCGTCGTCGCTGACGGTGACGACGAGCGTCGCGCCGGCGGCGAGCCGGATCACGATCGGGTCGCTCGACTCGGTCAGCTTGTACTGGATCGGTCCACCGACGTCGTCGGCGGTCCTCGCCACGAGCGCGTACTCGCGGCCGACGAGCTTGTCGAACGCGAACGTGCCGTCGTCCTCGGTCTTCGCGGTGCGCGGCGGCACCGAGTTGAGCGAGACCTCGGCGCCACCGACCCCGTGACCGTCGGCGTCGACGACCTGACCCTCGAGACGCAGCGGGCCTTCGGGATCGATATCGAGCTGCCACTTCGGCGCCATGCCCTTGGGCGCGGCCTGATCGTCGGCGGGCTTCTGCGCGGTCGGCGTCTTCACGTCGACGCTCACCGGTTTCTTCGCCTCGACGTTCTTCGTCGGCGATTTGTCTCCGCGCGATGCGAAGAGCCAGACAGCGAGAGCTACGAGGACCAGCCCGGCAAGACCGGCGAGGAGCTTTCGATTCATCGCGGAGCACGGTAATCCCGCGCGAAACCGCGCGAAAGATGCGACTCGTGTGACTCTGCGACGGCCCAAACGTCGCGGCCCTGTCGCTCCCGCCCGGTGACCTCGGCTCAGGGCCTCGTCGTGACGTACAAGCGGTCGACGCCACTGCGATCGCTGGCGAACACCATCAGCTTCTCGTCCTGCGAGACCCAGGGGTCGCGATCGTTGGCGTTCGGCAGGTTCGCCGCGTCGACCGCAGTGCGCGCGGCATACGGGTCGGCTGCCGAGTTTCGCTGCGCGGTGAAGATGTCGTACGTGACGCCGTCGCCGCGCGCCGACGCGTAGTACAGCGTGCGCCCGCTCGGCTCCATCGGATCGCACTCGCTGATGTTCGCCTCGTCGAGCTCGTCGACGCGCGTCGGCGTCGGCCAGCTCGCCTGTGGGCTCGTGCGATCGGCCTCGTAGAGCGCCTCGTTCGCGACGATGTCGCCCATGCAGAAGATCACATGGCGTAGGTCCGACTGGACGAACGCGCCGTAGTCGCCGTAGACCGTGCTGAGCGAGCTCAGCTGCGGTATCGACCACGCATCCGACCGCGACATGCGCGACGAGAAGTAGAGGTCCGCGTTGCCGCCGCGCGTGCTCGTGAAATACATCGCGAGCCCGTCGCCGGTGACCTTCATCGTCGTCTCGGCGAACGCCGAGTTCAGCTCGGTGACGTTGCTCGGCGTCCCCCACGGGTCGGTCGGCGACGCGCGCCTCGCCACCCAGATGTCCTCGCCGCCATAGCCGCCGGCGCGGTGCGAGCCCCAGTAGATCTCGAGCAGATCGTTCGTCAGGCTCGGATCGTCGTCGCCGGTGCCGCTCGTCAGCTCCGCGATCTCGACGGGCGCGGACCATCCGGTCGGCGTGACCGGCGGCGAATCGATCGTCGCGTCGCTCTCGCGTGCGTCGATCGCAGCGATCGGAGCGCCGTGCTCGAACGAGCACCCCGCCACGATCGCCACCGCCCAGAGCCGCCGCATCCCTCGCTACTTCTCGTCGAGGAACGAGTAGCGATAGTTGGTCGGTGGAACGAACGTCTCCTTGAGCGTACGCGCGGACGTCCAGCGCAGCAGGTTGAGCGGCGAGCCCGCCTTGTCGTCGGTGCCCGACGCGCGCGCACCACCGAACGGCTGCTGGCCGACGACGGCGCCGGTCGGCTTGTCATTGATGTAGAAGTTACCGGCTGCGTCGCGCAGCGCGGTCGTCGCTTCGACGATCGCCGAGCGATCGTTCGCGAACACCGCGCCGGTCAGCGCGTACGGGCTCGTCTGGTCGACGAGGCGCAGCGTGTCGTCCCACGCCTGGTCGGGATAGACGTGCAGCGTGACGATCGGGCCGAAGAACTCGTCGCGCATGTGACGAACCGACGGGTCGTCGGTCTGCAGCAGCGTCGGCTGGACGAACCAGCCTTCCTTGTCGTCGCACGTGCCGCCGGCGAGCACCTTCATGCCGCGGGTCTCGCGCGCCTCGGCGATCGCCGCGGCGTGCTTGTCGAACGCGCCCTTCTTGATCACGGCGCCCATGAAGTTCGAGAAGTCGCTGACGTCGCCGACCTTGATCGTCCCGATCTCGGAGATCAGCTCGTCCTTCATCTTCGCCCACACGCTCTGCGCGACGTAGACGCGCGAGGCGGCCGAGCACTTCTGACCCTGATACTCGTAGCCGCCGCGGATGATCGCGGTCGCGAGCGCCTTCGGATCGGCCGACGCGTGCGCGAGGATGAAGTCCTTGCCGCCGGTCTCACCGACGAGGCGCGGGTAGCTCTTGTACTTGCCGAGGTTCTCGGCGACGCGGCGCCACATCATGTTGAACACGTCGGTCGAGCCGGTGAAGTGCAGGCCGGCGAAGTCCGGGTGGTCGAGGATGATGTTCGTCTTGTCGTGACCGAGGCCGGGGATGAAGTTGATGACGCCCGGCGGGAAGCCCGCTTCCTCGAGGATCTGGAACGTGCGCCACGCGCTGAGCAGCTGGCTCTCGGCCGGCTTCCACACGACGGTGTTGCCCATCAGCGCCGGCGCGGTCGGCAGGTTGCCGCCGATCGCGGTGAAGTTGAACGGCGTCAGCGCGAACACGAAGCCCTCGAGCGGACGCAGCTCGCTCATGTTCCACATGCCGGGCGCGCTCTTCGGCTGCATCGAGTAGACCTGCTGCGCGAACGCGGCGTTGAACCGGAAGAAGTCGATCATCTCGCAGGCCGAATCGATCTCGGCCTGGTGACACGTCTTGCTCTGGCCGTGCATCGTCGCGGCGTTGACGCGCATGCGCCACGGACCGGCGAGCAGCTCGGCGGCGCGGAGCAGGCACGCGGCGCGCGCTTCCCAGCGCATCGCGCTCCACTCCTTGCGGGCCTCGAGCGCGGCGCGGATCGCACGCTCGGCGGTGTCCGGCTCGGCCGCGTGGAAGCGCGCGACGACGTGGCGATGCCGGTGCGGCATCACCACCTCGCGGATCTTGCCCGTGGTGACACGCTGGCCACCGACGACGCACGGGATCTCGACGACCTCGCGCTCGATGTCGGCGAGGGCCGCCTTCAGGCGCGCCTTCTCGGCGCTGCCGGGCGCGTAGCCGAGGATCGGCTCGTTGACGGGATCAGGAACGTGGACGACCGCGTCGTGCATGGCGCACGTGTACCACGTTCGGGCGCTAATCCACCGGCTCAGCTGCCGCTGCCCGCGGGCGCAGCAGGAGAGCCGCTCTCCGTCGGTGTGGGCGCCGCCGCCGAGCCCGTCGGCTCGGTCGATGGCAGCGGGCGCGTGGGCGCGGGTTTCGCCTTCTCCTGGCATTCGCCAAACCCGGCAAGCGAGGTCGCGGCCATGAGGCATTTGCGCATCTTGGCCGGCATGTTGCGCTTCTCGCACTGGGCGATCATCGCCTTGCGATCCCCGAGCGCGCCCGGGTCATGTCCCGGCATCGCCTGCTTGGTCACGTCGAGCATGTGATCGACGACCACCGCGCACGATGGACCCTTGTCTTCCTTGCATGCGACGAGCAACGCGGCGAGCAAGATGAAGCGGCGCATGGATGTCAGCATAGCCCAGCCTCACGGGGAAAGTTTCGCAGCGCGCCACCGGCGAACATCTTGCACCATCGTCTCGTAGTGTCTCGCCCAATCGAGGACTACGCGCTCATCGGTGACACTCGCACCGTTGGCCTCGTGAGCAAGTACGGCTCGATCGACTGGCTCTGCGTGCCGCGCTTCGACTCCGGTGCGTGCTTCGCCGCACTGCTCGGTGAGCCCCGTCACGGTAGGTGGTCGCTCGCGCCCGATGGCGAGCCGATCGAGGTGAAGCGTCGCTACCGCGAGGGCACGCTCGTGCTCGAGACCGACATCACGACGAGCGACGGCACGATCCGCATCATCGACTGCATGCCGCCCGACGAGGACATTCCCAATGTCGTGCGCATCGTCGAGGGGATCGAGGGCAAGGTGCGGATGCGCATGGAGCTCATCATGCGGTTCGACTACGGCTGGATCGTGCCGTGGGTGCGCAGGGTCGATCACGGCCTCTACGCGGTCGGCGGTCCCGACGCGCTCGTGCTCCACACGCCGGTCGCGACGCACGGCGAGAACCTCACGACGGTCGCGCACTTCGACGTGAGCCCGGGCCAGAAGATTCCGTTCGTGATGACGTGGGTCCCGTCAAACGGCCCGCTGCCGGAGGTGATCGATCCGTTCGTCGCCGTCGCGAACGCCGAGAAGTGGTGGCGCGACTGGGCGTGTAGCTGCAGCTATCAGGGCGAGTGGCGCGAAGCGATCATGCGCTCGCTGATCACGCTGAAGGCGCTGACGTTCACGCCGACCGGAGGCATCGTCGCCGCGGCGACGACGTCGCTCCCCGAGAAGCTCGCCGGCGAGCGCAACTGGGACTACCGCTTCGGCTGGCTGCGCGATGCGACGTTCACGCTGTACGCGCTGCTGATGAGCGGATATCGCGACGAGGCGCGCGCGTGGCGCGATTGGCTGCTCCGCGCGGTCGCCGGCGATCCGTCGCAGCTGCAGGTCATGTACGGCGTCGCGGGCGAGCGCCGCCTGACCGAGCTGACGCTGCCGTGGCTGCCCGGCTACGCGGGCTCGCAGCCGGTTCGCGTCGGTAATGCCGCGGTCAGCCAGCTCCAGCTCGACATCTACGGCGAGGTGATCGACGTGCTCTACCAGGCGCGGCGCGCCGGCCTATCGAGTGACATGCACACGTGGCGCGTCGAGACGAAGCTGCTCGAGTTCCTCGAGAACCACTGGCGCGAGCCCGACGAGGGCATCTGGGAGGTACGAGGCCCGCGCCAGCACTTCACGCACTCGAAGATCATGGCGTGGGCGGCGTTCGATCGCGCCGTGAAGTCGGTCGAGACGATGAAGCTCGAGGGCCCACTGACGCGGTGGCGCGAGATCCGCGACGCGATTCACGAGGAGGTCTGCGCGCGTGCCTACGACCCGGGCAAGCGGGCATTCGTCCAGGCGTACGGCTCGACCAAGCTCGACGCGGCGCTGCTCGTGATGCCGCAGGTCGGCTTCTTGCCCTACGACGACCCTCGCGTGATCTCGACGGCGGAGGCGATCGAGCGCGAGCTCGTGCGCGAGGGCTTCGTGCTGCGCTACCACACCGACGAGGCCGTCGACGGCCTGCCGGAAGGCGAGGGCGTGTTCCTGCTCTGCACGTTCTGGCTCGCCGACATCTTCGCGATGACCGGCCGCCGCGACGAGGCGCGCGACATGTTCGAGCGTCTGCTCGCGATCCGCAACGATGTCGGCCTGTTGTCGGAGCAGTACGATCCGTACACGAGCCGCCTGCTCGGCAACTTCCCGCAGGCGTTCTCGCACGTCGGTCTCATCAACACCGCGTACAACCTCTCGCCCGATCAGCCGACGCATCCGGCCGCCCATCGCAAGAACTCGCGCTAGCATCGCGCGCATGTCGATCCGACCCGCGCGTGTCGAGGACTTCGAGGCGATCGCAGCGATCACGAATCACTACATCGCGACGACGGCGATCCACTTCGGCTACGAGCCGGTGACCGCGGGCGAGCTCGTGAAGTACTTCGGCGGCAAGCACCCGTGGTTCGTGACGACGAGCGAGGCGGGGGAAGTGCTCGGCTATGCGAAGGCAGGAACCTGGCGCGACCGCGCCGCCTACGCGTGGACGTGCGAGCTCGGGCTCTACATCGCCGACGGCGCACGAGGTCGAGGGCTCGGCCGCGCGCTCTACGACGTGCTGCTCGCGGATCTCGAGCAGCGCGGATTTCGCTCGGCGGTCGCAGGTATCACGATGCCGAATGCGGCGTCGGTCGCACTGCACGAGCGCTGCGGGTTCACGCGCGTCGGGACGTTCGTGGACGCGGGCTGGAAGCTGGGCGCGTGGCACGCGGTCGAGTTCTGGCAGAAGCCGCTGGCGAGAGTGCAGGGCGAACCGCCGGTCCTGGCGGAAGGGCCTCGGCACTGACGCTATCGAGCGCCGCGATCAGGCGCTCGCAGGTGTCGGCGAGCTCGGCGAGTCGCGTGGTCCCGACCTTCTCCGCGAGCTCGCGCTCGAGGTCGGCGAGGAGGCCAAGGCCCAGGACGAGCGCGCGCTCGCCTTTCGCGGTCCAGCGAATCCGCTTGGCGCGCGCGTCCTCGGGATCGTCGACGCGCTCGACGACACCCTCTCGCTCGAGATCGTCGACGAGCGGACCGATCGCCTGCTTCGTCACGCCGAGCTTCTCGGCGATCGCGGTCAGGCGCACGCCCTCGCGCGTGATGTGAGGGAACAGCTGGGTATGGGCCTCGCGCAGCGTGCCGCCCGCGACTCGTACCCGCGCGATCGCGGCCTCGTTCACGAGGCGGGCTGCACGGAACAGCAGCTCGAACGTCGACCGCGGTAGCTCCACGTAGATAGTCAAGCATGCTTGACGGTATTGGTCAAGCGTGCTTGACTGTTCGCATGAGGACGGTCGCACCCGGCATCTGGCACATCCCGTACGCCCCCGTGAAGCTGTTCGGCGGCGTGCGAATGCCGATCTCGTCGACGGTGTTTCGGCTACCTGATCGCACGCTGCTGCTCTATTCGCCCGGCGACATCGATGACATCCAGGCCAAGGAGCTCGCGGTGCTGGGCGACGTCTCGCACATCGTCGCGCCGAGCCTGCTGCATCATCTCTACGTCGGCCACGCCGCCCAGCGCTGGCCACAGGCGAAGCTGCACGCCGCACCGGGACTCGCGGCGAAGCGGCCCGACATCAAGTTTCATCGCGAGCTCGGCCGCGATCCCGATCCCGCATGGGGCGACGCGATCGATGTCGAGGTCGTCGCCGGCACGCCGAGCTTCAACGAGGCGGTGCTGTTCCACCGGCCGAGCGGCACGCTGTCGGTCGCGGACTTCGTGTTCAACGTCACGAAGCCCGCGAACTTCGCGACGCGGTTCGTCCTCGCGATGACCGGGACGGGCGGCCGCGAGCTGCGGCAGAGCCGGCTGTGGCGGTTCGCGGTGAAGGACCGGGCGGCCGCGCGAGGCTCGATCGATCGGATCCTTGCGTGGCCGATCCAGCACGTGCTGCCGGTCCACGGCGAGGCGATCGATATCGATGCCTCGCGCCTCGCGGCCCGGCTCGGTCGGTCGTACGGGGCGATGCCGGTCGTGCAGCTGCCCGCCGGCACGCTGCCGATGCAGCCGCTAGGTCAATCGCCGCGTCATGATGAGGCGCGGTGACGCGGTGAAGCCGGCGCGCTGGTAGAGGCGCAGCGCCGGGTTCTCGGGGCGCACCTGGAGGTGGAGCGCGCGCACCTCGCGCTGCACGAGCTCGCTCTCGAGCAGCGCCAGCACTTCCATGCCCACGCCGCCGCCGCGCGCTGGCTCGTCGATCCACAGCTCCGTGAGGTACGCGTCGCGGCCACCGAACTCGAGGTCGTAGCCGAACGTCGCGATCGCGTACCCGATCGGCGCGCCATCTTGCTCGACCAGCCACACGCCGCCGAGGCTGGCATTCGCGAGCAAATGGCGTAATGCCGACTCGAGAAGCGCGTCTGTGATCTGGATCCCCTCGTGCGCGTTGAGGGCGCGCGTGCGCGGCAAGACGTCGTCGACGTCGTCGAGCGTTGCGGTGCGAAGACGAATCGCCATCGCGCAGTTATAGCCCTCTGATGCTCGACGCACGCCAGATCGGTTCATTGTTTGCCAGCCTGACCAAACGGCGAGTGTTTGGACGACATGCCGCGGAATCGACAGTGTCGGTTCAGCGACTAGCGTCAAATCGCCGTTTTGGGCACCGTTCTTCGAGCAGGGAGTGAGTTGCCGGCGAAAGCTCACCAGCGAGCGTGGGCGCGCAGCCGCGATATTCGTGTCTTAGGCGTGGCACGTCGCAAGCAATACGTACGGACGTATGTTGCGCTCCGCTGCTATCGCGATGCTGCTCATGACGCAAGTCGCGTCTGCGCAGACCGCCTCGGTGAGCGATCACGGCTCGACCGAGCGCAAGCGCGCGAAGGACTGGAAGGTACCGATCGTCCTCGTCGAGAACGCGATGGTGATCGCTCCGCCGCTCTACTACTACTGGCGAACCGTCGACGATCAGAAAGAGGACTGGGAGCTGAACTGGACGTGGAACGACTGGAAGTCGAAGTTGTTCTCGACCGACGAGCTCGTGCTCGACACGAACCGCTTCGAGGCAAACGCGATGCGGCATCCGCTCGCGGGCGCGCTCGTTTACCAGATCGGTCGTGCGAACGGCATGGGCGTCCTCGCGTCCACGATCATGGACTTTGCGAACTCGTTCGTCTGGGAGTACTTCGCCGAGTATCGCGAGAAGCCGTCGGTCAACGACATGTTCGCGAACACGGCCGCTGGCTTTCTCATCGGCGAGCCACTGTTCCAGATCGGCCAGCAGGTCAACGGCCACTCGAGCCTGTTCCGCCGCGGCCTCGGGCTCATCGCGTCGCCGTTCCATCGCGCGCAGAAGGAGGTCGGGCTATCGCCGCTCGTCGACGAGCCGATGTCGCCGAACCGCTTCGAGGTGGTCGCCGGCTCGAACGCCGTCCGCTACGGCGACTCCGGCGAGGCCAAGGGCGAGGTTCGCCTCGGCCTCGATCTCGAGGTCATGCGCGACTACGAGTTCGGCCTCGCCGGCGAGGACGCGAAGTGGACCGGTCTCGCGACCTGGAACCGCGCGACGCTCGACCTCCGCTTCGGCGGCGTCGCGAACGGCGGCGATCTGTCGGGCGGCCGGTTTCGCAGCACGACGACCTACGCGGGTCGCATCGAGAAGTCGATCGGCGCCGACGGCTACGGCCGCACGACGTTCCTCGGCATCGGCACCGGCTTCGAGGTGATGCAGCGCCGCCTACCGACGATGCTCGACCGGTTCGCCGTGTTCCAGCTCGCCGAGCCGAAGTTCGGCGGCTGGTGGCGCACGCCGTATGGCGAGATCGACGTCGAGGTCGGCGCGTCTGGCGACGTCGCGATGGTGCAGTCGTTCGCGCGCGGCAACATGCCGCTCATGGAGGACAGCTCGATCATCCTGACGCGCGGCTACTACTACGCGACCGGCACGTCGGTGCACGGCCGTGTCCGCGCCCGCCACGGCCGGTGGAGCGCCGAGCTCGAGTCGACCGCGCACCAGTTCTGGTCGTTCGACGAGCACAGCTATCGCGGCGACATGGATCCGAAGGACCTCGCCGACGGCCGCGTGCTCACGACCGCGGCGATCGGCATGAAGCCGACCGCGAGCGACTTCCACGTCGAGCTGTTCGGCAACGCGCTGCTCCGCCGGGGCACCGGCACGGACCTCTGGCGGCAGAGCAAGGAGCTCGACGCCGGTCTCGCGGTCAGGGCAGCGTTTTGACGTCGACCCAGACCGGCCAGTGGTCCGAGAGCGTCACGTCGCGCTCGATGCCGCGATCGCCGTAGGTCATGCCTCGCACGAACACCGCGTCGAGCCGGCTCTCGATCCCGTAGCGGACCTCGGTGTTGCCGAGCGCCGCGGTCGGGTTCGAAAAGCCGATCGAGTCCATGTAGTCGTCGAGCGCGGGCGCCTGGTCGGTATCGACGATCTGCGACGTCGGCACGAGCGGCACCTCGCCCTCCTGCCACGCGTACGGGTTCGTGTTGAAGTCGCCGCCGACGAGCGCGACCTCGGGGAGCTCGATCACCGCGGGCCGCAGCTGCAGCACGCGGTCGGTGATGTTCAGCGACGTATCGAGGTGCGTCGTGACGAGGCGAACATCCTGGTCGCCGATCGATACGGTCGCGGCGACCGCGATCCGCTGGCGCTTGCGCGGCGCGATCGGCAGGTGCATCACCGCGAAGTCCGACAGCGGGTAGCGCGAGATGATCGCGTCGCCGAGCGTGCCGTCCTTGTCGGGCCGCGCCGGCGCGTAGATCCAGCCCATGTCGAGCTCTTGGGCGAGGCGCGAGATCCGCGTCGTGCCCTCGCCGGGATAGAACACGGCCTCCTGCAGCATCACGACGTCGGCGTTCGCGAGGTTGCCGTTCGCGCGGAACGCGGCCGCGATCTCCGTCGGGTCGGCGCCGCCGTCGCGGATGTTGTACGTGACGACGCGCAGCGTGCCGCCGGCGGCCATCGCGCGCCGCGTGCCGCTGCCGACCTCGGGCGTGAACATCCCGGACAGTTCGTCCATCGACATCCAGTGCGCGTTGTTGTCGTCGAGGCCCTGGCAGCCCGCGGCACACACGAGCAAGATCGCGGCGAGACGGTTCATAGCGTCCATCCGATCGAGGCTCCGCCCCACGGCGCGACGCCGCTCTTGCCGGCGACCGCCTGCACGTAGAACCGGAACAGCAGCTTGCCGCGGTACTCGTAGCCGGCCGACAGCTCGGCGCCGATGCCGCTCTCGCTCATGCCGTCCCACTCGGGCACCGGGGATGGCGTGTCGATGCGGATGAGGTTCGCACCGCCGTCGACGAACATGCCGTGCGAGCCGCTGCGCAGCGGATACACGAGCACGTACGGCGTCAGCGAGTACATGCGCTGGCCGTCGAGCATCGTGAACGACGCGACGCCGCCGAGGCCGAGCCACTTCGCGAGATGCCGCTCGTAGCCGACGCCCCACACGCCGCCTTTGCCGAGCGCCTCGACGTAAATCGCGTTGGGGCGGTCCTCGACCTTGGCGGCCGGCTCTCCGCCATCGTCGCGCGCAGGTTGTGCGTTCACCGGCGCAGCGAGCGCGACACACACGACGACAGCGGCGGCCCTCACGAGCCGTCGATGATAGTGGCAACGCCCGGCAGATTCCGAGCAGAAAATCGCTACGAGGATTTCCTTACTCGGTGCGTCAGGTCACTCGACGCCGATCGTCCCCGGGACCTTGCACATCCTGAACAGGGTCTCGGTCGCCGACGTCGCCTTCGATGCGTCGTAGTACGGCGTGTAGGCGATCCAGCCGCTCTCGTCGATGAAGCCTTTGACGGCATCGCGGACCTCGGCGGTCCGCCACGTCGTCTGCTTCAGCTTGTCGTACGGCGACATGTCGATCACCTGCGCGCCGGGCTTGTCATAGCTCCAGTACCGGCGCGGCACGTCGGTGCGCCGCGGCGGCACGAGGATCTCGCGAACCTTCGCGCAATCCTGCTCGCGATCGCTCGGCCCGCAGCCGGCGATTACCACGACCATTACCCACGCCGCCCGCACCGGCTACTCGCGATCGAGGTACGTGTACCCGATCATGCCCTGACGGAATCGATTGATGAGCGTGCGGCTCTCCTCGATCGTCATGAGCTTCTTGCGCAGCGCCTGCTCGACGTTGTTGCGCATGCGACCGAGGAGGTCGCTCGGCGAGTAGTCGACGAACTGCAGGACCTCGCTGACGGTGTCGCCCGCGACGACTTCCTTCACGTCGTAGTCGCCGTCGGGAGACAGCTGGACGTGCACCGTGTTCGTGTCGCCGAACAGGTTGTGGAGGTCGCCGAGGATCTCCTGGTACGCACCGACGAGGAAGATGCCGAGGTAGTAGTCCTGGCCCTCCGACTTCGGGTGCAGCTCGAGCACGTGCTTGACGTCGCGCAGATCGATGAACGAATCGATCTTGCCGTCGGAGTCACACGTGATGTCGGCGAGCGTCGCGCGGCGCGTCGGCTCCTCGGTCAGCCGGTGGATCGGACAGATCGGGAACAGCTGGTCGACCGCCCACGCATCGGGCACCGACTGGAACATCGAGAAGTTGCAGAAGTACGTGTCCGACAGCGCCTTCTCGAGACCCTCGAGCTCCTCGGGCACGTGCGCCTGGTTGCGCGAGATCATCAGCACCTTCTCGCACGTCGCCCAGAAGAGGTTCTCGCAGAGCACGCGGTGCTCGAGCGAGAGGTGGCCGAGGTTGAAGAGCTGGAGGACCTGATCCTTGTACTCGACAGCGTCGTGGTAGCTCTCGAGCAGGTTCTTCTGCGAGACGCCCTGGTACGTCTCCCACATGTTCGTCACGAGCGGCGGCGCCGGCTTCTGCAGCTGCGTCGGCACGTGCGTGTTGAACTCGGTCACGCCGAGCACGTTGACGACGAGCACCGAGTGGTGCGCGGCGACCGCGCGGCCCGACTCGCTGACGATGTTCGGGTGCGGGACCTGGTCGGCGTCGCAGATCTCCTTGATCGCGTAGACGACGTCGTTCGCGTACTCCTGAACCGTGTAGTTCATCGACGACGCGAAGTTGGTCTGCGAGCCGTCGTAGTCGACGCCGAGGCCACCGCCGACGTCCATGTACGCCAGGCCCTTCGCGCCGAGCTTGTAGACCTCGCAGTACAGGCGGCCGGCCTCGCGCAGCGCGTTCTTGACGCTCTTGATCGCCGAGATCTGCGAGCCGAGGTGGAAGTGGAGCAGCTTGAGCGTCTCCGCCTCGCCCCACGACTTCAGCTTCTCGACGGCCTCGACCATCTCGGCGGCCGTCAGGCCGAACTTCGAGAAGTCGCCACCCGACTGCTCCCAGCGACCGGCGCCGCGCGACGACAGGCGGGCGCGGAAGCCGAGCTGCGGCTTGATCTTCACGCGCTCGCTGACGCGGTGAATGTTGTCGAGCTCGGTCGGCTTCTCGACGACGAGGATGACCGTCTTGCCCATCTTCGACGCGAGCAGCGCGGTCTCGATGTACTCCTCGTCCTTGTAGCCGTTGCAGACGATCAGCGCCTCGTCGTCCTGGTGGATCGCCATGATCGCCAGGAGCTCGGGCTTGCTGCCGGCCTCGAGGCCGTAGTGGAACGGCCGGCCGTACTCGATGATCTCCTCGACGACGGTCCGGTTCTGGTTGACCTTGATCGGATACACGCCGCGGTACTGGCCGTTGTAGCCGTACTCTTTGATCGCGCTGTTGAACGACGCGCACAGCAGCTCGATGCGAGCTTTGAGGATGTCGCTGAAGCGGAGCAGGATCGGCAGCTGGATGCCGCGCGCGACGAGCTCGTCGATGAGCTCCTTCATATCGATCGCGCCCTGACCTTCGCCGCGAGGCTGAACGATCAGGTTGCCCTGGTCGTTAACCCCGAAGTAACCGCATCCCCAACGCGGAATGTTGTAGGTGTCGTTGGCATCGGAGGAGGTCCACCGGCGCAACGGATCGTTTGCGAGCAGAGCTTTCGCGCGTGCCATGTCTTTTCAGCATGGTGTTACGGCCATTTGCCTGTCACCGCAATGGGGATCTTGTGTCGATCTCGGCTCAGCGCCGGTCGACGACGCGAGCCTGGGGCATCGCAGCCTGGCGAGACGCAGACGCGCGCAGCTTGTCGAGCACGGTCGGCGGCATGAACACCTCGGCGTTGGCGTTGATGACGAGGCCCTTCTCGGCGACGGTCTCGAGGAACAGCATCACGTTCTTGATGCTCTTCATATGAGCGCCGGCCCAGGCGAGGCGCTTGTCGCGCTTCTTGATCGTGATCCGCGCACCGCCGCAGCCGACGTGCTGGATGTCGGGCAGGCCGATGGCGCCCTTCTTGGCGTGGCGCAGCTCGGTCTCGCCGAGCGTGAACGGCGAGAAGTCCTGAGGCTTGCCGCGGAGGCGTGCGTGCAGCTCGGTGAACGCGTAGTCGAGCGCGGCGATGACGTCCGCGTAGCGCGCGTCGATCACCAGCTTGGCGCCGGCCTTTGTCACGAGCGTCAGCCGCCCCTGATTGAACCGGCGGTTGCTCTGCTTGCCCGAGCTTCGCGCGGCGCGGACCGCGGCAACAACCGCGACCGCGACGAGCGCGCCGACGACGCCGCCTTGCGCGCCGGCGACGTACGCGGCGTTCTGATTCATCGACCAGAACGTGTAGTGGTCGACCTCGTCCCAGGCGACGTGCTTGGCGCCGAACGCGCCCTTCGCGGTGACGCCGCGCTCGTCGAGGATCAGGCGGCGCTTGGCCAGGACGACCGCGAGGAAGATACAGAACACCGAGCACAGGCCGAACACGATCCTCGCGGCGATCGGCAGCGGCATGATCGCGATCGGCAGGAACAGAAGCGCGAGGACGATCAGGAGGACCGTCATCGCCTTACTCGAACGCAGCTCAAGACGTCCCATGGCGGCGATAGTATCAGCGGAGCAGGATCTCTCGCAGGTCTGCGCCGTGGCTGCACCATTGCCCTGGTTGCGAGAGTCGTTTTGCTCGGGAGTGGGGGCTTGTCAGCGCAGCGGATTCGGATAGATTCGCCCGCTACTCGCGAGAGAACGCCCATGGCCAACGAAGTCGCAAAAGGCAGCCCCGGTGCCGCGATCATTGCGGAGGAGGAGCGTCTGTTCGGCCAGGTTTCGGCACGCGTCGCGATGGGAGAGGAAGAGGACGGCAGGCCGCAAGTCGGCGCGTCGGACCTCGACCAGGACCTCCTGTCGCTGCGTGACCAGATCTCCGAAGCACGCGCCGAAGACCTCCCGCCGCTCGTCGAACAGATGACGCGCCTCGCGGCCCTCAGGGCTCGCCTCGGCGGCGGTCGCTCGCTGCCCGTCGACATCGCGTCGCCGTACTTCGCGCACCTCCGCCTCCGCGAGGGCGGCAAGAGCCGCGACGTCATGGTCGGCAAGCGCGGCTTCATCGATCGCCAGAGCAACGTGCAGATCGTCGACTGGCGCAACGCGCCTGTGTCGCGCATCTACTACCGCTACGAGGAAGGCGACGACTACGAGGAGGAGATCGCCGGCCGTCGCGTCGAGGGCCTCGTCGAGGCGCGCCGCAACGTCTCGATCGCGAAGGGCAACCTCCGCCGCATCGGCACGCCGCAGGGCACCTACCTCAAGAACGCCAGCGGCAACTGGGTCGAGGCCGTCGGCCAGATCGCGCCCGTCCTCCACGGCGGCATGGGCAAGGCCGCACGCCCGGTCGTCGCGCCCGGCCAGAAGGGCAAGCTCGGCATCCACCACGGCGTCGCGCGCGCCGACAAGTCGCTGCCCGAGATCGCCGCGCTGATCGACAAGGAGCAGTTCGAGCTCATCACGCAGCCGTCGAGCGGCATCGTCGTGATCCAGGGCGGTGCCGGCTCCGGCAAGACGACCGTCGCGCTCCACCGCGTCGCGTACCTCAACTTCCAGGATCCGCGCCGGTTCAAGCCGTCGAACACGCTGTTCGTCGTGCCCTCGCAAGCGCTCGTCCGCTACGTCGCGGGCGTGCTCCCCGCGCTCGGTGTCAGCGGCGTCCCCGTCGTCACGTACACCGGCTGGGCGCGCACGACGCGCATGCGCTGCTTCCCCGATTCGCCGACCAAGTACAACCTCGAGCCGCCCGATCAGGTCTCGCGCGTCAAGAAGCATCCCGCGATGCTGCGGATGCTCGAGCGCTGGGTCGAGACGCAGGCCGAGCAGATCGGCACCGAGCTCGCCGCGATCTCGCAGGACGCGCTCGCGCGCTGGAACGAGAAGGTCAAGCGCCCGCTCGTGCCGCGCCTGTCCGCGCTCGCATCCTGGACCAAGAAGACCGAGATGGAGCCGAACGTGCGCGTCGCGCTCGAAGGCTTCACCAAGCGCTGGAAGAAGCGCGCCGACGACTGCGTGCTCGACTGGGCCGAGCTGATGACCGACCCCACGACGCTCAAGGCGGGCTTCGCGGGCTCCGACGTCAGCGACAAGGACATCGAGCGCCTCGTCGCGTGGGTGCGCCGCCAGCTCGCCAAGCCGCAGGCCGCGCCCGTCGACGAGGAAGGCAAGCCCGTGCTCGACAGCGAGGGCCAGCCCGTCGGTCCCGACGAGGACGATCCGGCCGGTCGGTTCGACGACGAGGACGACCCGCTGCTCCTCCGCATCTGCCAGCTCAAGCGCGGCGGCCTCATGCCCTCCGGCGGCGACGAGCTGTTCTACGAGCACGTCGCGATCGACGAGGCGCAGGACCGCAGCGCGCTCGAGGTCAAGGTCCTCGTCGAGGCCGTGCGCGCGCCGCACGACGATCCCGAGCACCGTTCGGTCACGATCGCCGGCGACACCGCGCAGCGCCTCGTGTTCGACAACAACTTCACCGGCTGGGCCGAGCTGCTCGAGCAGACCGGTCAGCCCGCGATCGTCCGCCCGCTCAAGCTCTCCTACCGCTCGACGGCGGAGGTCATGCTGCTCGCGCGCGAGATCCTCGGTCCCGAGCTCGCACCCGACGAGCCGCTCGCCGCGCGCCCGGGCGAGCCCGTCGAGCTCCACGAGTTCGGCGATCTCGGCGAGGCCGTCGCGTTCCTCGGCGATGCACTGCGCACGCTGATGGCGCGCGAGCCGACCGCGTCGTGCTGCGTGATCTCGCGCCACTCCGAGCAGGCCGACGCCTACTTCGAGGGCCTGCGCCGCGCCGAGGTGCCCGCGCTTCGCCGCGTGCGCCGCGACGAGTTCAACTTCCAGCCGGGCGTCGACATCACCGATGTCGCGCACGTGAAGGGCCTCGAGTTCGACTACGTCGTGATGGTCGACGTCAACGACACGAGCTACCCCGACGTGAACTGGGCGCGCCACCTCCTGCACATCGGCGTAACGCGCGCCGCGCACCAGCTGTGGCTCGTCTCGACCGGCGAGCCGAGCCCGCTGATCCCGAAGGCGCTCCGCGACGGCGGGCGCATGACCGTCGGGTAGGCCGACCAGGAGCCGGGGCGCCGGCCGCGATCGGCGAGCATGCGAGGGCCGTGTGGACTGAAGCCCGGCTGGCCGGTGAAGGGGGCCGCCGGCATCGCGCCCCACCGCGGCCCTAGTGCTCAGCTCGTCATGACCAGAGGGCCCGCCGGCATCGCGCCCCACCGCGGCCTTCGTGCTGGTTGTTGACGGGCCCGCCACCGCGGCCTTCGTGCCGAGCTCAAGTCGTGCGCAGTGATCGATGACCGCTCGACAGACGAGCGAGCGCGCCAGCTGCGCGTCGTGTCGGTCGAACGAGGCTTGCTGCAACGTGGAGCGTCGACGCGTGTGACGTGCGGACAGAATCGTTGGTCCTTCACGCGAAAAATCCGCGACGCATGAACGATTTCGATTGACGAGAATCATCGCGTCGCCTGGAGCGCGCTCGCGACTGACTTGCGGATCTTCGACGAGAATCGTTGCGGATGCGTATGCGCGATGATCACGAAGGTGGTGTCGATTTCGCTCGTCGCGGCTCGAATTCGCCCACAGATCGCACGCCGTAGCGCCGAAATTCGTCGTGCTAGAAAGTTCACTCGACGAACCACGTGCGTGCTGTTCGAGCGGCGCGCGCATTCGCAGGCTGAAGCTCCACCGAGCTCGTGCCGCGGGCAGAAAGGATCTGGATGCTGGACGGAGAGAGGACGACGACGATCGGCAGCATTGACACGACCGGTGGCGATGCGACGACTCACGGGGGCAGGGTGAAGTCCTGGCAGTATGGACAGCGCCGCGGGCTTCAGCTGCAGGCGCAAGGCAACCAGCGGCAAAGCAAGCCGGCGCAAAGCAACCTGCCTCGCAGCAACGAGCGATCCAACGAACGATCCAACGCCGCGACCGACGAGGCGACCGACGAGGCGGCGCTCGCCGAGTGGCAGCTCGTCGATCGGCGCCTCCGTACCTATCGCCATCAGCGCGCGCAGCTCGACGCCGCAGAGCTGTTCGATCTCGTGCGTGCCGAGTCCATGAAGCTCCACTGGATGCTCGGACACTCGACGATGCTCGAGTACATGGAATTCGCCCTCGGCTACACGCCGCACGTCGCGCGCGAGCGCTTGCGCGTCGCTCGTGCGCTGGTGCAGCTGCCCGCGACCAGTGGCGCGCTCGCGACCGGTCAGCTGCCGTTCTCCGCTGTGCGCGAGCTGACGCGCGTGGCGACCGAAGACACCGAGCGCGAATGGCTCGCACGTGCGCGTGACAAGACTGTGCACGAGATCGAAGAGATGGTTACCGGTCGCGCACCCGGCGATCGTCCCGACGATCCGGCGCGACCCGATCTGCGCGAGCGTCGGCTCGGCCTGTCACTGCCGCCGCAGGCCTTCGCGCTCTGGCGTCAGGCGCGCACGGAGCTCGCGAACGAGCGCGGTGCGGAGGTCACCGATGCCGACCTGCTCGAGACCCTGTGCCGCCGCTTCCTCGCGCCGGGAACCGGCGAGGCTGGCCCAACGCACCAGATCGCCTACACCCAGTGCCGTGACTGCAAGCGCGCGACGCAGAACGGCGCCGGCCGCGAGATCGACATCTCACCCGAGGTCTTCGACTCTGCTGCGTGCGACGCGCGCGTGATCGGTTCGGTCGATGGCTCGACAGTCTCGAAGGCGACGACGACCGTTACAAAGCGCACGCGCGAGCAGGTGTTCGCGCGCGATCGCGGTCGCTGTCAGGTGCCCGGCTGCCGCGCGTCGCGGAACCTCCATATCCATCACATCATCCCGCAGGAGGCAGGTGGACCGCACGCAATGTGGAATCTGCTCCTGATCTGCGGGGGGCATCACGTCGCCAATCACGCCGGACTCCTCTCCATCACGGGACGGGCCGGCTCGCGCGACGGACTCTCGATTCGCTGGACCTCTCGTCCGCCGTGGACGCCGGAGGAAGCTGCCGCATTCCGCAAGGAGATGGCCGAGGAGG
>JABFXX010000493.1 GCA_013368795.1 Kofleriaceae bacterium
CAAGCCGCTGAGGCGCGGGCTCGATCCCGATCCGGCGAAGCGCTGGCCGAGCATGAATGCGCTGCTCGGCGCGATCACGCGGCGCGAGACCCGACCGGGCGTCGCGCTCGCGATCGGCAGTGGCGCGCTCGCGCTGGCCGGCCTCGCGGTCGCGATGTTCGCGCGCGGCGACGACCGCCCGACCTGCGAGGCGCCCTTCCGTGATCCCGCGCTCGTGTGGCCCGCCGACCGTGCGGCGAAGCTGCGCGCGGCGCAGCAGGGACCGACCGTCGACGCGATCGACGCGGACATCGCCGCCTGGAAGCAGGTGCGCGAGCGCGCGTGCGCCGCTCCGGCGGGGAGCCGCGAGCCTCGGCTCGCCTGCCTCGACGGCGTGCTCGCTCGCATGAACCTGGTCGCGACCGCGGTCGAGCGCGTGAAGGACGCACCGAATCTCGACACCGGGGACATGCTCGTCGCGCCCGCCGTGTGCGAGTCGGCGCGGCCGCCGCGGCTCGGGCACGCGGTACCGGACGAGCTCGTCGACGTCGCCGTGAAGATCCTCGAGCGCTCGCGCTCGCGAACGCACATGACGAAGGAGGAGGCGCAGGCGCTGATCGCGAAGTCGGCGAGCGAACCGTGCGCGTCCGCGTTCGCGAGCATGTTCGGCTTGAACGATATGTTGACGACCGAGCGGGTCGCCCAGCTCGACGAGGCCGAGCGCGCGGCGCAGCGCTGCGGCGCCGATCGCGTCGTAGCCGACAGCGCGGTCGCCGCGGCGACCTGGGTGGTGCGCGACCGTCTCCTCGATGCACAGGCGCCGGCGAAGGTTCGCCGTGCGGAGGCAGCCGCCGAAAAGGTGAGCCAGCCCGATCTCGATGCGGACCTCGACATGATGAGGGCCGAGCTCGCGGCGCGCGCCGATCGACTCGACGACGCGATCACGTGGACCGAGAAGGCGGCCAAGGGCTACGCCGCGCGCCATCGCACACGCATGGAGATCACCGCGAGCGTCACGAGCCTCGGCTATCGTGAACTTCGCGGCCGAGACGAGGACCTCGCGGCGACGCGCAGTCGCCTGACCGCGCTGCGCGATCGTTCGGCGGCCGCGTTCGGCAGCGCCGACCGCCTGGTCAGGGAGATCGAGGGTCGGCTCGCATACGACGAGATGGCGAACGGTGAGGTCGCGTCCGCTCACGCGAAGCTCGAGGCGCTGCGCGATCCCGCGCCGATCGAGAAGCCGGTGAAGGTGACCGGGCGCGTCGTCGACGAGCACGGTAACCCGGTCGCAGGCGCGTTCGTCGCGGGCAGCAACGATGCGTACGGCGACTCGGTCTCGGTCATGGTGCCGAACGACAACGAACGGCGCGCGACGACCGCGGCCGACGGCACGTTCGTGCTGCCCGAGGTCTCGAGCGATGGCGTGATCGTCGCGCAGCTCGGCGAGCTTCGCTCGAGTGCCGAGCTGATCGCCGAGTCCGTGACGCTGACACTCCGGCCGACGAGCCGCATCGAGGGCAAGGTCGAGCTCCATGGCCAGCCGGCGCGCTCGGTGATCGTCGCGGTCCGCGACACGCGGCTGTCGATCACGGTTCCCTACGCGATGTACACGACGCTCAAGCCCGACGGTACGTTCGTCCTCGACGGCGTTCCGCGCGGCAAGGTGGTCGTGCAAACCGCGCTGTCACGCGGCGCGACGACGCGCGTCGTCACCGGCACCGAGCTCGTCATCGACAAGCCCGTCGTCAAGAACGTCTCGCTCGAGCTCAAGTCGAGCAAGCGCCAGGTCCACGTGATCGTGCGCAGCCAGTTCGGTGTCGACGTGCCCGCCGCGCAGGTCGTCGTGCTGCCGGGCCGCGTCGCGACGCAGAGCGCGCTCGAGATCAACGAGAGGCTGCGCTCGGCCGCGGTGCGCATGGGGACGCCGATCCTCGGCGAGCAGGCCCCGAAGCCGGTGCTCGAGAAGGCCAAGCTTCGCGACCTCTACGCGACGATGACCGAGGTCCCCGAAGGCGAGGCGAGTGCGTGCGCGCTCGGCCTGCCGAAGGACATGGGGCCCGAGATCGTCAAGAAGCTCCAGAAGCCGGAGAACCTCGCGAAGATCACGGTGACGTGCGTGCCGATCGCGCCGACCGACGACGTCGTCGTCGTCGAAGTCATGCCCTGGCCCAGGTTCGATTAGCGGAGCGCGTCGCCGTCGACGACGAGGTCGTGCTCGGGCGCCTCGCCGATCCGGATCAGCGCCGATGCGAGCACGTCGGGCGTCGTCGAGCGATAGCGCGCGCGCAGCGTCTTTCCGCCGAGCACGCGGGCGACCGCGAGCAGGCCGTCGCCGACGACCGCGGCGGTGCGCTCGCCCATTCGCGAGTCGTCGCGCTCGCCGGTGATGATCGACGGCCTCGCGATCACCCACGGCAGGCCCGACGTCTTCACCGCGTCCTCGGCCTTGCCGCGCCACGACAAATACGCCGAGCGCGCCTTCGGATCGGCGCCGACCGACGACAGATAGACGAGCCGCGGCGTCACCTCGGAGCCGCGCGCCGCGTCGACGGCGAGCTTGGTCAGCCCGTAGTCGACCGTCTCGTAGATGTTGCCCTGCACCGCGTCGGCCTTCGCCTTCGCGCGGGTCGTGCCGATCAGGATGTAGACCTGCGTCGGCTTCACCTCGCGCCAGCGCGCCGCGAGCGCGACGGCATCCCACGGCGTCGTGTCGGTCTGGGCGCCGAGCTCGTCGAACTTCGCCCGCCACTCGGCGAGCTTGCTCGAGTCGGGCCGCACGTGCGCGAGCGTCTTTCGGCCGCGTACGACGAGCTGGCGGACGACCTCGCGGCCGACGAAGCCGGTCGCACCGAGGACGAACGCCGTCACGACAGCTTCGCCAGGCCGGCCTGCATGCGCGCCTTCAGCGGCTCGACGACAGCCGGGTCCTTGACGTTGATGACCGGCTCGGTGTCGTACTGCTCGTAGAACACCGAGTCCTTGATGTCGGCGGGCACGCCGAGCGCCTCGCGGATGCGCTTGAAGTCGGGGACGAAGCCGCGATCGAACAGCGGCGTGATCGTTCCGGTGATCGTGCCGGTGAGGCCGCAGATGTAGATCACGACGTTCTTGGGATTGAAGTCGCCGCCGCCGAGGCCGCAGCGCTTCTCGAGGTCGTCGAGGCGACCGCCGTCGAAGAACGACTCGACGCGACCGGTGTCGCCCTTCCAGTGCGGCGCCTCCTTCGGTCGGCTGACCGTGCCCCAGTACTTGAGCTTGTTGCGCTCGACCATCTGCGCGAGCTCGTCGCGATAACCGAGGTCATCGGGATACGACGCACCGTGGAGCAGCACCCACTTCGACAGATCGACGTTCGGGTTTTTCCGGATCTCGCTGCGCAGCATCGACAGAAACGGCGCCGAGCCGGTACCGGCGGCGACCATCACGCGCAGGCGCGGATCGTCGAGGCCGATCGTGTCCTTCACGGTGAACACGCCGGCCGCGACCGGCCGCATGTACAGCCGGTCGCCTGCCTTGATCTTCCAGAGCAGGTGGGTGAGCGGATTCTCGGACTCGGGCTTGGCGACCCAGCGGATGTAGAACTCGATCGGTCCTTCATCCTCGGGCGCGGATGCGATCGACATCGATCGCCGGACCGAGCCGAGCTCTGGTTTCTCGGCGTTGTTCGCACCGATCACGCAGTACTGCCCCGGCACGAACCACGGCCTTACCGGATCCTGGTCCGGCTTGATCCGAAAGATGGTGAGCGCATCGGTCAGATCGATGCGCTCGGCGAGCGTCGCGTTGTACTCGAGTGCCTTGGCCATCGAGCAAACGCTATCACGCCCGCGCAATTATGGAGTGGCTGCAGTGCTCGCGGCCTGTTTGTCGCCCGTTACGACGAGCGTCGCGTAGCCCGCGGCTTTCCATTCCAGATCTAGCACGGCAGGCGTCCGCCGCATCCAGTCGCCGGTCGCCGGATCGATCGTGATGACGGTACCGTCATTTTGGTTCAATGCGATCGCGACTTCGTAGTGACTGCGATTGCTCTTGCGATCGTGGGGCAAGATGAGTCCGAGGAGAACGGGCCGACCGTTGGACAGCTCCGCCTTCAGATCCTTGGTGTTGCCTTTGATCGCATACGCCTCGAGGCCACGCGCTCGCGCGAAGTCACGAAGGACTCCGAGCTTGACGCCGTGCTTGCCGGGCGGCATTCGATGCGCGAGATCGTCGAGCGACCACTGGTGGCCCCAGGCGCCGGCAACCATCGCGAGCGCGGCGAGACCGCAATCGGTCGGCCGCTTTTGCACGACCACGGGCGTCGGTGCTGCACGGTACCAGCTGGCATCGAGCTGTTGCGGCTGAACGGCGCGAGCGCCGCCCCGGTATGGGACGGCGCACGCCGTGATCAGACCGAACAGCGCGACGATTCGCGCCGAGCGGATGATCGTCCTCATGTGCGGCTACGCCAGGATGAGGAGCAGGAACAGCAGCACGATGATCGCGCCGCCGGAGATGCCGACGATGAGCACGTCACCGCCCTGGAAGTCGGCGGTCTTTTGGTCCTGCTGCTCGCGCTCTGCGTAGTTGGACGTGTCCTGGCTCTGGGCCGGCGCCGGCGCCTTCACCTGGACGGTCTCGACCGCCACGGGCGTCGCGGGCGCTGCCATCGCGGCCGGCGCACCGAGGGCAAGAGTCGTAGCGAGGGCAAGAGAAGCGGTACGAAGCAACATTGGTTTTCCTCCAAACAGGTTGTTCGGAGGTAGTGCAATGGCGAGGCCGGAACTACGTACGTGCGCCCACGCGCACGTGTGATCCGTCAGCTCGGCTTCTTCGCCACGAGAGCCTTGAACTCGTGCGGCACCAGGCCCATGAGGCGATCCTCGATGCGATCAAAGCGAAGATCGCCGACGTTGTTCAGGTCGAGCTTGCCCGCGACGGTGTGCTCGAGAAGCTCGCGCGTGTAGCCGATCTTCGGAAGATCGACGTCTACATGAGCGGCGAGGGCGCGCAGTGCGCGGAAGTGACTGCGCGTCGTCGCGAGACCTTGTTGCGTGCGATCGACATCGAGCAGATCGATCACGAACTCGATCTTCGCCTCGAGGCTCTCGCCGCGCGCGACCTGCTGCAGGTGACCGAAGTGCGTGGACAGCTCGGGATGATCGAGATGGGTCGACAGCTTCGGCCATGCCGACGTGTCGCCGAACTCGGTGACGACGGCCGTGCCGCCGGGCGCGAGCCACTTGCCGATGCGGGCGACGAGCTCGAACGCGCCGGTCTGCAGGTAGAACGGCTCGGGCGCATCGTCGAGGTTGCACGCCTCGGCGAGCGGGCTCACCGCGCGCACCTTCACGGGATCGGCGGTGCCCGTGCCGGCGAGCTCGAGGCCGATGTCGACGCGCGACATCTGCTTCGCGGGGAGATCGCCGACCATCTCGTTCGAGATGACGAGATCGAATGCGCCCGCGGGCACGGCGGCGGTGAGCGCGTCGCCCTCGATCCACTTCGCGTCTGCGCCGAGCCGTTGCTTTTGTGCGGCAGCGAGCGCGGGTGCGAGCTCGACGATCGTGTAGTCGACCGTGCGGCCGGTAGCGCGCAGGCGTGCGATCACGTCTCGCGCGACGTAGCCGAGGCCGGCGCCGATCTCGAGCACGCGCACGTTGCCCTCGGGGATCGCGCCGCGCGCAGCGAGCGCATCGACGAGCGCATGGCCGTAGGTGCGGTTTGCGAGGGCAGGGTGAGGCACTCGCAGCAGGTGAGACAGCGTGGTCTCGGTATGGTCGAACTGATCGTCGGCGTTGCTGATCGTCTGCGTGTGGTAGGTGTCGAGTGCGACGGCCGGCGGCACGGGCGTGTTCGGCTGCCAGCGCGGGTACGGCATCGTCGACGACAGGTACGCCGGCGCGAGCGAGGGCCGCTTCGCGTACATCGACCACGGCATCATCGACAGCTTCAGCGCCTGGACGTCGCTGTGGACGAGCTTGCGGACGAGCCCGATCAGCTTGTCGTTGTCGTAGTGGTGGCGCATCTCGATCAGGCGCTTCTCGCCCGTGAACGCGTCCCAGATCGCGGTCTCCTCGGGATCGAGGAACAGCTGCTGGACCGGATTCTCGCCCCACGCGGTCCACAGCGTCAGGCGGTCTTCGCGCCGCTGCCACACGTTCCACTTGGCCTTGATCGGCACGAACGCCCACAGCGCCTCGATCTCGTCCTCGTTCGGCTCGACGAGCACCGCGTGCGAGCTCAGCACGTCGACGAAGCGGCGCGGATCGGCGTCGCCGAACTTGCCGTCGTAGTACTTGATCGTCTCCTCGGTATCGACGCCGTCATCGAACGCCTCGATCATCGATGCGATATCGGGGCTCATCTCCATCAGGTAGCCGTACAGGTCGTGGAACAGGTAGACCGCGCCCATGTGGGCAAACCACGACAGGTGACGCGAACGCCGCAGGCGCGCCGGCACGCTCGGAGATTGCATATCCCCTAATTAACATCATCGAGCGTATGCTCGCCCGTCGATGGGCTACTTGTTCGAGACGGAGGAGCACGCGGCGATCCGTGCCACGGCGCGTCGCTTCGCGCAGTCTCACATCGCGCCACGCGGTGCCGAGTGGGAGGAGGACGAGGAGTTCCCGGTCGAGCTGTACAAGACCGCGGCGGCCGCCGGCATCACCGGCATCGGCTATCCCGAAGCGGTCGGCGGGCAGGGCGGCGACCTCTCGCACGTCCTCGTCGCGTGCGACGAGCTGATCCTCGCCGGTCGCTCGGTCGGCACCGTCGTCGGTCTCGGCACGCACGGCATCGCGCTGCCGCCGATCGTCCGGTTCGGCACGCGCGAGCAGCAGGAGCGGTTCGTCGCGCCCTGTCTTCGCGACGGCAAGATCTCGGCGCTCGGCATCACCGAGCCCGGCGGCGGGAGCGACGTCGCCGCGCTCGCGACGCGCGCGGTCCGCGACGGCGACTACTACGTCGTGACTGGCGCGAAGACGTTCATCACGTCGGGCACGCGCGCCGACTTCGTGACGACCGCGGTCCGCACCGGCGGCGAAGGCCATGCCGGCGTCTCGCTGCTCGTGATCGAGAAGGGCACGCCGGGCTTCGAGGTCTCGCGGAAGCTGAAGAAGACCGGCTGGTGGGCGAGCGACACCGCCGAGCTGCACTTCGACGGCTGCCGCGTTCCGGTCGCGAACCGCATCGGGCCCGAGAACGGTGCATTCCCGATGATCATGATGAACTTCGCGGCCGAGCGGCTGATGCTCGCCGCGCAGTGCGTCGCGATCGCCGAGCTCGCGTATCGCGAATCGATCAACTACGCGCGTGCGCGCCAGGCATTCGGCAAGCCGCTCACCGGCTTTCAGGTGACGCGCCACAAGCTCGCCGACATGGCATCGAGGATCGCCGCGGCGCGCTCGCTCACCGGCGAGGTCGTCGTGCGTGCGCTGCGCGGCGAGGACATCGCGGTTGCCGGGCTCGCGGCGAAGGCGAAGAACGTCGCGACCGACATGTGCAGCTTCGTGTGTGACCAGGCCGTGCAGATCCACGGCGGCTATGGCTACATGCGAGAGTCGCTCGTCGAGCGGCTGTACCGGGATGCGCGCCTCTATCCGATCGGCGGAGGCACGCGAGAGATCATGAACGAAGTCATCGCGAAGACGGAGGGTTACTGATGAGTGACGAGGTGAAAGGCTTTCGCGCAGTTCCACCTGCGCTCGTGATCGCGCTTGCGGGTTGGTTCGGCTTCCTGGGCTTTCGCCTCGCGTACATCCTCGGCAAGTCCGAGATGTGGTCGCCGCGTCTCGGGCTCGCCGGCGACGGCGTGTCGATGGCCTGCTACACGCTCGCGCTGCTCGGCACGCTCGAGCTCGCGCGTCGCTCCGCCGGCCAGCTCTCGAAGGGTGCGAAGATCGCGGCCGTCGGCTTCGCGCTCGGGCTCGCGCTCGAGATCGTGACCACGCTGATGAACTTCGATCTCCACATCTGGGAGAAGAAGTGGCTGCGCGATGGCTTCCAGTACGCCTACTGGCTGGCTGGGGTCCTCTCGGTCGGAGGTCTGGCCTGGGCGATCTGGAAGGAGAACCGCGTCCTCGCGATCGTCGGCCTGGTCGTCGCCGTTTTCATCGATCCACCGCCGTTTCTCGGCGACGCGCTGTTCGGGGGCGTCAAGGACTTCAAGTTGGCACTCTCGATCGACGGCGCCCTGCGCATCGTGCGCGTGACCGTCATGTCGATCCTTGCCATCGCGGCATCGCGCGGCATCACGCCGATGGATCGTCCCGCGGGCGCAGAGGGCCTTCGCCTCGCAGCGCGCGGCATGTGGCTGCGGGTGCTCGTCGCCTGCTCGATCGTTCTCCTCTCGCTGATGGCGATGGGGGCGAGGGGCGGCGGCGAGGGCCTGTTCAAGATGCTGCGCTTCATGATGATGGCCGGCGCGTGTGCGACGACGATCGCGTTCGCGATGTTCGGCGTCGGCGTCGCGCGCACCGCGAAGGCTTCGATCGCCGACCTGCCGCGCTATCCGCTCGTGCTGTCCGCGGCGGCATCGCTGTGGTGCTGCGGCGTCGAGCTCAGCAAGCTGCCGTACATCTACCGCATGCTCTACAAGTCCGGCGATTACGGCGGCTACCGCGATAACGATTACATGCTCGCGTTCACGCTCGCCGAGCCGTTCGTCGCGATCGTCGCCGTCGCGCTCGTCGCGATCGCGATCGGAAAGTTCGCGAGCGAGCGCACGACGATCGCGCTGCAGTCGGAGGCGCAGGGCAAGGGAATCGGCATCGTGTTCATGATGCTCGCCTCGCTCGCGATCCAGAACTGGATGATCCCGAAGGCTCAGTCGCAGGGCAGCGTGATGATGTTGATGATGCTCGCGGCGGTCGCCGGCCTGATCGCGGTCGTGATGATCGCCAAGCTCTGCGCGGGCGGGGCCGAGGAGATCGAGCGCGAGCCCGGCCTGCCGATCGCTAGCGTGATCCCGCCGAGCTCTTGAAGCGCACGTGCAGGTGGTCGGCGTGATTCGGCCAGTGCCGGATCAGGCCGACCTGCGTGTCCTTGCCACGCGGGTACTGGAGTAGCGCAGCGAGATCCTCGTCGGGCGTGCCGCGCGAGTGCGCGTAGTCGTAGAGCCGCTTCTGCACGGCGTAGTCGAGGAAGATGATCGACACGCCGTCCTCGACGTTCGTCGTCCGCGCGAACGCGTTGACGAGCGCCCACGTCGCTTCGAGGTCGAGCTGCGCGGTCGCCGCGGCGAACTTCTCGGGGTACGTGTCGGGCACGCGCTTGAAGTAGAAGCCGACGTCGACGTCGAGCCCGCTCTGGTGCGAGTGATGCGCCGAGATCTTGCCGCCGTGCTCGGCCGAGATGTCGCCGATCGCGAGCGTGTGGACATCGGGATAGAGCGCGCGGACCTCGGCGATCGAGCGGCGAAGGTGATCGACGACGTGACTCGCGCCGAACGCGCGCGATGGCCTGCGCACGATGTAGCCATCACCGGCCTCGAGCTTGCGGCCACCGCGCAGCTTGCCTCGCCACGGCACGCCGATGCTGGTGCTCTCGCCGGCTGGCTCCTCGTCGGTGTCGCGCGTCTCCGCGGTCCAGGTCGCGCCGTCGATCACGGCAAGCGCGGCCTTCGCCTTGTCGTCGTCGTCGGAGGTTGGCGTCGCCTGGCGAACGCGCGGCTTCACCGTTCGCGTCTGGGCGCGCGTCCGCAGCGAGCACGCCGGGATCACGAGCGAGGTGCCGGCCTTCGGCAGCGTCGTGTCGAGGTGGTTCGCTCGCTCGAGCGCGTCGACGCTGCAGCCGTGCGCGAGCGCGATGTGCTCGAGCGTCTCGCCGCGCTGGACGACATGCCGCTCGCCACGGGCGATGCCGGCGACCGAGAGCACGAGCAATGCGGGCCAGAGGCGCACGAGGCAATTTTCGCCCGCGCGGTCGCCCGCTCGCCAATTTCTGGTCAGCCGATCGCGGCGATCGCGGCGTCGAGGTCGGCCGGGACGAGGCGCGAGTTCTGGCGCAGCGCCGCGACCAGCTCGTCCTTGTCGCCGCCGACGTTCTCGAGGTTCTCGACGACGCACTGCGGGTGCAGGTAGCCGGCGCCGCGGGTCACCGTCGCGCCGGTATCGATCTCGCGCTCGACCGCGACGCGGATCGAGTCCTTTGCGATCGGCTGCTCGCACTGCATGCACTTGGCGCGGCCGGTGGGCGCCTTGTCGGCGAACGGGAAGCCGCCCGGTTTGGCGCGGCCCTTCGACAGCGCGTCGGACATCGCCTGGTCGAGCTCGGCTCGGTTCGGGATCGTGCCGGGGTAGTTATCGAGCTCGGCCTTGAGCTCGGCGGGCAGCTTCTCGGCGGCGCAGAGCAGATGGTGCCAGCGCATGCTCGGCTGGTCGCCGAACGCGTTGGGTGCCTCCTCGCCGAAACGAAGCTCACCTTTCGCGATCGCCTTCTTGCACGTGCGGCAGCTCGCACGGCCCGACTTGGCTTCTTCGATCACGTTTCCCATGGCGCAAAGCTACTCCAAGTCCGCTATCTTCGCGCGTCGTGGAACAGCCTTACCCGGTCATCGCCACGCGCATCGACCCGCGCTCTCCCGAGTACCGCGCCAACCTCGAGGCCAACACCGCGGCGGTCGAGAAGCTGACGAAGGCGCTCGCCGAGGCAACCATCGGCGGCGGCGAGAAGTACACGAGCCGTCACAAGGCCGCCGGCAAGCTGCTACCGCGCGAGCGCATCGAGCTGCTCCTCGATCGCGACTCGCACTTCCTCGAGATCGGCGCGCTCGCCGGCAAGGACATCTCCGGTCACACGCCGGGCGCCGGGTTCATCGGCGGCGTCGGCAAGGTCTCGGGCGTCGAGGTCGTCATCACCGCGAACGACTCGACGGTGAAGGGCGGCGCGATCAGCGAGATGACCGCGTGGAAGTCCGGACGGCTCAACGATATCGCCGAGCAGAACCGCCTGCCGTCGATCTCGATGATCGAGTCCGCGGGCGCCGACCTGCCGAACCAGTCGAAGATCTTCGTCCCGGGCGGCCGCGGGTTCCGCGATCTCACGCGGCGCTCCGAGAATCGGATCCCGTCGATCTGTCTCGTGTTCGGCAGCTCGACCGCGGGCGGCGCGTACATCCCGGGCATGAGCGACTACGTCGTCATGGTCGAGAAGCAGGCGCAGGTCTATCTCGCCGGGCCTCCGCTCGTGAAGATGGCGACCGGCGAGGACACCGATCACGAGGACCTCGGCGGCGCCGAGATGCACTCGCGCGTGTCGGGCGTGTCCGACTACCTCGCGCGCGACGAGCGCGACGCGATCCGCATCGGCCGCGAGATCGTCGCGCACCTCGACTGGAAGAAGGGCGCGCGCCCGACGCCGCGTCCGATCGAGTCGCCGAAGTACTCCGCCGACGAGCTGCTCGGCATCGCGTCGCCCGACATCAAGGTGCCGTTCGATTCACGCGAGGTGATCGCGCGCATCGTCGACGGATCGCGGTTCTCCGAGTTCAAGCCGCTGTACGGCTCGACGCTGATCTGCGGCTGGGCGCACCTCCACGGCTTTCCGATCGGCATCCTCGCGAACAACGGCATCTTGTTCAGCGAGTCCGCGCAGAAGGGCGCGCAGTTCATCCAGCTGTGCAACCAGGCCGACGTGCCGCTGCTGTTCCTGCAGAACATCACCGGCTTCATGGTCGGCAAGAAGTACGAGCAGGAAGGCATCATCAAGCACGGCGCGAAGCTCATCAACGCGGTGTCGAACTCGACGGTCCCGGCGATCACGATCATGACCGGCGCGAGCTACGGCGCCGGTAACTACGCGATGAGCGGCCGCGCCTACGCGCCGCGCTTTCTGTTCACCTGGCCCAATCACCGCATCGCGGTCATGGGCGGCAAGCAGCTCGCCGGCGTGCTCGACATCATCCAGCGCGAGGCCGCGGCGAAGCGCGGCGAATCCGTCGACGAGCAGAAGCTCGGCATGATGAAGGCGATGACCGAGCAGATGATCGAGAAGGAGAGCGATCCGTACTTCGCGACGGCGCGCCTGTGGGACGACGGCATCATCGATCCGCGCGACACGCGCACGGTGATCGCGATCGCGCTATCGGCCGCGTACTCGGCGCCCGTCCGTGGCTCGACGTCGTGGGGCGTGTTCCGCCACTAGCGTTGGAAGTGCAACTTGACGTGGCGCACGCCGGTGCGCGCGTCGTCGAGCTCGACGAACACGCGGACGGTGTGACCGCCGCGCTCGACATACGCCGCGACCGTGGGGCCTGACTTGAAATCGTCCGGGTTGCGCGGCACCGAGCGCGTCTTGCCGATCACCGTCTCGGCATCCGCGAGCGTGCCGCGCGCGACCGCGAGGTCGACGTACGCGCCCCAGCCGCGCGAGTCCTCGTGCAGCTGCATGCCGACGACGTCGCCGCCGAGGTCGAGGAACACGTCATCGGCGCCGTTGACCGAGGTCGTCCAGCTCGGGTGATCGAGGTTCGGGCCAGCGGTCGACGCGTGCTTGGCGCTGCCTTCGTAGCGCGAACGCAGCTGCGTCGCCGTCGGCGGTCCGGCGTTCGCCTGGTCGAGCAGGTCGGCGAGCAGTGCCGCGAGCGTCACCGCTCCAGTGTAGCCCTGCGCGCCGCCGGCATCGGCGGGAGCTGACGCGGCGACGACGTTGGCCGGCGCGCTCGCGATGGGAGCCGGCGCCCGCGATTCACCGCACGCGCCGAGGACGAGAACGAGCACGAGTACGCGCACGAGGACGAGTCTAACAACGACGCTGGCGCTCGAACCGCACGTAGACCTCCTTCACGCCGCTGACGCTCGTGATTTCGGCCGAAACCTGCATCACCCGGTCGCCGAGCTCGACGCAGCCGACGAGGCCCATCTCGGGCGTGCTACGGCCGGGCTGGACGATCACTCCCTCGCTACGCTGGCCCGGCATGTAGCGGGCACGCCGCGTCTCGACGATCGACTCGATGTCGGTGAGCGCGCGCCGCTCGACGAACTGATCATCCTGGATGATCAGCCGCACCGACGCACCGACGCCGCTTGGGTTCTCGCGGATCGTCATCGACCGCACGTCGCCGCCGAGCTCGTACGTCGTCTCCTTGCCGTTGACCGTGCTTGCCGTCGCGCGGCCCTCGTAGCGCTTGCGCAGCAACTCCGCACTCGGGAGCTCGCTCCTCGCCTGATACAGGAGGTCGGCGAGCAGGTCCCTCACGGTCGCATCCCCCGTGTACCCGGTCGGCGCCGGCGCCGGATCGGCAGAACGCGCCTCGGCCTTCGGCTCTGCCGCCTTCCGGTCCATCAGGTCGAGCGGGATGAGCGGTGCCGGGCGTGGCGCCGGTTCACGACATGCGACCAGCGCGGCTGCACAGGCGGCGGCGACGGTCGCGGTACGCATCTCCCCAAGCGTAGCGCGCGCGGGCGGCTCCGTCCGCGTGTTAGCGTCGCGCGGTGACCGCGCTGGACAAGGTCCTCGTAGCCAACCGCGGCGAGATCGCGCTGCGCGTGATGCGGACGTGCCGTGCCATGGGTATCGCCACGGTCGCCGTGTACTCCGACGCAGATGCCGACGCGCCGTTCGTCCGCTATGCCGACGAGGCCGTACGCATCGGTGCGCCGCCGGCCCGCGAGTCCTATCTCGTGATCGAGTCCCTGCTCGACGCCGCGCGTCGCACGGGCGCGAGCGCGATCCACCCCGGCTACGGTTTTCTCTCGGAGAATCCGCTGTTCGCCGAGGCAGTTGCCGAGGCCGGCCTGATCTTCATCGGCCCGCCGGCCAACGTGATCCGCGCGCTCGGCAGCAAGCAGGCCGCCAAGCGCATCGCCCAGAAGGCGAACGTCCCTGTCGTCCCCGGCTATCACGGCGACGATCAGGCTCGCCTCGTCGACGAGGCCCGCGCGATCGGCTTCCCGCTCCTCGTCAAAGCCTCTGCCGGTGGCGGCGGCAAGGGCATGCGCGTCGTCCGCGACGCCTCCGAGCTCGCCGACTCGATCGAGCGCGCGCGCAACGAGGCGCGCAACGCGTTCGGCGACGACACGCTCCTGCTCGAACGCTACGTCGAGCGTCCTCGTCACATCGAGATCCAGATCGTCGGCGACACTCACGGCAACGTCGTCCACCTGTGGGAGCGCGAGTGCTCCGTGCAGCGCCGCCACCAGAAGATCATCGAGGAAGCTCCGTCTCCCGCGCTCGATGCAGAGCGCCGCGCCGCGATGGGTGCCGCCGCCGTCGCGCTCGGCCGCGAGGTCGGCTACGTCGGCGCGGGCACCGTCGAGTTCATCGTCGACCCGCAGGGCAACTACTACTTCCTCGAGGTCAACACGCGCCTCCAGGTCGAGCATCCGGTCACCGAGCTCACCACCGGCCTCGATCTCGTACGCGAGCAGATCCGCATCGCGCGCGGCGAGCACCTCGGCTACACCGCCGCACCGCCGCAGCAGGGCTGGGCGATCGAGGTCCGCCTGTGCGCCGAGGATCCCGAGCGCGACTACCTGCCGACGACCGGCACGCTGCTCGGCGTCGACATTCCCTCGACCGTCCGCGCCGACATCGGCGTCGTCGCTGGCAGCGAGATCGGCATCCACTACGACTCGATGCTCGGCAAGATCATCGCGCACGCGCCGACGCGCCGCGAGGCCGCGCAGGTCCTTCGCCGCGCGCTCGACGAGACCTGGGTGCCCGGCATCGTCACCAACCGCGAGCACCTCGCGCGGATCCTCGCGCATCCCGGCTTCCTCGCCGGCGAGATCGACACGCACTTCCTCGAAGCACACGCCGGCGAGCTCGGCGCGCGTCCGACCGGCCTCGATCGCCTGCGCGTCGCCGCGATAGCCGCTGCGCTTCACGGCATCTC
>JABFXX010000049.1 GCA_013368795.1 Kofleriaceae bacterium
CGCGACTTCCTCGACATCGACGAGCTCGGCAAGCGCGCGATGTCCGATCAGTGGAGCAAGCTGACGCCCGCGCAGCAGACCGAGTTTTTGACGACGCTCCGCTCGCTGATCGAGGACAACTACATCCGCGGCCTGCGCGCCAATCTGGCGTACACGGTCGACTACACCGGCGAGTCCGTCGACAAGGACGGCAACACGGTCGTGACCACGCAGATCAACACGAAGCGGAAGAACCGCACGATGAAGATCCAGGTCGACTACGTCCTCCAGAAGGACGGCAACAAGTACAAGGCGTGGGACGTCAAGACGGATGGCGTCGCCCTTGTCGAGAACTGCCGCGCGCAGTTCAACAAGATCATCGAGAAGGAAGGCTTCGCGGGCCTCATCGCGAAGATGAAGAAGAAGCAGACCGCGACCTGATCGAAGGTCTCGCTCGCGGCTCACGACCTCCGGGCATGCCTTCGGGTATGGTTCGGGCGTGTCGCTGCATCCGCCCTTTCGCGAGGCCGCTGGCCTCTGGCTCGACGAAGATCCCGATCCCAAGACCCGTGAGGAGCTGAGCGCGCTGATCGAGCGCGCCGACCACGGCGAAGAGGCCGCGCATCGCGATCTCCGCGAGCGGTTCGACGGCCAGCTCGAGTTCGGCACCGCCGGCCTGCGTGGGGTGCTCGGCGCCGGACCGCAGCGGATGAACCGCGTGCTGGTCCGCAAGGTGACCGCCGGCCTCGCCGCGTACCTCAAGGCGAAGGTCCCCGACGCTGGTAGCCGCGGCGTCCTGATCGGCCACGACGCGCGTCACAACTCGCGCGTGTTCGCCGAGGACACCGCGCGCGTGCTCGCAGGCGCCGGCATCAAGTCGTTCCTGGCGCACCGTCCCTGGCCGACGCCGACGAGTGCGTGGGCGGTCACGCACCTCGGGGCCGCCGCCGGCGTCATGGTCACGGCGAGCCACAACCCGCCCGAGTACAACGGCTACAAGGTCTACTGGGGAAACGGCGCGCAGATCATCCCGCCGCACGACACCGGCATCGCGGCCGAGATCGCGAAGATCGGGCGCAGCGACGAGCTGGCGATGCCCGAGCTCGATGCGGCGCGCAAGTCGGGTCTCGTCGTCGATCTCGACGAGTCGCTCCACGACAAGTATCTCGCCGACGTCATCGCGCTGCGCGCGCAGCCCTCGCTCGACGGCAAGAACCTCATCATCGCGTACACGCCGCTCCACGGCGTCGGCGCGCCATCGGTCGAGCCCGCGCTCGAGCGCGGCGGCTTCCCTCGCGTCCACACCGAGCCGTCCCAGCGCGAGGGCGATCCGGACTTCCCGACGGTCGCGTTCCCGAACCCCGAGGAGAAGGGCGCGATGGACCGCGTCCTCGAGCTCGCGCGCAAGGCGAACGCCGACCTCGTGCTCGCCAACGATCCCGATGCCGACCGGCTGTGCGTCGCCGTCCCCGACGACGGCAGCTATCGCGTGCTCACCGGCGATCAGGTCGGCGCGCTGCTCGCCGATTACCTCCTCGAGGTCGGCCCGAAGGGCAAGCGCATGGTCGCGACGACGATCGTGTCGTCGCAGCTGCTGTCGTTCCTCGCGAAGCAGACCGGCGCCGACTATCGCGAGACGCTCACCGGCTTCAAGTGGATCGGCAACGCGGCGCTCGACTACGAGCGCGAGCACGGCGGCCGGTTCGTGATGGGCTACGAGGAGGCGCTCGGCTACTCCGTCGGCCCGCTCGTGCGCGACAAGGACGGCGTGTCGGCGTGCCTCATCTTCGCCGAGCTGACCGCGTGGAACCGTGCGCGCGGCAAGACCGTGCTCGATCACCTCGACGACATCTATCGCCGCGTCGGTCTGTTCGTCACAGAGCAGGTCTCGCTCGTGAAGCCCGGCTCCGAGGGGATCGCCGAGATCAAGGCCGCGATGAAGCGGTTCCGCGCGTCGCCGCCGAAGGAGGTCGCCGGTCACCCCGTCGAGCAGGTGATCGATCTCAGCCTCGGTGAAGGCGGCCTGCCGCCGTCCGACGTCCTCGTGTTCAAGCTCGCCGGCGGCCGCCGCATCATCATGCGTCCGAGCGGCACCGAGCCGAAGCTCAAGAGCTACTACGAGGTGCGCGTGCCGGTCGGCGAAGGCGAGTCGATTGCCGACGCGCGCGTGCGCGGCGTAACCGAGCTGCGCGCGCTTCGCGATGCCCACCAGGCATTGATCTGATCTGCCGGCGATTGCCAGCGAGCGCTCGTCGCGTGCTCGCGCTGGCCGTGACAACAACGTTCTGCAAGCCCGCGAGGCCGGCAACTAAAGTGCGGAAACGCCGGCCTCGCGGTGCGTGCGCCTACGCCGCTCCCGGAGCAGCAGCCACAGGCCGATCGCCGTCGCGATCGCTGCGATGCCGTGCCAGACATACGCGGTATCGCTCGCCCACGGCCCGAGGTGCATGAAGTAGCGCTGCGTCGGAAACGTCTGCCAGTTGCCCGGCGTGTCGTAGCCGATGTGTAGCCACAGCTTGGACCATGCGAGCGCGACCGCGGTGAACACGACGGCGCGGCGAGGCGTCCAGCGCGCATCGGTCGCCGCGATCGTCGCCGCGACGAGCAGCGGGAACAGGTGGATCCACTGCCGCGACTCGGAGCCAGCGAGGAACACGATCAGGATCGCGAACGCGAGCCCGGCGGCGTGGCCCCACGTCCCGGCGACACGACACACCGCGCGCCAGCTCACGATCGCGATCGCGACGATCGGCCCCATGTAGACGACGTGATGGACGATGCCCCACAGCGGGCCGCGCAGCGCCTCGAGCGTCTGCAGGCAGAGGAACTGCTCGCCGGTCGGCCCCGGTCCCTTCGTCGCGACCGCACCGAGCCACGCCTTGCGCGCGAGGAACAGGGCGACGACCGCGGCGATCGCGATCGCGGTGCGCTTGCCGCGGATCGTGCGCAGCCACGCGCGCACGTTCCATAGCCTCGGCTGGTAGACGATCACGAACCACGCCACCGACATCGCGAGCGCGAGCGTGACGACCGTGGTCGGCAAGAGGTCGCGCCGCACCCACGTCGCGAACTTCGCGATGCCCAGCTCTTGCACCGGATGGTGGAGGTAGTGGCGCGCGAGCACGAGGAACGCCGCCGTCGCCGCGATCGCCATCGCCGCCGCGCCGCCGCGGATCCACCACGTCCCCTTCTCTCCAGGTTGCGGCAGCTCGCCGTCGAGCCGGGGCACGAGCAGCATCGCGATCGCGATCGGCGGCAGTGCCGGCCACGTCACCATGCCGATGCCCGCGCACAGCCACAGCACGATCGGGCGCCGCGCGAGGTAGCCCCACGTCATCGCCATGCCGAGCGCGAACGCCGCCGAGTCGGTCAGCGCGGGGTAGTAGAGCGCGTGGCGGGCGTTGGCGAAGCTCGCGAACAGCGCGACGAAGCCGACCCAGATCGACGCCGGTCGCCACTTCATCTCGTCGCCGATGCGCGCCCACAGGATCGCGCCGAGCACGAGCATCAGCGTGTCGAGCACGTGAAAGCCGACGAGGATGTTCGGCACGGTCGGCC
>JABFXX010000203.1 GCA_013368795.1 Kofleriaceae bacterium
CGACGTTCGCGCGCCCGCCACCGGGCAGGTTCGCGTACGAGAACTCGACGCTCTTGATCTTGCGCAGCTTGCCCGGGATGTCGATCGGCGCGGTGCGCGTGCCTTCCTTGAACGCGATCGGCTGCTTCATCTCGAACTTCTCGTTGTTGCCGAGCGTGATGACGACGTTGTTCAGGAGCACGTCGCTGCCGCCGACGACGAACATGACCTCGGTGAACGGGCTGCCCTGGTTCACGTTGATCTTGTCGCGGTCGCGCCAGCCGTCGACGGTCGACTTACCGAGGAACGTCCAGCCCTTGTTCTCCCAGACGACCGGCTTGACCTCGACGGGCGCCGGGCGACCCGCGTCGCGGCCGTAGACCTGGACCGTCGCCGCGCCGCCGCCAGGCAGGTTCGCGTACGACAGATCGATCTTCGAGATCGTGCGGTCCTTGCCGGGCAGATCGATCACGCGCGTGCGAGCGCCCTCCTTGAAGTAGTGCTGCACGATCGGCGACCACTGGCCGCCGTTGGCAAACGACACCTTGAAGGTCTTCAGCTCGATGTCCGAGTCGGCGACGACGAGCGTCAGCTGATCGAACTTGCCGGCGTACCGGGGGACCTTGATCGTGTCCTTGTCGCGGCGGCCGTTGACCTTCTGCGTGCCGAGCAGCGTCCAGCCCTTCGCGTCGAACTGCCATGCGCCGGGGCGCGGGCGGTTGTTGGCCATCTTGTCGCGGCCGTAGACGGCGACCTTCGCGCGGCCGCCGCCGGGCGTGTTCGAGTAGAGGAGCTCGATCTTCGCGATCTGGCGGTTGTTGCCCGGCAGGTCGATCGCGCGCGAGCGCTGGCCCTCGCGGAACGAGGTCTTGAGGCCGGGCGACCACTTCTCGCCGTTGGCGAAGAACACGGTCAGGTCCTTGAGGTCGATGTCGGAGTCGAGGACGACCAGCTGCAGCTGGTCGAACTTGCCCTCGTACTTGCCGACGACGATCGTGTCGCGGTCGCGCTTGCCGGCGACCTGCTGCTCGCCGAGCAAGGTCCAGCCGGTCGTGTCCGGGGCCCGCTCGGCGACCCGGTCGGCGTAGGCCGAGGTGATCGGACCGACGCTGACAGCGGCGGCCGCGACTGCGAAGAGGAATGAGGTTTTGTTCATAGTTTCTCCCTGGGGGGTCGGGCGGCGAGGCTGTAGACGCTGCCGCCCACGCGAAAGTTCAACCTACTGGGGCCAGTTAAGCCAGCGATCGCCCTTCGAAAATCGCCGCGCTTGCGCGTTGACCGCGGGGGTTGCCGCCATATACTGCGCTCGCTTTGCAGTTACAGGCATACATGCCAGCAGGACTGGCCATCGTGTTTGCCCTCGGCTTCTGCGGGCTGTTCACGGCTCTCGCGGTGCTGATCGGGCCAAAGGCGACGAACCCCGAGAAGTTGAAGCCGTTCGAATGTGGAAGCGAACCGATCGGCAGCCCGCGCGGCCGCTACTCGGTTCGGTTCTATCAGGTCGCCATCCTTTTCCTCGTCTTCGATATTGAAGCGGCGTTCATGTACCCGTGGGCGATCCTCTACAACCAGCTCTCGCACGATCCGCTGACCGGCATGGTCAGCGTGTTCGGCTTCGCCGAGATGCTGCTGTTCGTCGCGATCCTGGTGGTCGCGCTCGCTTACGTGTGGCGCAAGAAGGCCATCGGCTGGGAGTAATGCGATGAGTGTCGAGCTCACCACCACACGCCTCGAGGACGCCGCCAAGTGGGCGAAGCAGTCGCTGCTCGAGCGCGGCTCCAACTGGGGCCGCAAGTTCTCTCTGTTCACCTACCCGTTCGTGACCGCGTGCTGCGGCATGGAATTCATGTCGGTCGCCGCGCCGAAGTACGACATCGCGCGGTTCGGCGCCGAGTTCCCGCGCTTCTCCCCGCGCCAGAGCGATCTGCTGATGATCGTCGGCACGATCACCGAGAAGCAGGGCCCGGCGCTCAAGCGCGTGTTCGACCAGATGGCCGAGCCGAAGTGGGTCATGGCGTTCGGCGTGTGCGCGTCGACCGGCGGCTTCTATCAGAACTACCACTCGATGCCGGGTGCCGATCAGGTCATCCCCGTCGACGTCTACATCCCGGGCTGCCCGCCGCGTCCCGAGCAGGTGCTCGACGGCCTCATCATGCTGATGGATCGCATCCAGTCGGGCCGCGGTCACAGTCAGCTCCGCGTGAAGCGTGAAGAGCTGATCGCGGCAGCGCACGAGGAGTAAGTCATGTCCCAGAAAGTCCTCGACGCGCTCAAGACCAAGTTCCCCGGCGCCGTCGAACGTACGGAATCCCAGCACGGCGACGAGATCGCCTGGATCAAGCGCGACGAGCTCGCGACCGTCGCGAAGTGGCTGCGCGATGACCCGGCGATGGCGTTCGACTCGCCCGTGTTCTGCACGTGCATCGATCGCCTCGACTGGCGCCCGGTCGGCGTTCCTCCCAGCGAGGCGTGGACCGAGGACAAGCCTCGCTTCGAGGTCTGCTACCAGCTGCGCTCGATCGCGCACAAGCACCGCATCCGCCTGAAGATTGCGGTCACGGAGCAGGACGCTCGCGTGCCGTCGCTCGCCGAGCTCTACCCGGCGTTCAACTGGCAGGAGCGCGAGACGTTCGACATGTACGGGATCCGCTTCGACGGTCACCCGGATCTTCGCCGCATCTACCTCTACGAGGAGTTCGTCGGCTACCCGCTGCGCAAGGACTATCCGAAGGAGAAGCGGCAGCCGCTCGTGCGCCGCGACGATCTTCCGATCAATCCGATCAAGCGCTCGCACGGAGAACGCTAATGGCGGACCAAGCCGCGACGCTCAAGCAACTCGTCCTCGGTCGCAAGGACGTTCAGGACCTGTCGGACAACGAGACCGAGCTGCCGCCGGATCTCATGACGGTGAACATGGGCCCGTCGCATCCCGCGATGCACGGCACCGTTCGCATCGTGCTGACCGTCGACGGCGAGCGCATCGTCAAGGGCGACGTCCAGCCGGGCTACCTGCACCGCTGCTTCGAGAAGGAATCGGAGCACGCGACGTTCACGCAGGTGTTCCCGTACACGGACCGCCTCAACTACGTCTCGCCGATGATCAACAACTGCGGCTGGGCGATGGCGATCGAGAAGCTGATGGGCATCACCCATCTGATTCCGAAGCGCGCCGAGTACATCCGCGTGATCGTCAGCGAGATGTCGCGCATGACCGACCACCTGACGTGCGTCGGCGCGTCGGCCATGGAGCTCGGCGCGTTCACCCCGTTCCTCTATTTCCTCAAGAGCCGCGAGTGGCTCTACGAGCTGCTGGAGAAGGTCTCCGGCGCGCGCCTCACGCACAGCTACGTGCGCATCGGCGGCGTCAACAAGGACCTGCCCGAAGGCTTCCACGACGACCTGACGCTCTGCCTCGACAAGATCGCCGGCGTGATGGTCGAGGTCGCCGACCTGCTCAACAACAACAAGATCTTCCGCGACCGCATGGCGGGCGTCGGAGCGCAGACCAAGGAGAACGCGATCGCGACCGGCTGCGTCGGCCCGATCGCGCGCGCGTGCGGCGTCGACTACGACGTTCGCCGCGACTTCCCGTACTCGGTCTATCCCGAGCTCGAGTTCGACGTGCCGCTCGGCACGACGGGCGACTGCTACGACCGCTATCTCGTCCGCGTCGAGGAGATCAAGCAGTCGATGCGGATCCTCCGCCAGTGCCTCGTCCAGATCCCCGACGGGCCGACGATGATCGACGACCCTCGCGTTGCCCTGCCGCCGAAGCGCGACACGTACAACACGATCGAGTCGATGATCCGGCACTTCAAGCACATCATGGACGGCATCCGCGTCACGCCCGGTGAGGCGTACGCGTTCGTCGAGGGCGGCAACGGAGAGCTCGGCTTCTTCGTCGTCGCCGACGGCACCGGCCGCCCGTACAAGGCGTACGTCCGCTCGCCCTCGTTCGTTCACCTCTCGACGGCAGCTCAGCTGATCCACGATCACCTGATTGCCGACGTCGTCCCGATCTTCGGCATGATCAACATGATCGGCGGGGAGTGCGACAAGTGACTCAGGTAGCTCCTCCACCCAGTGACACCGTCACGCTGACGATCGACGGCAAGCAGGTCACGGTCCCCAAGGGCACGAACGTCCTCGAGGCCGCGCGCCTGCTCGGCAACGACATCAGCGCGTTCTGCTACCACCCGGGCCTCAAGATCGTCGCGCAGTGCCGCCAGTGCCTCGTCTCGATCGAGAAGAACCCGAAGCTCCAGCCGAGCTGCCAGCAGGTCGTCGCCGAGGGCATGGTCGTCCACACGACCGACCCGCAGTCGACGCTCGCGCGCAAGCAGCAGCTCGAGTTCACGCTGCTCAACCACCCGATCGACTGCCCGATCTGTGACAAGGCAGGCGAGTGCACGCTGCAGCGCCTGTACTTCGACCACGACAACGCGGACTCGCGCGTCGACGTGCCGAAGGTCCACAAGGCGAAGGCCGTCGACCTCGGTCCGAACATCGTGCTCGATCAGGAGCGCTGCATCCTCTGCTCGCGCTGCATCCGCACGTGCGACGAGGTCGCGGGCCAGCACCAGCTCGAGTTCGCCAACCGCGGCGATCACGAGGTGCTGACGACGGCGCCGGGCGAGCAGCTCGACAACCCGTACTCGCTGAACACCGTCGACGTCTGCCCGGTCGGTGCGCTGACCTCGAAGGACTTCCGGTTCACGATGCGCGCGTGGGAGCTCGAGGCGACGCCGAGCATCTGCAACGGCTGCGGCACCGGCTGCAACATCGAGATCCACCACAAGCAGGGCCGCGCGTGGCGGCTCGTTCCGCGCCACAACCCCGACGTCAACTCCTACTGGATGTGCGACGAGGGTCGGTTCACGTATCACGAGCTCCGCGAGGAGCGTCTCGCCGCGGCGACCGTCGAAGGTCTGCCGGCCGGGTGGGACCGCGCGGTCGCGACGGCGGCAAAGCGCCTCGGCGTGCACCTCAAGGATCCGTCGGCCGTCGGCGTCGTGCTGTCGGCGCTGCACTCCAACGAGGACAACTTCGCGCTCGCGAAGCTCGCGAAGGAGTGGAAGGTCGGCGCGGTCTACATCGCCGGCAAGCCGCCGGTGCCGGCGCGCGCGGACGGAAGGCTCCGCGTCGCCGACGTCAACCCGAACACGACGGGCGTGAAGGCGATCGCCGAGGCGCTCGGCCTCGACGCGAAGCCCGCGCTCGATCTCGGCACGAACCCGCCGGCGACGCTGCGCGCGCTGGTCGTCCTCGGCGACGTGCTCGCCGGCGTCGACACCGGCAAGCTCAAGGAGCTCGAGGTCATCTCGATCTCGGCGCACGAGCGCGGTCCGGTCCAGCACGCGAAGGTCGCCCTGCCCGCCGCTGCGTGGGCAGAGGTGGCCGGTACGACGACAAACATCAAGGGCTTCGTGCAGCGCATGCACGCGGCCTTCCCGCCGCCGGGCCAGGCGATTCCGGCGTGGGAAGCGGTCGTGCGGCTCGCGCACGCGACCGGTGTGAAGCTCGCGTGGACGCATCCGCGCGAGGTGTTCAAGGACATGACCGCGGCAGTTCCGGCCTGGAAGGAGCTGACGTGGACGCGTGAGGCGCGGCCGCTCCAGCTGCGCTTCGCGGGGAGCCGAGGCTAATGCCGTCCATCTGGCAGATTCTCGATTGGCCGGGAACGAAGTGGCTGTTCCTGATCCTCGGTCTCGTGATGCCGCTGGCATCGCTGCTCACGTGGGCCGAGCGCCGGCAGAGCGCGATGATGCAGGACCGCCTCGGTCCGAACCGCGCCAACATCGGTCCGGTCAAGCTGAAGGGCATCCTTCACTTCGTCGCCGACGCCTTGAAGATGATCTTCAAGGAGGACTTCGTCCCCGCGAACGTGCACAAGGGCCTGTTCGCGCTCGCGCCGATCCTCGCGCTCGCGCCGGTTCTCATCGCGTTCTGCATCATCCCGTTCGGCCCGGAGATCTTCCCGCACGCCGTCACGAAGACGATCGACACGACGCTGCTCGCGACCGATCCGAACAACGCGGTCTTCGCCGACTCGATCCGCCTGCAGATCTTCCAGTTCGACTGGGGCCTGATCTTCTACTTCGCGGTCCTCACGATCGCGAACTACGGCGGCACGATCGCCGGCTGGGCCAGCTACAACAAGTGGGCGCTGCTCGGTGGCCTGCGTAGCTCGTCGCAGATGATGTCGTACGAGGTCGCGATGGGCCTGTCGCTCATGGGCGCGTTCCTCGTCATGGGCAGCCTCGAGCCCGGCTTCATCGCCGCGCATGGCGCGAGCACCACGATGTCGGGGGCCAACCCGCTCAACTGGCTCTGGCTCTGGCAGCCGGTCGGCCTCGTGCTGTTCTTCACGGCGGCGATCGCCGAGACCAAGCGCGCGCCGTTCGACATCCCCGAGGGCGAGCCCGAGATCATCGGCTACTTCGTCGAGTACTCCGGCATGCGCTGGGGCATCTTCTTCCTCGCCGAGTTCATCGAGGTCGTGTTCATCTCGGCCGTCATCACCACCATCTTCTTCGGTGGCTGGCAGGTGCCGTTCCTCGATGCCGACGGCTTCCGCGTCGGCGGCTACATGTCGGAAGTGGCCGGCCACTCCGTGTCGACGGGCGGCTGGTTCCTCCCGCTGCCGCACGGCCTCGTCGCGGGTCTCCAGTTCGCGGCGTTCGGTGCCAAGGTGGTGTTCTTCTGCTGGTTCCAGCTGATGGTTCGCTGGACGCTGCCGCGCTTCCGCGCCGACCAGCTGATGAGCCTCGGCTGGAAGCTCCTCCTGCCGCTGTCGCTCGCCAACATCATGGTGACGGCGCTCATCAAGCTCATCTTCACGTCCTAGAGGCGACCATGTCCGCAGCACACGACGAACACCACGCAGAAGAAGTCGAGGGCCCGAAGGTCCTCGCGACCGCGACGTCGAAGAACGGCAAGGTCATGCGCACGATCCAGGTCGTGCGCCCCGAAGCCGCTGATACGAGCTTCCTCGCGGCCGGCGCGAAGGGCTTCGGCATCACGCTGAAGCACTTCGCCAAGAACCTGTTCCTCCCGCTTCGCAAGGCGAGCGCACGTGCCAAGGCCGGCGCGCCCGTCGACGAGAAGTGGAAGAACGAGATCGAGACCGTCCAGTATCCCGAGGAGAAGGTCACGTACCCGGAGCGGTTCCGCGGCCTTCACCGCCTCATGATGCGCGACGACGGCGCCGTGCGCTGCGTCGCGTGCATGTGCTGCCCGACGGTCTGCCCGGCCCACTGCATCACGATCATCCCCGCGGAGACGGACAACAAGGGCATCGAGAAGAAGCCCGCGGTGTTCGAGATCGACGAGCTGCGCTGCGTCGTCTGCGGTCTGTGCGTCGAGGCGTGCCCGTGCGACGCCATCCGCATGGACACCGGCGATCACGCGAAGCCGGTCGAGGATCGCGCCGACGCGATCGAGAACCTGAGCTCGATGCTCGGCCGCGGCATCCGGTCGACGGCGACGCAGGGTGGCGAGGGCCCGAACTGGCGCTCGCGCGGTCACGAAGGTTCGAAGGACGACGTCAACCGATAGCGCGAGCTTGCGAGCCCGTCTGGTCCTGACCTACGGGCGGCGCTGGACGAGCCAGAAGTAGTCCCAGCGCGCCGTGCTCGATTTCGCGATCACGCCGATCGGGCCGCTCGGCCCCGTCGGACTGCCGAGCGTCGCCGTGTTCGTGATCGGCGCGCCGACCGCGTCGAGCGCGTCGCAGTGCAGCTTGTATTCGGATGCGGTACGCGAGACCCAGAACCGCAGGCGCACCGGGCCATCGCCCGGGACCGGCAGCGCAGATGTCTGCATCGCCACGAAGTTTCGCTCGTGCGTGAGCACGAGGTAGCGGCTTTCGTCGACGACGCACGAGTCGCTGCCGAACAGGCCGAGCGGATGTGCGGAGATGCCGGCGCCCGGCGTCACGAGCGTCTCTGCCGTCATCTCGACGCCGGTCAGCGAGAACATCGACTGCCGCTCGTAGCCAGCGGGTCCGTCGAACACGAGGCCGTCGCCCGTGACGGTGAACTCGGCGCCGGCTGAAGCCCAGGCCGTCGGGTCGTCGGACGTGAACGGATCGAACAGCACGAGATCGTCGGCGAACGGCGAGGCGTCGCACTGGCCGCCGATCTCGTCGCCGTCGACGTCGAGCTGCTGCGCGGGATCGACGATCGACGGACAGACGTCGCACGCGTCGGCGATGCCGTCCTGATCCTCGTCGTGCGGCGGACCGGACAGGCACGCGTCGCAGCCGTCGTCGATGCCGTCTGCATCGGAATCCAGGCCGTTCGGGTTCGGGCAGACGAGCGTGCAGCCATCGTCGACGCCATCGCCATCGCCATCGACGCCGAGAAAGCCCGGCCCGACACACTCGTCGCAGCCGTCGTCGACGCCGTCGTGGTCGTCGTCCTTGCTCGACGTCGTGCAGTTGCAGATGTCGCCGATGCCGTCGTGATCGCGATCGACCTGCAGCGGGTTCGCGCGATCCGGACAGTTGTCGGCGTCGTCGAGGATGCCGTCGCCGTCGCGATCGGTGGCGCGACCGGTGACATCGTCGATGCCGAGCAGCGCGTTGCAGCCCGCGAGCGCGACCGCGATGCCGAGGCTAGCGAACCGCGTGGACATACCTGAGCTCGACGGGCGTCGTGGCAAAGATCGTGGGCACACCCTGGACGGCGGGGCCCGCAAGCATCGACATCAGCGAGATCTTCTCGCCGCCGAGGACCTCGCATGTGAACGTCGGCGTCACGCTGCCGGTGCCGACGACGCGCAGCACGTACGTGCCCGGCGCGAGCGTCTCCATTCCCTTCGCGGTGTCGTTGCCGCGCTGGAGCAACAGCTGGCAGCTCGGCTTGCACAGGACCTCGCAGCTGACCGCGAACGTCTTCATTCCCGTATCCCAGACCCCGACGCCGACGCGCTCGGACTGCGAGAGTCCCGACGGCAGCGTGAACGCCGTCTCGACGTACCAGTCATTGTCGTCCTGGCCGATGCTCGCGGTGCCGTGCAGGCCCTGCTCTGGGGTGAGGCCAGCCGCCGGGACGATCGCGTCGCCACCGGGCGCCGCCGACCACGTGCCGTCGGTCGTCCACTTCACCGGGTCGTAGGAGTCGACAAACGGGTCGAACAGCAGCGTGCCCTGCGGCGTCTGCTTGGTGAACGGATCGCAGGCGTCGCCGAGATCGTCGAGGTCGGCGGCGTGCTCCTGGCCGACGTTCGCGGTCGCCGGGCAGTTGTCGCACTCGTCGCCAATGCCGTCGCTGTCCTCGTCGTGCTGGCCCATCGTCGGGAACGCCGGGCACAGATCGCAGTGATCGGGCGTGCCGTCGTGATCCGAGTCGATATCGGTCGCGCTGCACTCGGTATCGCAGGCGTCGCCGCGATTGTCGTGGTCGCTGTCGAGCTGGTCTGGGTTCGGCACCGACGGACAGTTGTCCTCGATGTCGGGCTTGCCGTCGCCGTCGGTATCGCGCAGCGGATCCTGCGCCGCCGTGACATCGTCGATGCCGAGCAGTTGATTGCAGCCGCACAGGACGAGCAGCAACATGCCGAACACCCGGCCCATCACGACGATCATACCTGATACGATCAGCATCGTGCGGCATCTGCTCGCAGTCGTTGTCCTCGTGTCGGGTGTCACGCACGCGGCCGCGCAGCCCGGTGACAAGCCGGAGGCCGCGAAGCTGTTCGAGGAAGGTCGCAAGCTGCTCGCCGACGGCAAGCCCGACGAGGCGTGCGCGAAGTTCGAGGCGTCGCTGCTCAAGGACCCGCGCGCGGTCGGCACGCTGCTGAACCTCGGCCTGTGCAACGAGCGCAGCGGCAAGGTCGCGTCGGCGCTGAAGCTGTTCCGCGAAGCATACGATCGCGCGAGTGAGGCGAACCTCAAGGAGCCGCGCGACGCGGCGCAAGAGCACATCGCGACGCTGACCGCCCAGGTGCCGACCGTCACGCTCGTGGTCGCCGGTCCACCCGCTCCCGAGACCAAGCTCCTGATCGACGACGCGATCGTGCCGCTCGACACAGGACGCGCTGCACCCAAGGAGCTGCCCGTCGATCCAGGCCGTCACGAGGTCGTGATGACGGCGCCCGGCCGCCTGCCCTATCAGTCGACGTTCACGATCGACGTCGCGGGACACGTCGACCTGAACCTGCCGGTGCTCGAGATGCCGAAGGAGAAGGTCGTCGAGACCAGCTCGCGCAAGACCTACGGCAAGGTCGCGCTGTGGAGCGGCGTCGGCCTCGTCGTTGCCGCGAGCGCGGTCGCCGGCTACGCCTGGTACAGCTACGACAAGCTGTTCGACGATGGCGATTGCGATGCGAACCACGTGTGCAACGCGCACGGTGTCGAAGTCGCCGATCGAGCGCAAACGCTCGGCAATGTCGCGACGGTCGTCGGCGGGATCGGCGTCGCCGCGTCGATCACCGGCGCGATCCTCGTGTTCACGGCGCCGCGCGCGGAGCAGCGAATTATACCGACCGGCTCTAACCGTGAAGTCGGATTCGCGATCACGGGACGCTTCTGATCGAACTGCTGCAGCGCGCTTCCGTGAGGAAGTGATCGAGTACGCTTTTTTGCGGTTGACGAATTCGATCACCGACCGTAATTTCTTCTTCAGAGCACCGGCGGTTCGATGCGAGACCCGGGGCGAAACTGTCTCCTACATCTGCTATCCAGGGATCTGCCTCTGTTCCGGGAGTGCACGCCCGCTCGTCGGGAAGCCCGAAGGATTATGTGGAGCCCACCTACGTAAATCGTAGGGGATAGATCGTCCCACGGTCGAACGGTCGTGCTCGTTTTGGGGTGCAGCGGAACCAACCCGCTGCACCCCTTCCCTTTTTCGGGCTACGATCTTCTACGCATTGGATCGGGACACCGCCAACGCGGTGACGAGTGTGCAGCCGGGGAAAGGTCCGCCGCGCGACACCGTCCTGCTCGGGAAGTACCGGGTCGAATCCACCCTTGGATTCGGAGGGATGGGGCTCGTCATCAAGGCGCACAACCTCGCGCTCGACGAGGACGTCGCGATCAAGATCCTTCGCGAGGACGTCCAGCTCGACGATGACAACATCACGCGGTTCCTTCGCGAGGCGAAGAACGCGGTGCGTCTCAAGAGCGAGCACGTCGCGCGCATCCGCGACGTCGGCACGTTCGATGACGGCCGGCCGTACATGGTCATGGAGCTGCTCGAGGGCCTCGACCTCGGCAAGGCGCTGCTCGATATCGGTCGCGTCGATGCGCAGCACGCCGCGGATCTCATGCTCCAGACCTGCGACGCGATCGCCGAGGCGCACTCGCTCGGCATCGTGCACCGCGACATCAAGCCGACGAACCTGTTCGTCACCAAGCGCCGCGACGGCTCCGAGCTGCTCAAGGTGCTCGACTTCGGGATCTCGAAGGCGCAGTTCGGTCCCGACATGTCGTTGACGCAGACATCGTCGATGCTCGGCACGCCCGCGTACATGTCTCCGGAGCAGATGCGCAACGCGCGCACGGCCGACCCTCGCAGCGACATCTGGTCGCTCGGTTGCGTGCTCTACGAGCTCGTCGAGGGCAACCTGCCGTTCGACGCGAGCAGCTTCGCCGAGCTGTGCGTGATGGTGTCGCTCGAGCCGCACGCGGCGAGCCAGCACGCGCCCGAGCTCGCGCCGATCATCGATCGCTGCCTCGCGAAGTCGAGCGACGATCGCTACCAGAACGTCGGCGAGCTCGCCGAGGCGCTGATCCCGTTCGCGTCCGATCCGCAGCGCGCCCAGCGCGAGGTCCAGCGCATCCGCCGCATGCTCGCGAACGCGCCGGAGTACCGCGACGCGACGCCGCTCCCGAGCCGCGGTAGCTCGCCGCAGCTCCCGCGCACGCCGGTCGCCGCGGCGGTGCTACCGAGCCCAGCCCCTGCGGTGAAGGGCGGCGGTACGTGGAAGGTCGTCGCGGGCCTCGTCGTGCTGTTCGGCATCGGCATCGGCGCCGGTCTCTGGGTGACGCACGGCAGCGACGAAGACACGGCCGCTCCCGAGCCCGTGCAGCTCGCTCCCGCGGCCGCGCCCGACGCGACGGTCGCAGAGCCCGCGATCGTGCCGGTCGATGCTGCCGTCGCCGAGGTCCCCGTCGATGCAGCGGTCGCCAGGCCAGTCGCAGAGGAGCCGCCGACAAAGCCGCCGGTGAAGAAACCACCGGTGAAGAAGCCACCGATCAAGAAGCCGCCGGCCCCGCAGCCCACGCGCGACTGCGACCCGTTCGCGAATCCGCACGGCTGCGACTAGCAGCCGCGGTTGCTGCCGAGCGGCGGGCAGCCGCGCAGCGCGAGCACGTCCATCGTCACGGCGACGCCGACGTGGATCAGCACGCCGCCCCAGATCGACTTCGTGCGCATCGCGAGCGTGCCGAGGATGACGCCGGCGCCGATCGCACCGAGCGTCTCGGGCAGCGGCTTGCCGTAGTGGATCATGCAGTACGGCACGATCATCACGAAGATCGCGTTGGAGCCGAGCGCGCGCCGCAGGCCCTGCAGGATGAACCCGCGGAAGAACACCTCGAGCGCGAGGAACTGCACGGCGTAGAGCGCTTCCCACGACCACAGGTCGAAGTGCGAGCGGTTCGCCGCGCGATAGAACGGGTACGTGTGGCGGAACGCGTCCGTCGTCGACGCGATCGCGACTGCAGGCAGGATCAGCGTGAACAGGAGCAGGTAGATCCAGACGTGCTTGAAGAAGCCCTTGAGCGACAGGTGGTAGTCGAGGAGCTTCTCGCGCGGCATCGCGAGGATCGCGATCACCGGCATGATCACGTAGCCGAGCACGCGCCAGCCCGACCACCACGCGAAGCCCTTGAGCTCGAAGTACGCGTCGCGGCCGTGCGGCGGAAACACGCGCTCGAACCAGCCGCGATCGCCGATGTACTCCTGCAGCGTCAGCGACACCGCGACGACGACGAGCACGACGAGCACGCGCCAGTCGAACTGGCCCGCGGCGCCGACCGGACGAACGGTCTCGGCGTCGATCGCGCGCCACTGATCGATCGTCAGAAACTTCACCCAGCTGCGAAACAGCGGGTGCACGAGCACGAGCGTGAGCTCGAGCCCGACCGCACCGACGATGCCGACGACGCGGATCCACGTCGCATCGGCATGCCGCGCGTAGTGGATCGCGGTGCCGAGGAGCGCGAGCGACGCGATCAGCTGGAGCAGATCGAGCCAGTGCGCGCGAAAGAACGTGCGGACGTAGCGCGGGACGATCAGCGCGAGAACGGCGACGAGAACACCGAAGCCGATCGCCCACTGCCAGCTCATTGCTTGAGCTTGCCCCCGCTGCCGATCACCTCGGCGGCGCGACGCAGCCGACGCCGCGTGATCTCCTTGCCGAGCACCGCCATCACGTCGAACAGTGGCGGCGACGCAGTGCGGCCGGTGACCGCGGCGCGGAGCACCATGAACGCGTCACCGTGCTTCCACGTATTCGCGTCCGCCCAGCCGCGCGCGACCTCCTCGAGCATCTCCTTCGCGAAGCCGTCGCGCGCCTCGAAGCGCTCGACGAGATCGAGCAGCGCCTTCTTGAGGTCGTTCGCGGCGACACCCGTGATCGCGAGCTTCGGCATCACGGCCGAGTAGTCGAGGTCGCCCGAGAAGAAGTACTCGGTCGCCGGGACGAACTCGTCGAGCTTCTTGATGCGCTCGCGGACGAGCGGCAGCACCTTCAGGAAGTAGTCCCTGTTGAGTCGCCAGTCGACGAGCGTGTCGGCCAGCTGCTCGTACGACAGCTCGTGGAGGTACTTCTCGTTGAGCCACGTCAGCTTCGCGAGGTCGAACACCGGGCCGCCGAGCGACATGCGGTCCCACGAGAACACCTCGGTCATCTCCTCGAGCGTGAACTTCTCGCGGTCGCCACCGAACGACCAGCCCATGAGGCCGAGGAAGTTCAGGAACGCCTGCGGCAGGATGCCGATGTCCCGGTAGTAGTTGATCGAGACCGGGTGCTTGCGCTTGCTGATCTTCGACTTGTCGGTGTTGCGCAGGAGCGGCATGTGGATCCACACCGGCTGCTCCCAGCCGAACGCCTGGTAGAGCAGCACGTGCTTCTGCGTCGACGAGATCCACTCCTCGGCGCGGATGACGTGCGTGATCTCCATCAGGTGATCGTCGACGACGTTCGCGAGGTGATACGTCGGCATGCCGTCCGACTTCAGCAGGACCTGATCGTCGATCTCCTTCGCGTCGCGCGACACGAGGCCGCGCAGCTTGTCGGTGAACTCGATCGGTCCCGACAGCGGAACCTTCAGGCGGATGACGCACGCCTCGCCGGCCGCCGCGCGCGCCTCGCCATCCTTCGGATCGAGATCGCGGCAATGGCGGTCGTAGCCGAGCGTCGCCTTCGCGGCCTGCTGCTGGACGCGCAGCTTCGCGAGCCGGTCCTCGGTGCAGAAGCAGCGATACGCGCTTCCGTTGTCGAGGAGCATCTTGACGTGACTCATGTAGAGGTCGCGCCGCTCGCTCTGGCGATACGGACCGTACGGTCCGCCGACGTCGGGACCCTCGTCCCAGGACAGGCCCGTCCAGCGGAGGGCGTCGTAGATCATTTGTTCGGAATCGGACCGCGCTCGCGACTGATCGGTGTCCTCGATCCGGAGCACGAACTTGCCGCCCTCCTTCCGAGCAAACACATAGTTGAACAGCGCGATGTACGCGGTGCCGACGTGCGGATCGCCCGTCGGCGACGGTGCAATGCGCACACGGACCGGCTTCATAGGTGGGCCCTTGTATCACGCCATGTTAGCC
>JABFXX010000509.1 GCA_013368795.1 Kofleriaceae bacterium
CCGACGACGACCGCGCCCATGCCGACGGTCGCGCGCGTGCCGATCGAGATGTGATCGCGCACGCGCGCACCGAGTCCGATGTAGCTCGCATCGCCGACGCGAACGCCGCCACCGAGTGTGGCACCGGGCCCGACCTGCGCGAACGCGCCGAGCGTCACATCGTGCTCGACGATCGCGCCGGTGTTGATCACACCGTGCACGCCGACCTCGGCGCCCGTGTTGATGACGGCATTCGCGAGGACGACAACACCGGGCGCGAGTCGCGCGGTCGTCGAGACGGTCGCACGCGGATGGACGATCGTCGCCCACCGCGCACCGGCGGCGTCGTATCGCGCTGCGATCGCCCTGCGCGCGTCGCTGACGCCGACAGCGCCGACGCCGATGACGAAGAACCGAGCGGCGACGTCGCGAAGCACCTCGTCGTCGCTACCGAGCCAGCGAATTCCGGATCGCTGCTGGGTGACCGTGCACGGATCGGGATCGACGAAACCTTCGAGCGTCCACGTCGACGGCTGCGCGCGGATCGCATCGATCACGACGCGCGCGTGCTCGCCTCCACCGATCACGACGAGCGGGGTCATGCGATCCTCACGGGTGGCTTGATCGGAGGAACCGGTGGGTGCCATGCCGCGAGGATGTCGACGATGCGCTCGGCCGCGTGGCCATCGCCGAGAGCGCTGCCACGACCGGTGAGACCGGCACGGAAGCCGGGCGCGAGTGCGTCGGTGAGTCGCGCGGTGATCGCGTCCGCGTCGGGCGGCGCGTCGAGCACGTTTGCTTCGCGCAGGCGGCCCTTCTGGCGATCGCCGACGTTGACGACCGGCAGGCCGAGGAGCGGCGCCTCGATGAGGCCACTCGAGCTGTTGCCGAGCATCGCGTCGGCGAGGCGGAGCAGGCCGAAGTAGCGACGTTCGCCGAGCGCCTCGGCGGCTTTGCGGCGCGGATGGTTCACCGCGGCGACGAGCCGTTCGCGGATCGCAGCGGAGCCCGGATCGGCATTCGGCAGCGTGACGACGTACGTCGCGTCGACGCGATCCATCGTGGCGATCACCGCATCGATCTCCTGCTCGGGCGCGGCGCCGAGCGTCGCGGGATGGTGGGTGACGAGCACGACGGGCGGTTGCAGCGAAATCCCGAGGAATTGCTCGAGCTCCGCGCGCTCGGCGAGATCGGTGCGGTGGACGTTGTCGAGACCGGGGGCGCCGACGACGTGAACCGACGCCGGATCCTCGCCCATCGCGATCACGCGCCTGGCGTGGTCGACGTGGCTGACGAGGTGCAGGTGAGCGAGCTTGGTGATCGCGTGGCGAAGCGCGTTGTCGAACGCGCCGGCGGTCTCTTCGCCACCGTGGAGATGCACGATCGGAACACGCGCGAGCGTCGCGGCGAGCGCGGCGGCGGCGGTCTCGAAGCGATCGCCGACGAGGAGGAGCGCGTCGGGACGATGGCGCGCGAGCGCGTCGCCGATCAGCCGGAGCGCATCACCCGATTGCAGATGTACCGGCGCGTCTGCGAGCTCGCCGACCCACCGCATGCGCTCGACCGGCGAGATGCCGTCTTGCTCGAGATGCGCGAGCACCGCGCCGAACCGCGGCTCGCAGCACATGCCACCGGCGAGCACGAGCAGCTCGAAGCCGGGACGATCGCGAAGCAGCAGGCACGTACTGCGCAGGATTCCCCAGTCCTGGCGTCCGGTCGTCAGGACTGCGATCCGCACTCACTCACTCCAGACGGTCTTGCGGAGGCGCCACGTCCCGTCGACCTGGTGCCAGAGGTGGGGCGAGCGGAACGTGTCCGCGAGGCGCATGAAGCTGTCCCTGGTCATCGTCGGCTCCTTGAACTGCTTCGAGGCGACCGGGAACTCCTTCGGGTTCATGCTCAGGTACGCGAACACCTCATCGGCGAAGCGCTCGGGGAACTCGCCGTCATAGCGGCGGACGAGCGCGACACCTTCGTCGCGATTGATGTCACCCGATCGGATCTCCTGCGCGGCGTCGTACGTCGCACGGCCGATGCCGAACTTGATGTACGTCGTGTAGTAGTGGAAGTCGTCGATGCGATCGTCGATCGAGTTGTACTTGCTGTACGTGCCCGGCGTGCGCTCGGGCGACGCCTGAAACCCGCCGTTCTCGACGGCGTAGTAGTAGCAAGCCTGCGGATGCCACTTCAGGTAGTAACCGAGGTAGTGGACCTCGACCTTGTGCTCCTCGAGCTTCGTCGGATCCACCGGTAGATACGGCTCGAGCTCGACCCTCTCGAGCCCGTACTTCGACGTCAGGTCGCTGAGCGACGCGCCGCCGAGGTACACCTGGGAAGGATCCGACATCACGTAGTACTTGTGATCGCGACGCGCGCTCTCGGTGTCGCCGATCGGATTTCCGTACTCCGCTTCGTTCTCTCCGTAGAACACGAGAGGGATGTCGAACAGCACGGCCATCTTCGGCGCGAGGTTCTTCTGGCCGAGGATGAACGGCTGAAACGGGTGGAACAGGTTCTCGACCGCCAGGCGGGTCACCAGGCGATGCACGCGGCCGTTGGGCGTGCAGAGGTAGTTGTCGAACCCGGCGTGAATCCACGCTTGCTGGTTCTTCCAGCCCCACTCCGTGTAGATGTGCGGTGCCCACGTGACCGTGAGCGGGTGCATGCCGTACTCGTACTTGAGCTTGTGCGCGGCGTAGAAGCTGTCCTTGCCGCCCGAACCCGGAACGAGGCAGTCGTACGAGCCGTCGTTCTTGCGATAGCGGTCGCAGAGCTCGCGGAGCTGCCGATCGCGGTCGGCCCAGTCGATCGTCGCCTTCTTCTCGGCGACGCGACACGCATCGCACACGCCGTCGGCGTCGAAGCTGATCGTCGCCTTCTTCGAATCGCGCGTGTGCTTGAACTCTACGCTCGAGTTCGGCCGCTGGTTCGAGATCACGCAGCGGCGGCAGAACTTGATCTCGTTCGGAAGTCCGTAGAACGCCTCGGTCACCCGTCTTCTCTACCGCAAATAGCGGGCGAGCACGACCAAACCAGCTTCGCCGCTCTTCTCGGGGTGGAACTGGGTTCCGATCACGTTGTCCTTGCGGACGGCCGCCGAGATTCGAAAGCCGCCGTAGTCGGCATCGGCGAGGCGATGGCTGTCGCTCGCGGGCACCGCCGTGTACGAGTGGACGAAGTACATCATCGTTCCGGCGGCGAGCTGTTCGAGCGGCGTGCTCGCCCATGGCGTGCTCGTCGGCACCAGCCGGTTCCAGCCGATGTGGGGGACCTTTCGGCCAGGCGCGCGCGGGATCAGCTCGACGGAGCCCGGGATGATGCCGAGCCCATCGTGCGTTCCGAACTCCTCGCTCCGGGCGAGCAAGAGCTGCATGCCCAGGCAGATGCCGAGCAGCGGGCGCTCGGTGGTCGCCATCTCGAGCAGCGCCTCGACGAGGTTTCGCTCGCGAAGTCCGCGCATGCCGTCGGCGAACGCACCGACGCCCGGCAACACCAGGCGCTCCGCCGTGCGAACGATCGCCGG
>JABFXX010000458.1 GCA_013368795.1 Kofleriaceae bacterium
AGGTCCTCTGGAACGGGTTTGCGCGCCCCGCCGACAGCGTCATCGACGCGCTCGTCCGAGGCAGGCGCGATGAACAGCTCGACGGAGGGCGTCTTGTTCGTCGCGATCGCATCGACGAAGCTCGCGAACGCTTTGGTCACGTCTGCCTTGGCATCGGCGTGCGCCAGCGTCGACGGAAGCAGCAAGAAGGCGACGAGGGCGAGAGAGCGCTTCACGCCCCGACGATACCCCGCCACGTCACGCGCTAATAGGCCCAGGTCCGCAGCCCGATCCAGCTGTGCGCCCACACCGCGATCACGACCGCCGCGATCGCGCACATCGTGGGCAGGAGCCGGTCGCCGAACGCCGGACGCTCGCGCGAGAACGTCCAGCGAACCGTCGCCCACAGCGAGATACTCGCGGCGAACGCGAACAGCCACGTCGTCGCGCAGATCGCGATCGTCAGCGCGTTGCGCTCGCCGAACACCTGGCGCTCGCCCGCCGCCTCGAAGAGCCGCGGCAGCGCGACCACGCAGAGGCCTGCGATCGCCGGCCACGCCGTGAGTCCGGGCGCGAGCAGTCGCCCCCGTCGAATCGCCGCGAGGCCGAGCTTCACGCCCAGCAGCAGTGGCGCGAGCTGGAGCAAGATCATCGAGGCGACGATCGCGAGCGCGCGCAGGCGGGCGGGCCACCACGACGCGGCCTCGGCGTAGAGAAGACCGACGATCATGATCGGCTTGCCATCGCGGTCGTGCGCGAACCGCACCGACGTACCGCTCTCCCACGGGAGGCGATAGCCGCCGTCCGCCGTGGCGACCAGGTCGACGGAGTGACTACCGAGCAAGGGGTCGACGTGCACCTCGTCGCCGCGCGCGTGGACGCGCCACCCGCTCAGCGTCGTGTCGATGAACGCGGACACCTGGTTGCGCGGGCTCGCGAACGCGAAGAACTCGGCGCCGGGAGGCTGGGATACGCCCACCGGCGGCTGCGCGACCGCCTTGCCGCGCGCGAGGTACGCGAACAACAGGCTGCGGATCTCGATGAATGCACGAAGCGAATGCGTTCCGTTGAGCAGCATCACGTAGCCGACGCCGAGGTCGGGGAAGTAGCGCAGGCTCGACAGAAAGCCGTCGATTCCGCCATCGTGCCCACGGCCGCGCGCCGGTTGGCTGACGTCGCCGTAATTGCCGAGGCCGTACTCGAGGTCGGTACTGCGATACGGCAACGTGCGCGCGTGCTCGATGCGCTCGAGGCCCGCCGCCGAGACCACGCGGGTATCGCGCACGAGCCAGAACTGCACGAGCTTCGCGAGGTCGGTCGCGGAGGCGAGCAGTGCGCCTGCACCGCGATGCGGGATCGGCCGGAACTCGGCGACGCGCCCGCGATCGGAGTACCCGGTCGCCAGCCGTGCCGCGAGGCTAGGCGTGCGACGAAAGTCAGCCTCGCCCATTCCGAGCGGCACGAGCACTTCCTGCTTCAGATACACGTCGAACGGCTCGCCGGACGCGACTTCGATCGCGCGCGCGGCGAGCGTGTAGCCGACGTTCGAGTACGAGTTGCGCGTGCCGGGTTCCCAGCGAATCACGCGGGCGCGTTTATTGATCGCGAGCGCGGCCGCCGGCGACATCGCGTCGTCGTCGGCGAACAGCTCGTTCATGTGTATGTCGTCGAGCCCGGCGGTGTGTTCGAGGCACTGTGCGAGCGTGACCGGCGTTTGCCAGCGGTTGACGATGCCCGTGTCGGGCACCAGCTCGTCGAGTGGGCGGTCGAGTGACAGCTTGCCTTGCTCGGCAAGCCGCATCGCGCCGAGGCCGACGATGCTCTTCGTGATCGAGCCGACGCGAAAGACCGAGTCGCCGTCGACCGGCCTGCGCGTCGTCAGCTCCGCGACCCCGACACCGCCGACCCAGATCGGCCCGTCGCGGCCGACGAGCGCGATGCCGACGCCCGGTATGCCTTCTCGGTCGAGCACGAGCTGGATGCGCTCGCGCAGCTCCTCGATCGACGTGGGCGCCTCGACAGAGACGCTGGCGAGTGGCAGCGACGGTTCGTCGAGCGTTACCACCGCCGGCTCGGCGCACGCCGCGATCACTGCGAGGAGCAGGATCCGCATGACGCGATGATACCTGGAAGAAGTCCACAAAGCCGGGAGCGAGAGCGCCCGCGCGCGCTAAGCTCGCCACGTGACCGACTCACGGCCGCATCGCATTCGCGCGATCGTCATGGCGTCGTCGGGGAACCTCGTCGAGTGGTTCGACTTCTACACGTACGCGTTCTGCGCCATCTACTTCGCGCACGCGTTCTTCCCGAAATCCGATCCGACCGCGCAGCTCCTCAACACGGCGGGCGTGTTCGCCGCGGGCTTCCTGATGCGCCCGATCGGTGGCTGGATATTCGGCCGGCTCGGCGACCGCGTCGGCCGCAAGACGTCGCTGGTCGTCAGCGTGATGATGATGTGCGTTGGCTCGCTGATGATCGCGTTCGCCCCGACGTACGCGACGATCGGCGCGTGGGCACCGGCCTGGCTCCTGCTCGCGCGGCTCATCCAGGGTATCTCCGTCGGCGGCGAGTACGGCACGACCGCGACGTACATGAGCGAGGTCGCGCTGCCGGGACGGCGGGGCTTCTACTCGTCCTTTCAGTACGTGACGCTGATCGGCGGCCAGCTCCTCGCGGTCGCCGTGGTCGTCGTCCTGCAACACTTCCTCGACGAGTCCGAGCTACGCGCATGGGGCTGGCGGATTCCGTTTCTCGCCGGCGCGGTCACCGCCCTGATCGCGCTCGTGTTGCGGCAAACGCTCGTCGAGACGTCGAGCGAAGCGTCGCGCGGCAGTGGCGACGCCGGCAGCTTCCGCGCGATCTGGCAGCACCACCGCGCCGCGTTTCTGACCGTGCTCGGCTACACGGCCGGCGGCTCGCTCGTCTTCTACGCGTTCACGACGTACATGCAGAAGTTCCTCGTGAACACCGTTGGCATGCCGGCGACGACCTCGAGTCATGTGATGACGATCTGCTTGCTGGCATTTGCCGCGCTGCAACCCGCGATGGGCGCGCTGTCCGATCGGATCGGCCGTCGCGCGAACATGCTGTTGTTCGGCAGCCTCGGCTCGGTCACGACCGTGCCCATCTTCCTCGCGCTCGAGCGCGTCGACAGCCCGACCGTCGCGACCCTGCTGATCATCGCGGCGCTCGTCGTGGTGAGCTTCTATACCTCCGTGAGCGGCATCGTGAAGGCCGAGATGTTTCCGCCGGAGGTGCGCACGCTCGGCGTTGGCTTCGCGTACGCGATCGCGAATGCGATGTTCGGTGGCTCGGCGGAGTACGTCGCGCTCGGCCTCAAGTCGATCGGCCACGCGAGCCTGTTCTACTGGTACGTCAGCGCGATGATGGTCGTCGCGTTCCTCGTCAGCCTGCGCCTGCCCCACCGCGCAACCTACCTGCGCGAAGAGTGAAGCAGCGAGGCTCAGGTCGCGCGGCGCTTCTTCTCACGCAGCATGAACAGGTAGAGACTCTCGACCTTCTCGCGCGCCCACGGCGTCTTGCGCAGGAACTTCAAGCTCGACGGAATGCTCGGGTTCTCGTTGAAGCACCGGATGCGCACCTGTTGACCGAGCTCTGGCCAGCCGAAGAACTCGACGAGCTCCGTCACGATGCGCTCGAGCGTGATCCCGTGGAGTGGATTGCGAGGTTGTTCGTCGCTCATCGAATGCCTACTTCGCGATCGGCCGCGCGCGCGTCGTCTTGTCGATGTAGATGACCGCGTCGTAGACCGGCGGCAGTGCCTGCAGGAACGTCATCGCTGGCTCGCCCTGCCAAACGGCACCGATCTCCCGGAACGGATGCTTCGCCGCGAACCACTCGGCGACCTTGCCACGCTTCGGCAGCGTCCGGAGGTCAAGTACGAGCAGCGGCTTGCCGGTCTTCGCGAACGCGGCACTACCGTAGTGCTCGGGCGCGGGGCCGATCGACGCCTCGCCGAGCCGGCGCGACTTCTTCGTCCAGTCCATCGCCTGAAACGAGCCCTGACCAAAGACGAAGCCGATCGGCAGATAGTCGGCCTTGTACTTCGCCTTCAGCACGCTGCCCATGTTCTTGAACGTCGCGGCGTTCTCGGCGGCGGGGAGAAACTTCGAGATGTGACCGTTGTGTGCCCACACGACGATGCGCGCCTTCGTCGTATCCAGGAGCCAGCCGACATTCTCCGCCATCGCGCGATCGCGCGCGTCGAACGCCGTCTCGTCCATGTACATCGCCGCGGCCTGCTCGAGGACGCGAACATCGTGGCGCGTGTCGGGGTCGGCCTTCGCGAGCACGGGCTTCAGCGCGGCGAGTGCGGCGGTGAGCGCCTTGCGCTGGTCGGGCGAGAGGTTCTTGACGGCCTGTTGCGACATCGACTCGCCGAGCGGCGCGATCGGCGCGAGCAGCGCGTCGGCGCGGTCGGGCGCGGCCTTCTTCACGGCCGCCGCGACGTTCGCGTGCGCGACCCGAGACGTCTGCATGTCGAAGCCCGCGAACTGGACCTTCGTCTTGTGCTTCGCGTCCGCGTTGTAGGCGCGCATCCACTCGATCATCGCGAGCACCTCCTCCGTGTTCCACGTCCAGAAGTAGATGCCGGCGAGCGCTTCCTTCGCGGTGCCCTTTCCGTTCAGCACGTAGTCGTTGATCACGCGACACTCGGGCTGGTTCGCCTCGAGCGCGAACACGCTGAAGCCTTGCTTCTCGACGAGATACTCGAGAAGACGGTGCTTCATCTGGAAGATCTCGCGCGAGCCGTGCGTCGCCTCGCCGAGCGCGACGATCTTCGCCTTGCCGACGAGCTTCGCGAGCGGTGCCATATCGTCGAGTCCGTTGCCTGCCTCGACCGTCTTCAGCGCGATGCCCTGCTTGCCGATGTACTCGACGACCTCCGCCGGCGGCGGATCGAGCGACGGCGTCTCGAGCACGACGTCGACGCGATCGTCCTTGCGCTCGAACTGGCCACTGCTGCCCCCGCCGATCAAGGTGACGTAGTACTTGTCGCTGCGCGGCAGCACGGCCGAGAACGTGCCGTCGGCCGCGATCGGGACCGCGAACAGATCGGCGTCGTTCTGCGAGAACGGCGAGACCTGGACGTACGTACCTGGCGCGACCTTCTGCGTGACCTTGCCGCGCACCGTGACGCCGCCATCCTTGGCGAGCGCGATCTTCAGATCCTTCGTGTCGGTCGCGTACTGCCGCTGCGCGACGAACGCACCGACCGCGCCTGTCCGGTGCGCAGACAGTCCCCACTTGCCAGCGAGCACGGGAAGCTCGAAGTGGCCCTGCCCGTCCGCCTGCACGTGCCGCGCGATCTCTTGCTCGAGATCGATCAGCGTGACCTCGGCGCCAGCGGCCGGCGCGCCGGAAGGATCGAGCACGTTGCCCGCGAGCACGATCTGCTTCGGCGCCTCGATCGCGACCGCGTCGATCCCGAGGTCGTCGTACCAGGCCGATCCTGGCCCGACCTGCAGCGTGCCGAACACGATGTGCGTCGCCTTCGCGTCGACGGGAATCTCGGCGCGCACCTCGGTCCACGGCTTCGTGCCGGTGACGTAGCGGCCGTTCATGTTGTCGAGCTCGAGCATCTCGCTGTCGGTGTCGGCGCGAACCCACAGCCCTGCCCCCGCGGACTCTGCCGTCTTGATCCAGCCGTGCACGACGATGCGCTTGCCGCGAAACGGCGTCGCGTCGATCGACGAGGTCGCGATGTGGTGCCCGTCGAGCCGCAGCGAGCGCATCCCGCCATGCTTCTCCTCGGTGACCACCGCGAGCGGGCCGGTCTTCGACCGCCAGGCCGTCGGCGCGTCGCCCTCGACCTGCTCGAAGCCGAGGTTGCGCGGATCCGGCGCGACGACCGCCGGCGTCACCGGTGGCGGTGCGGGATTTTGCTTCACGGCCGGCTTCGGACTACTGCTCGTGCAAGCGGCGAGGACCAACCAGGCGGCGCGGCGCATGCCGCACCGTATCACTCGCGCAAAGTGGTTGGCGGCGAGCCAAGCTCGCTGCGGGGTCCTGGCCCTGCTACGAAGCCCCCATGCAGCGCTACGCTCCCCGTCTCATTCCGGCCGGAACCGCTCCCGCCGACGCGCTGGTCGAAGCGCTGATCGAGAATCCACCCACGAGCCCGCTCGGCGAGCACGAGCTGATCCCGCAGGTGGCGTGGATGGTCGAGCGCGACGGCGCATTCGTGCACGTTCCGGAATCACAGCGCGCAGAGCTCGAGATGATGCGAGGCCTCGCTCAGGTGACCATGCTCGACGGCGAGCTTTCAAACGAGGAGCTCGACCAGCTGCCGGGCTCGAACGTCGCCACCAATGGCCAGTACGCGGCAGAGCTCCTGCTCGACCACGATCACCTCACGGCGCTCCACAAGATCCTTGCCAGCAAGGTGTACCTCGCCGCAGCACCCCGACACGGGCGGATCCTCGTCGGTGGGGTCGGTGCTGGGCTCGAGGGAATGCGAGCGTTCGTCGCATACGCGCGACGCGAGCACGACGAGGCGCCAGCTGAAATGCGCATCAGCCCGGTCGCGATGCTGGTGCGCGACGGAGCGCCCACGGCCGTGATCGGTGAGCTGCAGATCGGTGCGCTTGCCCGCGCAGCCGGCGGGCAGATGCAGTAAGCCCGCATGCCGTCGATGAACCGATACCTGCGCGGCATCCGCCTGCTCCGCGACGAGGTGCCGTCATTCGACGAGTACCCGTTCTCGATTCCTTCCGTACGTCAGCTCGACGAGCTCGACCTCGACGCCAACGTCACGTTCCTCATCGGCGACAACGGTGCCGGCAAGTCGACACTGATCGAAGCGATCGCCGTGGTCGCCGGCTTCAATGCCGAAGGCGGCACCCGGAACTTCAACTTCGCGACCCGGCGCTCGGAGTCCGAGCTTCACAAGTTCGTGCGACCCGTTCGCGGCGTGAAGCGCCCGCGCGACGGCTTCTTCCTCCGCGCCGAGAGCATGTTCAACGTCGCAACGGAGATCGAACGTCTCGGCGTCGGCCAGTCGTATGGCGGCGTGTCACTGCACGAGCAATCGCACGGAGAGTCGTTCCTTGCGCTCGCGAGGCATCGCTTCAATGGCTACGGCCTCTACATCCTGGACGAGCCCGAAGCCGCGCTCTCGCCCCAGCGCCAGCTCACGCTGCTCACGATCATGCACGAGCTCGTCGAGGAGGACCGGTCGCAGTTCATCATCGCCACGCACTCGCCGATCTTGATGGCATACCCGGGTGCAGTCATCTACCAGCTCGGCACCGACGGCATCCGCCGCGTCGCCTACGAGGAGACCGAGCACTACACGATCACGCGCGACTTCTTGAACTCACCCGACCGCTACTTCAAGACGCTATTCGGAGCCCCCGACGACGAGTAGCGCGTGCGAGCTCGAATGGGGTCCGACCCCATTTCGCAGCCGACGCAGACGCGGGTCGCATCATGCGGTTCCACTGGAGCTCTCGGTCGACCTGGTAGCATGAAGGCCTGATGAAGGCCTCGAAGGCAAAGGCGACCAAGCCCAGGATCTACGGAGTGAGCTTTGCGTCCGTCTATCCGATGTACATCAAGAAGGCCGAGGCGAAAGGGCGAACGAAAGCCGAGGTCGACGAGATCATCTGCTGGCTCACCGGGCACACGACCGCGAGCTTGAAGAAGGCCCTCGCCGCGAACCTCGACTTCGAGACCTTCTATGGCAAGGCGCCCCACTTCCAACCCAAGGCCAAGCTCATCACCGGCGTGGTCTGCGGAGTCCGGATCGAGGACATCGAGGACAAGACGATGCGCAGGCTGCGCTACCTCGACAAGCTCATCGACGAGCTCGCCAAGGGCAAGCCCATGGAGAAGATCCTGCGCACGTAGCGCGGACCGAAACGCGAAACCCGCCGGCGCAAGTATGGACGCGCACGATGGTAGAGTGCACGACCGGCATTGCCGGAGGTTCAACGTGACGGATGGCGGGTCTCATCGGCACCGACGGGACGTCGCTGTCTGTCCAGCTGGAGGTTTGTGATGAATCGTTGTGGTTACGCGGGTGCTCTGTTGATGGTTGTCGCGTTCACGAGCGCATGTGTCGATGACCCCGTCGAGGTCGAGACAGCGTCCGAGGATCCAGTCTCCGACGACACGGTGTTCCACGAGGTGTCGATCTCGGTAGGGGCCGATGGCGCGGTCACGGTCTCGGAGCCGCGTCCGATCACCGCCAAAGAGCAGCGCGCGCAGAACGAGCTGAAGGCGGCATATGCACGCGGCGAGACGGTCCCGGTCGCAATCACGCGCGACAGCTCGTGTGCCTACTCGTCGTTCTGGTACTACGACCGCACGGACTACAGCGGCAATCGCATCTGCTTTACCGGCGTTGGCACGGCGGACTTCGCGAGCTACCTCCGGGTGTCGCCGTTCGGCACGCTCGTGACGTGGCAGACGGCCCGCGGCAGCTTCAGCGCAGGCTCTCAGGTCGGCACCTTGCATAGCCCCAGGACGGTGCGATCGGCCGAGGTCTGTGGATGGAACGGCGTTGTCTTCGTCAACTGCCGGCACCTGCAGCCGTACTGTACTCCGTGGGGAGACCTCTGCAGCTATCCCTTCTCAGCCTACGAGGTCGGATCATTCGATCTGACGGCGGCGTGGGAGAAGATCCTGTTGCAGTGAGATCCACAGCGGATCCCGCATCGGCACCCTGGCGATGATCTTGGGCCCCTCCTCACACGAGGGCACGCCCTGTCAGCGCATGCCGCGCGGCCGGAGCTCCACATCGATGCCGTCTGCGACGACGAATACGCGTGGACCATCGGGCCCGTCGCCGTGGTTCGTGACGATGCAGTACGCCGTGCTTCCCGCCGGGACGGACAGACTGCGTTCCGCGCACTCCTGCGCACTCGCGAGTCGCAGCAAGGGATGGTCGAGATCCGTCTCGTCGTTGAGTCCATCGACGCGTGGATGGATGAAGGTCACCCGCCATGCGTCGGCGCAGCGCTCGCAACAATCGCCGAGCCAGAATCGCAGCGCGCCTTCGCTCCGCTCCTCGACATGCATGTCTGGCGGATGCGCAGCGTTGAGCTCTCGCAGCGCAGTGCACTCGGTACCTTCCGGTTGCGGCTGGCATGCTGGGATCACGGAACGCACGACCAATGCGTCCTTCGGACCGTCGAGCTCGACGAGGACGCGCTCGCCAACGGTGAAGTCGCGCTTGCCTCCCTTGTTCTCCGCCGGGCCAAATGGCCACGGCCCGAAATGCGGAGATGCGACGGTGCCCGTTCCCGATCCGGGCGACCAGCTGTGGATGCGCCACGTCACGGCCGAAGTATGCGCGCTTCTCGCGCAGCGTGTGAACCGGCCGACGGCGAGCTGAGATCGTTGCTCGCCTGGATGCGCTGACATGGCGGGTGCCGGACGTCGGTGCCTGACCGTGGCGAAGAACGTCACGGGCTCACCTCGTACGACTCACCTGCGAGGGGAACGAGCATCCGCCTCGATGTACGGCGCGACCACCTCGGCGATCCAGTTCATCACGGTTCTCACACGCCGAGGTGGATTGCGGCCGTGCGTGTGCAGCAGCAGCACCTTCAGCGGCGCACAGGTAAAATCGGGAAGCACCTCGACCACGGTTCCCGCCGCGAGTTTTGCGTGCATGCCGGCACGCGGCGTCTGCACGATGCCGAGGCCAACGACGCAAGCCGCGTGGTAGGCCTCGACGCTGTTGACGGTGACGAGACTCCGCATCGCACGCTGGCGGTAGCCACCGTCGCTCGGGTACTCGAACGATGGTTCCTCGTCGGCGAGCGTGGAGGAGTAGTGAACCACGAAGTGGTTGGCGAGATCCTCGATTCGACGTGGAGTCCCGTGGCTTCGAAGATAGGCCGGGCTCGCGTAGTTCATCATCTTCAGCGAGCCAAGGGACCGACCGACGAGGTTCGGATCTCCAGCACCACCACCCCGCTGGACGCAGTCGAACCCCTCGCGAAATGCGTCGACGCGTCGGTCCGTCGCGCTGATCACCAGCTCGAGCTCCGGATGAGTTGCGATGAGCTCGGGCACGCGCGGGAGGATGACCTCGCGAGCGAGCGTGACAGGGAAGTCGACACGCACTCGCCCTCGAATGCTTCGCGCCGCCTGGAACATCGTCGCGACATCGTCGATATCGGCAAGTAACCGGTGAGCGCGAGCGAGGAGCCGCTCTCCTTCTGGGGTGACGCGGACGACGCGTGTCGAGCGCTGGAGCAGCTTGGTCTCGAGCGCGCTCTCGAGGTGCTTCACCTGGAGCGAGACCCGAGCTTTCGTGAGGCCGAGGTGGTCGGCAGCGCGCGTGAAGCTCGCGAGCTCGGCAACTTTCACGAACGTCTTCAGCGCGTCGAGGTCCAGCATCATTGTTTCCGTGGTTCGAAATAGTGTGTCGTCGCGTCGGCGCCTAGTTCAGGAAGGCTCGCGGGATTATCTCCTTCCTTGTCAACAATCGGAGAAGCAAATGAGCACCGAAGCTGGAACGCAGATCGCAGTCATCACCGGAGGAAGTCGTGGCCTCGGCAGGAGCATGGCCCTGCATCTCGCCGACCGCGGCGTGGACAGCATCATCACGTTCAAGGGCCGCGCCGACGCGGCGGCAGCGGTCGTCGCGGAGGTCGCCGCCAGGGGCCGCAAGGCCATTGCACTTCAGCTCGACATCGCGAACAGCACGAGCTTTGGCGCCTTCGCGGACGCCGTACAAGGCGCGCTCCGGACGTCGTGGGGACGCGAGCAGTTCGACTTCCTCGTCAACAACGCTGGGACAGGCGCGAGCGTGCCTTTCCTCGAGACCACCGAGGCGACGTTCGACGAGATGATGCTCGTCCACCTGAAAGGCCCGTACTTTCTGACCCAGAGGCTCGCGCCGCTGATTGCCGACGGTGGCCGCATCGTGAACATCTCCTCGGGACTCACGCGGATCAGCTTTCCGGGATCATCGGCCTACGCCATGATGAAAGGCGGCCTCGAGGTGCTGACACGGTACCTCGCGAAGGAGCTCGCCCCGCGAAAAATCTCGGTCAACACGTTCGCGCCTGGCTCCGTCGCGACAGACTTCAGGGGAGGCGCGGTGCGAGACAACCCCGAGGCCAACCGGCAGATCGCAGCGGTCACGGCACTCGGGCGAGTCGGTCTCCCCGACGACATCGGTGGCGCCATCGCGCTTCTCCTCGCGCCCGAGAACCACTGGATCACCGGACAGCGTATCGAGGCCTCGGGAGGCATGTTCCTCTGACCGCCTGGCGCAACGATGTCCTGGTGCCGAGGCCTGCGCGAGACGGCGGATCAACCGCGTACCCCTTGCCGTGCTTGGCTGCCTGCGTAGCCTTCATCGCGGCTTCGGTATCAAGCTTGGCCTGCTGCTCCGAGTCCGCCGTCAGCGCTACTGACCGCGGAGCGGAAGCAATGCGGCGAGCGCCGAGAGTCCGCCCGCAATGCAGACGGCCGACCAGCCGCTGTGCTGCCAGGCCTGTGCGGCGATCGCAGTCCCGAGCGCACCACCGAGGAAGTACGCAACCATATAGATCGCGTTGATGCGGCTGCGCTCCGCCGGTGCGAGTCCGAACACGACGGTCTGGTTCGCGAGCTGACTTGCCTGCGCGCCCGCGTCGAGTAACACGACACCCACGACGATCGCGATCAGCGAGTCGGAGAAGAGCCCGAATACGACGAACGCGAGCACGATCACGAACATCGCCGCGCGATTGATGTGCGCCGGTCGAACGCGCATCGCGAGCCGACCGACGATCGGCGCGACGATCATCCCGGTCAGCCCGAGGATACCGAGCATGCCGGCGAGGCCGCTGCCACCGTGGATCGGGCTCGCCGCGAGATGGAACGCGATCGTCGACCAGAATATCGAGAAGCTCGCGAAGCCGAGTGCACCGACGAGCGCACGCCGGCGCAGCACGGGCTCGCGGCGGACGATCTCGGCAAGCGTACGAAGGAGCGCGCGGTACGGAAGGCTCGTCGTGGGTGGCGAGAGCGGAAGCACGAGGCGAAGCACGCAGCCGAGCGCCGCCATTGCCACTGCCGCCGCGACGAACACGGCGCGCCATCCGACGAGGGAACCGAATGCGCCGCTCACCGTACGCGACAGCAGGATGCCGGCGAGCACGCCGCCCATCACGGTGCCTACGATCTTGCCACGCTGCTCCGGCTCGCCGAGTCCGACCGCGAACGGAAGGATCATCTGCGTCACAGACGCGCCGAGACCGACCAGCACGCTCGCGGCCGCGAGCAGCGGCACGCTCGGCGCCGAGGCGAACGCCAGCAGCGCGATCGCGGCGGCGAACGCGGTCGTCGCGAGAGTACTGCGGCGCTCGCGCACGTCACCCAATGGCACGAGCAGCAGCATTCCCGCGGCGTAACCGAGCTGCGCGCCGACCAGGGCGGAGGACACCCCGCCCGCGGTGGTCCGGAGGTCGCGTGCAATGGCCTCGGCAAGGGGCTGCGCGTAGTACAGGTTCGCGACCGAGAACGCGGCCGCAACGGTCAAGAAGCCCAGTAGGCGCGACGAACGGACACGAGTCGGCGTGATCGGTACAGGCATCACGCCGTCAGAATGCGCACGAGGGCCGCGCCGCGCCAATCAACCGGCGAGCTCGCCCGATAAGCAGCGCTTATCGTGGTACAGATCGCGCCGATGGAGCTGCGTCACCTGCACGCGCTGGTCGCGGTCGCTGACGAGCTGCACTTCGGCCGTGCGGCGGCTCGCGTGGGGATCAGCCAGCCAGCCCTGAGCCAGCAGATCGCTCAGCTCGAGCTCCTCGTCGGCTCCAAGCTCTGCGAGCGAAGCCCTCGGGTGGCGCTAACGCTGGCGGGAAAGTTCCTGACCGACCATGCGCGCCGGATCATCGCGATGGTCACGGAGGCAGAATCGGAAGTGCGTTCGCTCGGCACCCAGGCGCGCCAACGCATTCGTCTCGGTTATCTCGAGTACTGGAATCCTCCGTTCCTGGCGGCCGCGATGCGCGAGCTACGCGAACGCGATCCGTCGATCGTGGTCGAACCACGCAACATGTACCCGCACGAGGTGCTCGCCGGCCTCCGCGACCGCACGCTGGAGCTCGGCTTCGTACACATGCCGATCGCCGACCAAGCGCTCGCCGTGCGGCTCGTGCTCGACGGCTACTGGGCGTTCGTGTTGCCCCGCAGCCACCGGCTCGCACGGCGCGACTCGCTCGCACTCGCTGACCTTCACGACCAGCCGCTGATCGTCTTCGACCGCTCGGTCAACCCGCCGCTCCACGCCTGGCTACTCGGCCGGTTCGCCGAGGCCAAGCTCGTCCCGCGCATCGTCTACTCCACGACCCAGCCCCAGGTCGGCATCGATCTCGTGCGTGAAGGTGTCGGCCTGTTCATCGTCGGCTCGTACGTCGTGCGCTCGCTGCCGCGCGACCTCGTCATGCGACGAGTGAGCGATCTGCCTCCGCTCCAGATCGGGGCCGCCTGGCGCGGCGACGAGCGCACGCCTGCCCTGGCAGCACTATTGGCGGCTCTGCCGAAGCTGCGCGCCGATGGGTCGCCGGCGTGACCAGGCAGGCTCGAAAGGAACGAGTGAAATCATCCTCGCGTTCCTACGAGGCGTCCGCATGCCGTTGACCTCGTCCCCGGTCTCTCGCATGCGCGCGGTAGCTAGCAGGGATTCGGGCCGACCGCATCACTGATGAGCTTCGGGGCCCGCCCATACACCTCGACGACGTCGCTGCCGACGTGCATGACGACGCGCGTATAGCCGCAATCATCGCAATTCGGCCGGTTGTCCTCCCCGAAGCGCGCCTCGAACGCGAGCCTCGCGAGCAGCTCGGTGACTTTCTCCGGGCTGATCTTCGCGCGAGCGCCGCGTAGCTTGCGGCAGCTGTTGCCGCTGAACACGACCGTACCGTCGCGCCAGATCTTCGTCGTGCCTTCGTCACCGCCCAGTCCTCCCATGCTGATGCTTCGGATTACCGGTAGGCCTTCGGGAAAGCTCGCCGTCGCAGTGCTGTTCGGGGTCGGGCGCAGGCTATCGCAGAGCGCAGCGCACGCCGGGGTGTCGCGCGGCGAGCACGACACGTCGACCGTGCCGACGCGACGCGTATCCTTGCCTCCGGAGAGCGGCCAATCACTGATCATGACCTGCTGGCAGCTTGCGAAGCCCGACAGCAACATGAGCTCGCCACCGCCCGAGTAGCGCATCGTCTTGTCGACGCAAAGCTCGAGATCGAAGTAGTCAAGCCGCGCCCACTTGCACGGGACCGTCATCGCCTCCAGTTGCCTCATGAACCCCAGCATCTCCGGCGAGAACCCGGCGACGTCGCGCGTGCCGTCGATGCGCAACCGGCAGTCGGCCACGAAGCTCAGCGCCGCGCCGTCGCGTTCGAGGCGCACGCCGAGCGGTGGCGCTTCGCAGCGGTAGCTCGCGTAGGAGCGATCGCTGGCGAGCCGCGCAACCAGCTCGCCGGCGAGTTTGGGCTCTGCCGTCTTCGTGCTCACGACGCGGTATCCCGCGAAGCCATCGCCGGCGCCGTCGAGCTCGTACACCGTGGCCTGCCAGGGCTCGGCACCGCTGGCGTGAGCCCGAAGGAACGAGACGACCTCGGCCGGCGCGGCCATGGGCGTCGGTGGCTTGAAGTCCTCAGGCCCCGGATC
>JABFXX010000174.1 GCA_013368795.1 Kofleriaceae bacterium
CGTTCAAGGTGAACTTCTGCAAGTTCACGAACGAGACTCGCCTCTACCTCGAGGACGCGTCCGCGCAGAGTGGCCTCGCGTCGCTCGCCGCGTGCAAGGGCACGACGGCCGGCGGTGGCTACGAGCTCGCGCTCGCGTGCGACGAGACGATGCTCGTCGACGACGGCAGCTCCGCCGTCAGCTTCCCCGAGACGCCGCTCCTCGCCGTGCTCCCCGGCACCGGCGGTCTCACCCGCCTCGTCGACAAGCGCAAGGTCCGCCGCGATCGCGCCGACGTGTTCTGCACGACGGCCGAGGGCATCAAGGGCAAGCGCGCGAAGGACTGGGGCCTCGTCGATCACCTCGTGTCGCGCACGAAGTGGGACGAGTCGGTCGCCGCGCGCGCGAAGGAGCTCGCCGCCAAGCAGCAAGTGACGCGCGGTCCGGCGTTCGTACTGCCACCACTCGAGGGCAAGATCTCCGCCGAGAAGCTCGCGTACAAGTTCGTCGAGCTCACGTTCGACGCCGCCACCCGCACCGGTGCGCTCGTCGTCAAGGCGCCGACCGCCGTCGACAACTTCGACGGCAGCTCGGAGCCGTGGTCGCTCCGTGCGTTCCGCGAGCTCGACGAGGCGCTCCTCCGCCTGCGCTTCGACTATCCCGACATCGGCATGGTCACGGTCCGCACAAGCGGCGACGCCGAGCTGGTCAAGCAGTGCGACGAGGCGCTCGCGAAGTCGGCCTCGGGCTTTGCCCGCGAGGTTCGCCTGCTGCAGCGCCGCGTGCTCAAGCGCTACGACAACACCGCGCGCAGCTTCTACGCGGTCGCCGACACGGCCGACTCGTGCTTCGCCGGCGTGCTGCTCGAGCTCGCGCTCGGCGCCGATCGCTTCTACATGCTGATCGACGGCGACGAGAAGGTCGGCGTGTCGACCAGCGTCGCGAACAGCGGCTTCATGACCACGTCGACCGGCATGTCGCGCCTCGACGCTCGCTTCTACGGCGAGCCGGCGCGCGTCCAGAAGGTGCTCGCGCGCGGCGCCGAGGGCCTGATCCCGAGCGAGGAGGCCGAGCAGCTCGGCATCGCGACGGTCGCGGCCGACGACATCGACTTCGAGGACGAGCTCCGCATCGCCGTCGAGGAGCGGGCGTCGCTCTCGCCCGATGCGCTCACCGGCATGGAGGCGTCGCTGCGCTTCGTCGGACCGGAGACGCTCGAGACCAAGATCTTCGGCCGGCTCTCCGCCTGGCAGAACTGGATCTTCACCCGCGCCAACTCGACCGGTCAGCACGGCGCGCTCACGCTCTACGGTCAGCCCGAGCGGCCGCAATTCCAGTGGAAGAGGACCTAAGCCATGTCTAGCGTACTCAACGACGAGAAGATCCCGAACAACGTCAACCTCGGCGGCGACAAGCGCCTGCAGCGCGCGCTCGAGGCATGGCAGCCCAAGTTCATCGACTGGTGGAAGGACATGGGTCCCGTCGGCTGGCAGGAGCGCGACATCTACCTGCGCACGGCGATCTCCGTCGAGGCGAACGGCTGGGCGCACTTCGATTACGTGAAGATGCCGGACTACCGCTGGGGCATCTTCCTCGAGCCGAAGGATCCCAACCGCGTGCATGGCTTCGGCGACTTCGCCGGTCAGCCCGTGTGGGACGAGGTCCCGGGCGAGTTCCGCAACATGCTGCGCCGCCTCGTCGTCACCCAAGGTGATACCGAGCCCGCGAGCGTCGAGCAGCAGCGCCGCCTCGGCGAGACCGCGCCGTCGCTCTACGACCTGCGCAACCTGTTCCAGGTGAACGTCGAGGAAGGCCGCCACCTGTGGGCGATGGTCTATCTCCTCCACACGTACTTCGGCCGCGACGGCCGCGAGGAAGCCGAGGAGCTCCTGCAGCGCCGCTCGGGTGATGCCGACAAGCCGCGCATCCTCGGCGCGTTCAACGAGCCGACGAGCCACTGGCTGTCGTTCTTCATGTTCACGATGTTCACCGACCGCGACGGCAAGTATCAGCTCGCCGCGCTCGCCGAGAGCGGGTTCGATCCGCTCGCGCGCACGTGCCGCTTCATGCTCACCGAGGAAGCGCACCACATGTTCGTCGGCGAGACCGGCGTGCAACGCATCGTCAAGCGCGCGTGCGAGCTGATGAAGCAGGACTCGAACGGCGACGTGCGCAAGCTCGGCGGCGTCGACCTGCCGACGATCCAGAAGTACCTGAACCTCTGGTACACGCTGTCGCTCGACCTGTTCGGCGGCGAGGTGTCGTCGAACGCCGCCGATGCGTTCGCGGCCGGCCTCAAGGGTCGCTACAAGGAAGACCGCTACGAGGAGCACAAGCTCATCGGTTCGCACTTCGCGATGGACGTGCTCGAGGACGGCAAGGTCGTCCACAAGGACGTCGCGATGCGCAACGCGCTCAACGAGGTGCTGCGCAGCGAGTACATCAAGGACTGCCAGCGCGGCGTCGATCGCTGGAACAAGACGATCCGCGACGAGGGCATCTCGTTCGAGCTGAAGCTGCCGTCGAACAAGTTCCACCGCCAGATCGGCATGTGGTCCGGTCACCACTTCTCGCCCGACGGCCAGATGCTCGACGAGGCGACGTGGAACGCGAAGAAGGGCGAGTGGCTGCCGAACGAGGCCGACGAGGTCTACATCAAGAGCCTCATGAAGCCCTGCTACGAGCGCGGCAAGATGGCGGGCTGGATCGCACCGCCGCTCAAGGGCATCAACGGCCTGCCCGAAGAGTTCGAGTACGTGAAGCTGTAGCTCAGAACGTCAGCGCGCCGGTCAGCGAGACGACGTGCGTCGTCACCGACGGCGCCGCCTCGTACGTCGTCCGCATGTAGTCGTACTCGAACCAGAGCGCGATTCCGCGTGCGAGCTCGAACGAGATCTCGCCGTATCCGGCGACGTTGAGCGTGCGGTTCGTGGGCGCAGGCTCGTCGAGTAGATCCTCGTTGTCGGGATCGTCGAAGCCGCCGCCGCCGTAGAACGTCAGGATGTCGAGGGCCGCCCACGACGCCTGACCCCATGCGCCGACGGTCTCGATGCTGCCGCCGATCGAGGTGATGTCGCCCGCGGCATCGGTCGTGTGGACGATGCCTTGATTGATCCCACCGAAGAACGCGTCGAGTCCTTTGCCCCAGAACGCCTCGCCCTTGAGCTTGAATCGCGCCGGCAGGGGGAGCGTGAGGTCGACCGCGATCGCGCCGTTGCGAAGACTCTCTTCGCCGCCGGTGAACGGGATCTTGCGGTTGCCGATGTGACCGGAGACGCCGAGCTCGAACGGCTTGCCGAACATCTTCGTCGCGATCGCGAGGCGCGCCTCGCCGGCCGGCGCAAGCGATAGCTCACCGCCTTGCGGGATCCGGACCGACGTGATGGTGGTCTCGTCGCGCGGGATGGCGTCGGTCTGCGAGTTGGCGACGAGCGCTGCGACCCAGATCAGATGGTACGAACCCATTCGGATCGCGCCGTCGACGCGGAGCTGCGGCAAGCGTGCCCACAGGTTGCCGCTCGTCGTGAATCCCGGGACGCCCGTGTGGAATGCGGTGACGGGGTTGAGCGGCGCGAGCACCGACCAGTCTTGCCCGAACGACAGCCGGACCGCGTCCCACTCGACGGTGGCGGTCGCGAGGCGAAGGCGTGGGAGCGGGAACGTGTAGGAGTCCTGACCGAGGAACGCACCGTAGAAGTCCGCCTCGACGACACCGAACACGTTCTCGACCCCGAGGTCGCCCGGCGGTTCGTTCCACGATGCGCGCACGCCAAAGCGCGACTGTCGCGCCGTGAAGTAGAACGCGTCGTCGCCGGCGACCGCCCACTGGGGCACGTCGGGGTTGTTGCTGCTGTTGCCGAGCAGCCACGACGATGCCGAGATCAGGAGGCCGTACGCATCGATCGTGAACGACACGCTCGCCGCCGCGCCCGCTGCCGACGGTGGTGCGACGGTCTCGGCGAACGTCGTGCGCTCCTCGGGCGGCGGCTCCGATTCTGGAATCGGCGTGTTCGCGCCCTCGTGCGCCGGTGTCTGTGCGGCGGCGACGGCGATCGAGGTGAACGTGAAGGCCGCGACGAATCGCGAAGTTCTCGAGCTCACGCCGTACGGGGTGGCACGCGCGGATCCACTCACACAGAAACAACACCTCGACCTCACGAGGGCGCTGCGTGATCGCCCGTGGACACGCGGTGATGACGCGCCGAGTCCGGTGATTTCCGGACGAGTGCGGCAAACGCCGAGCATCGATCTACGCCGGCCAACGCACGTGAGCGATGCTAGGTCTGTTGACCATGGGCCGCCTCGCCGTCGTTGCCGTAGCCTGTGCTGCGGTCTCAGGCTGCAGCTTTGCACTGCAGGGAGTTCCGAAGAACCACGCGATCGAATCGACGTTCCCGGAGCAGGGAACGGCGGAGCTGCCCAGGCAGCTCAAGGTCGTCACGTTCAACGTTCACAAAGAGCCCGCGTCGGTGATCATGCGCGGCATCAAGGGCGACCGCGCGCTGCGCGACGCCGACCTCCTCGTGATGCAGGAGGTCCCGCGCTGGGACGACACGTGCAGCGCCGCGTGCGGCGTCGCGAAGGAGATGGGCTACTACACGATCTACGCGCCGGCGCACCACGCCGAGGGCAAGGACATCGGCGTCGCGATCCTGTCGAAGGCGCCGATCAGGAGCGCGCGCGTGATCGAGCTGCCGTGGAACGACGTCCACTTCAACGCTGGCCGCCGTGCCGCGGTCGCAGTGACGATCATGCAGGACGGCCGGCCGATCACCGTGATCGGCGTGCACCTCGAGAACCGGCTGACGGTCGCCGAGCGCCGCCGCCAGATGCTGCCGATCCTCGAGTACGCGAAGCAGCAGGGGACGCCGGTCGTGATCGCGGGCGACTTCAACACGAGCCCGTTCACGTGGGTGAGCCACTGGCTGCCGATCCCGACGAACACGCAGGACGAGCGGCTCGAGGAGCTCGTGCGCGCGAACGGCTTTGACACGCCGGTGAAGGACAGCGGCGCGACCCACCGCTACATCGGCATGAAGCTCGACGCGATCTACACGCGTGGCTTCGACACGAAGCGCTTCGCGACCGCGCACGCGCTCGACGTCTCGGATCACCTCGCGCTGTGGGCGACGATGGCCTCCAGGCCGCACGCGATCGAGAAATCTCATCGCGTAAGCGCCTTGAACTAAGGGAGTTCTCGCCTTGCCTGCGAAAAAGGCCTTGCGCAGGTCTCGCGGAATGAATATTCATTCGCTCGCGATGACGACGGCAGCGAAGACGAGCAAGGCGGCGCCCAGCCGGCCGAGCCAGCGCGCCATCGTCAGCGACAAGCGCGAGGCGATCATGACCGCAGCGCTCGAGCTGTTCGTCGAGCGCGGCTTCTTCGGCACCGCGGTGCCCGAGATCGCGGAGAAGGCCGGCGTCGGCGCCGGCACGATCTATCGCTACTTCGAGTCCAAGGAAGCGCTCGTCAACGCGCTCTACCGGCAGGAGAAGCAGCGGTTCGCCGAGCGCACGATCGCCGAGTTCCCCAAGTCGACGATCGCACGCGAGCTGTTTCGCACGATGTGGATGCGGATGGCGCAGTTTGCCGTCGAGAACCCGAAGCCGTTCGTGTTCCTCGAGCTGCATCATCACGCGTCGTATCTCGACGACGAGAGCCGCGCGCTCGAGCAGCGCATGCTCGAGCTGTTCACCAACGTCGTCGTCGCGGCCCAGGCGCGCGGCGAGCTGAAGGCGGGCTCGCCCCGGCTCCTCATGGGGCTCGTGATGGGCGCGTTCGTCGGGGTGATTCGAAGCTGCGTCGAGGTCAACCAGCCGGTCAGCGAGGCCGACTGGGTCCTCGCCGAGCAGTGTGTGTGGGAAGCGATCCGCGCTTGATCCAAGCGCTTGTTTTTTTTGGCTGTAAGACGGAATGAACATTCATTCCACTGACTCCAGGGAGCTACGTCCATGTCGAACTCGTCGAAGATCGTCCTCATCACCGGCGCGACCGCGGGCATCGGCCGCATGACCGCACTGCACCTCGCCAAGCTGGGCCACCACGTCATCGCGACGGGGCGCAAGCCCGCCGAGCTCGCGAAACTCGCGGCCGAAGCGACCGGCCATGTCGACACGCTGCTCCTCGACGTCACCTCGCTCGCGTCGATCACGGCCGCGGTCGAGGGCGTCGACAAGCTCACCGGCGGCAAGGGCCTCGACGTGCTCGTCAACAACGCCGGATTCGGCACGCTCGGTCCGACGTCGGAGATCAGCGATGCCGAGATGCGCCGCCAGTACGAGACGAACGTGTTCGGCCTGATGAACGTCACGCGCGCGTTCCTGCCGAAGATGATGGAGCGCCGCGCGGGCCGCATCATCAACGTGTCGAGCGTCGGTGGCCGCATCACGCTGCCGTACTTCGGCGCCTACAACTCGACGAAGTACGCCGTCGAAGCGCTGTCGGATTCATTGCGCTACGAGCTGCGCCCGTTCGGCATCGACGTCGCGATGATCGAGCCCGGCCTCATCCGCACGAACTTCGAGGCGACGGCGGTCGCAAACCTCGGCGCGATGGCGACGACGCCGTACGCGAAGGCCGTCGGCAAGTACGAGGAGATGTCGAAGATGGCCGACAAGTTCGCAGCGAACCCGATCGTGATCGCCAAGGCGATCGCCCGCGCGGTCAACGCGCGCCGGCCGGCCGCGCGCTACGTCGCGCCGTTCTCGACGAACTTCGTGATCCTGTTCGCACGGATGTTCCCGACCCGCATGTGGGACTGGGCGATGCGCAGGGTCGGCTACCTGACCGCCAAGGGCCTGGGCCTCGACGGCGCGGCCCCGGCGCCGGTCGCCACGCCGGGCGCTCTGGCGGTCCCGCCGCCGACGAAGCCGACCGGCTCCGCGCGCGTCTCCGCCAACTGACGGCGGGGCGTTGTCGGCCTGGCAGACGCACTGTAGAGTGCGCCGCCAATGCCGGATAACGACGAAGACTTTGCTGCGATGTTCGCCGAGAGCGAGCGCGACAAGCCCCGCGCCAAGCGTCCCAAGATCGGCGACCTCGTGAAGGGCAAGGTCATCTCGATCAGCAAGGAAGCCGTGTTCGTCGATCTCGGCGGCAAGGCCGAAGGTCAGCTCGAGAAGGATCAGGTCAGCGACAAGGACGGCAAGCTGCTCGTCAAGGTCGGCGACACGATCGAGGCGCGCGTGATGTCCGATGCGGGCGGCGTGCTGTCGCTGCGCACCAAGCTCGGCCGCGGCCCCGAGGCGCGCGCGGAGCTGCAGCAGGCGCAGGAGCTCGGCATTCCCGTCGAGGGCCTCGTCACCGAGGTCGTGAAGGGCGGCCTGTCCGTCGATGTCGCCGGCGTGCGCGGCTTCGTGCCGGCGTCGCAGATCGACAATCGCTTCGTCGACGATCTCTCGAAGTTCGTCGGGCAGAAGCTGACGTTCCGGATCACGCGCTACGAGCCGCGCAACCTCGTGCTGTCGCGGCGCGCGCTGCTCGAGGAGGAGCAGGAGAAACTCGCCGTCGAGACGCGCAAGAAGCTCGTCCCGGGCGTGGTGCTCCGCGGCAAGGTGGTCGGATTCAAGCCGTTCGGTGCGTTCGTCGACATCGGCGGCATCGAGGGCATGCTCCACATCAGCGAGCTCGGCTACACGCGCGTCGAGAAGCCCGAGGACGTGCTGAGCCTCGGCCAGGAGCTCGACGTCGCCGTGCTGAAGATCGAGCCGGGCGAGAAGGGCGAGCGCATCAGCCTGAGCTTGAAGGCGCTCGCGAGCGATCCGTGGCGCGACGCGACCGCGAAGCTCGTCGAGGGCTCGCGCGTGAAGGGCACGGTCACGCGGCTGCAGCCGTTCGGCGCGTTCGTCGAGATCGCGCCCGGCGTCGAGGGCCTCGTCCACATCAGCGAGCTCGGCGCGGGTCGTCGCATCAACCATCCGAAGGAAGTCGTGTCGGTCGGCCAGCAGGTCGAGGCGGGCGTGCTCGCCGTCGATCACGACAAGCGCCGGCTGTCGCTGTCGATGGCGGCTTCGAATGATGCGAGTGCCGAGGATGTGGCAGCTGCGCAGCCGCGCGCGCCGCAGAAGCTCGGCACGCTCGGCGACTTGCTCCAGCGCAAGAAGTAGAATCGCCGCATGCGAATCGCCCCCGCATTGCTACTCGCGCTGTCGCTCGCCGGCTGCGCCAAGAAGAAGCCGCCGCAGACGCCGGCGAACGCCGCGCCGACCGAGGCCGCGCCCGCGTCGAGCGACGACGAGATGAAGAGCAGCGACGCGCCGGCCGAGGGTGACGAGGACGCGAAGGAGATGCGCTCGTCGGATCCTTGCGAGGGTGGCGAGTAGTGGCCACCGCCGATCACGATCCCGACGCAGCGCCGCCTGCCGACGCCGGCTTGTTCGGACTGCCGACGACGCCCGAAGAGGCGCGACTCGTCATCGTCCCCGTGCCGTGGGACGCGACGACGTCGTATCGCCCGGGCACGTCGCGCGGACCGGCCGCGATTCGCACGGCGAGCCACCAGCTCGATCTCTACGACGCCGATCTCGGCGAGCCGTGGCGCGCGGGCATCGCGATGCTCGACGTTCCGTCGGACGTCGAGGAATGGAATCGCGCCGCGCGCGCCGACGCCGAGAAGATCATCGAGGTCGGCGGCCGCATCGGCGACGACAAGGCGCTCGCCGAAGCGCTCGCGCGCGTGAACGATGCAGGTGCGCGCCTCAACCGTCACGTCTACGAGCAGGTCGATCGCTATCTGCGCGCCGGCAAGCTCGTCGGCGTGCTCGGCGGCGACCACTCGGTGCCGTTCGGCGCGATCGCGCGCATGGCCGAGAGCCACGATGCATTCGGCGTGCTGCACGTCGACGCACACTCCGACCTGCGCGAGGCCTACGAAGGCTTCGAGTGGTCGCACGCGTCGATCATGTTCAACGTCGTCCGCAAGATCCCGCAGGTGCGCAAGCTCGTGCAGGTCGGCATCCGCGACTTCGCGAAGACCGAGGTCGATGTCGTCGCGCGCGAAGGCGGGCGCGTCGTCGTCCACCACGATGCGATGCTCGCCGAGCGAGGGTTCGCGGGCGAGACGTGGCGCGATATCTGCGACGGGATCGTCGCGGAGCTGCCGAAGCTCGTGTACGTGTCGTTCGACATCGACGGCCTCGATCCGAAGCTGTGTCCGTCGACGGGCACGCCGGTCCCCGGTGGGCTGTCGTTCCAGCAGGCCGCGTATCTCATCAAGCGCGTCGTCCAGTCGGGCGCGACGATCATCGGCTTCGATCTCAACGAGGTCGTGCCCGGCCCCGACGGCGACGAGTGGGACGCGAACGTCGGCGCGCGCATGCTGTACAAGCTGTGCGCGTGGACCCTGGCGTCGCGGAAGTAGATGGCGGACCGTCCGCCTCCGCCGCCTGTCGATGCCGATCTCGCGGCACTGATCGAGAAGCTCGCCGCCGATCTGCCGAACCTGCCGAATAACGACGAGGCATCGCGGCGATTCGAGTGGCTGCTCGACGCGCTGATCCTGCGCGGTCAGCTGCCCGCGAGCTTCAAGCGGCTCGCCGCAAAGATCCAGGCGGACCGCGGCACGAAGATCCGGCTCTCGCTCGTCACCGACAAGTACGAGGTCGAGAGCCCCGACGTCGACTGCGCGTCGCTGATCCATCTGTGTGGCGCGCGGTGCTGCTCGTTCGAGGTCGCGCTGTCGCCGCAGGACATCGCCGAGAAGATCGTCCCGTTCGTCGTCGACAAGCCGTACCTCTTGCCGCGCGATCCGATGACGAAGAAGTGCGCGTGCATGGACGGGCAGGGCGCGTGCACGATCTATCAGCATCGCCCGGCGACGTGTCGCACGTACGACTGTCGCGAGGACGCGCGCGTCTGGATCGACTACGAGGCGCGCGTTCCGGCGCCGCTGCCGGCATCGATCCGCCCCGAGCCGAACGCGCACGTCGCGCGCGACGACGACTAGGCGCGAGCGCGGCGACGGCGCAGCACGAGGCCGAGCACGGGCAGGCCGAGCAGGAGGCCCGTGGTGCCGCTGCCGGGAGCATCGCAGCAGCCGGCCGGCTCGTCCGCCGGATCATCGTCGCCACCGCCGCCACCACCACCCACGCCCGCATCGGGACCGTCGCCGCTGCCGCTGCCGGTACCCGCACCGGCATCCGGCTGCGAATTCGCGACGACGACGACCGATTGCGTCTTCGTGCCGGTGCCGCTGCCCGGATCGAGGACCTCGAGCGTGACGTTGTACGTGCCGTCGGTCGCGTACGTGTGCATCGGGCTCGCGTCCGCCGACGTCATGCCGTCGCCGAACGTCCAGCTGTACTTCAGCGCGGTCGGCATCGACTCGGCGTCGCTGCTCGAGCTCACGAACGTCGCGGTGAGACCGCTCGCAGTGAACGTGAAGTTCGCCGTCGGCGGCGTGTTGACCCAGCGGTAGTTGATGATCGAGCAGCGGATGCGATTGACCTGCTCCGTCGTGAACTTCGTCATGCAGGCGTCTTCGCTGTAGTCCATGTAGTTCTCGATCGGGCTCATGCCGCCGCCGCCGCAGCCCGACGGGGCCGCGCTGCAGCCGTAGTTCGGCTGCGCCTCGCGCGCGGTGTCGCTGATGAGATCGCCCGTCGTGTACGGCGCGCCCGTGCTGCCGCAGCCGCTCTGGAACGTGTGATAGAGGCCGAGGTAGTGACCGACCTCGTGGGTCGCCGTGCGGCCCATGTCGTACGGCGCGCCGCCGGGCGCGTTGCGACCGACGTAGACCCAGTTCAGCACGACGCCGTCCTCGGCGCCGCCGGCTTCCTCGGCAGGGAATGTCGCGTAGCCGAGGATGCCGCCGCCGCCGGCGTTGTTCGTGTAGATGTTGAAGTAGCGCGTCGGGTCCCACTTGAGCGCGCGCTTCATCGCGTTCTGGCCGCCGCTGCCCGGATCGTTGAAGTACGTGTTGTTCGTGACGTACTCGATGCCGGTCGTCGGGTTGCCCTGCGGATCGAGCTTCGCGAGCACGAACTGCAGCTTCGCGTTCGTGCCCATCGCGCCGGGCGTGCTCGCCATCGCGTTGAAGTCCTCGTTGAGGATGTCGACCTGGCTCCTGAGCAACGCCTCCGAGATGTTGCCGGTCGTGCCGTCGGTCTTCTTGATCACGTGAAAGACGACCGGGATGACGAGCGTGCGGTTGTCGTTGTACGTCGCGTTGATCGTCGTGCTGTTGAGGCCACAGTCGTTCGCACCGGCGAGCAGGATGTTCGTCGGCGGCTCGGGCGTCCGGCTACCGCAGCGCGCACCGCTCGCGCGGAACAGATCCGAGCGGTGATACGCCTCGCGCGTCGGGAACAGCTGGTCGCCGACGCGAACCGATCCGTCGGCGCGATACTCGACGTCATCGCCCGGCGTCGTCGGCGTGTTCGAGGGCGCCGCGCTCGCTGCGCCCGCCGCGATCACGAGACCCGTTACCACCTGAAATGCGAGGTGCCTCATCGCCCCGCATCGTAGGGGTGCGCGCGTGAGCGTCCTTGTACGTGGACCTCAAACTTCCTGGCAGTCCAATCGCATCGAGCTTCTCACTCGACGCGAAACGCGCGCATCACCTCGGTCAGCGAGACCGCTTCATGACGCGCGGAAGTGCTTGTCGATGCGCATCGTGTGCAGCGAACTCGATCGTGAGGGTCTCCTCAGAACGAGCCGGCGAGGCCAGCCGTCAGCGCGATGCCTGCGACCTGCTCGCGCTCGTCGAGTCGGATCGAATAAGGCAGCTCGATCGAGCTGCGGAGCTTGAGCTGCTTGCCGAGCTCGAAGCCCGCGCGCGGGACGAACAGCAGATCGTGCGCGTTCGTCTCGTGCATCTGGTCCGTGAACAACAGGTCATCGATCACGTGGTCGTGCTGGTAGCCCGCGTCCACGCCACCGAACGCGCAGACCCACTCGCGCGCGACGCAGCCACGCGCTTCGACGCCGACGCGAGCCTGTTGCCATCGACCCTCGGACCCGGCGACACCCGCGGCGACCGCGGCGCGCGCGAAGAGCGGCGTGTCGGAGAGCCGCATGCCGCCGGACAGGCCGAAGCCGCCGCTGATGCTGCGCTGGACGATGATCGTGCTGTCGAGCGCGACGTACGTGTTTGCCTTCGGAGCCGGCTGCGTGGCGTCGTAGCTCTCGGCCGCCGCGACCGAGGTGAGAGCGAGAAGCGAAGCGAGGGTAACCAGTGCCTTCATGCTGAGCGGTATCAGCAATGGTTGGACCAATCGCTAGGTATGTGTAATCAAATCGATTAATGGTGTCAGGCGGCGTCCAAATTATGACGCTCAGCGACCAACCATCCTCGACCCCTCACCGAAATTGATTCGGTCGCGCGTGGCGAGTCGGCTAGGGTGACTCGCGTGAAGCGCGTGTTGTGTGTCGCGTTGCTGATGGCGATCTCTGCCCGAGCGCATGCGGATGACTGGAGCTGGAGCGCGCCGGAAGGGTGCTCTAGCGAGGCTGCGCTTCGTGCATCGATCGCATCGCGCGCCGAGTCGTCCGTCGATCTCGAGACGCTCGACGTCGCCGTCACGATCGTGGCCGGCGACGGTGGGTTCGTCGCTACGCTCGCGGTCGGCGGTCCGATCGCGGACTCGCGAACGCTCACGAGCGAGAGCTGCAGCGAGCTGACCGACGCGCTCGCCGTCGTGATCGCGCGCCTCGCGTCGTTCGTCGAGCCGCCGAAGGCGATCGTCGAGATCGAACCCGCGATCGTGCGGACCGACGAGCGTCGCTCGATTCCGTGGAACGCGGGCATTCGCCTCGACGGCATCGTCGGGACCGGTGGCGCGCCCGACCTCGGCATCGCCGCGGGGCTCGGCGTCTGGGGCACGATGAAGTCGCTGTCGCTCGAAGTCGCGGTCTCGCGCTGGAAGGCAAACTCCGCGACGGTCGCGAGCTCGACGATGGCAGGCGTCGACGTCAGCCTCGACTCCATTGCGGTGCGTGCCGGCTGGCGGCCGGCGAACAGGTATCTTCGCGGCTGGCTCGTCGGCGAGCTCGGCTCGATGGAGGGCGTCGGCATTCAGCTCGACGCCTCGCGGCGCGGCTCTGCTCGCTGGAGCGCGGTCGGAGCGGGGGCCGCCCTCGCGTGGCCGGTCGCCGAGCATGTCGCGCTCGTCGGAGCGGGCGAGGTCGAATTCCTCATCGATCACGTGAAGTTCGCACTCGATAACGGCTCGGTGCTCTACCGGACTCCCGCGGTCGCCGTCCGCGCCAGCCTCGGCATCGAGGTCGGCTGGCACTGATTTTTCGTGACGAGTCGCGCCGGCACGCAGCACTAACTCCTCCAGATGACGGCAATCGCGGCACCCCTGGAGGACGGCGTGGTCGTGCCGACCTTCGACGAGGTCTACGCGAATCACGTCGCGTTCGTGTGGCGCGTGCTGCGCGCGTGCGGCGTGCCGCAGGAGCAGCTCGAGGATGCCGCGCAGGACGTGTTCGTCGTCGTTCATCGCCGGCTCGCCGAGTTCGAGGGACGCTCCGCGATCACGACGTGGCTGTTCTCGATCACGCGTCGCGTGGCGGCGTCACACCGGCGTCGCCAGCCGCCGACGCCCATCGACCCGATCGTCGTTCCCGAGATCCAGAGTGCGTCGGATCCGTTCGACGACGTCGCGCGATCGCAGGCAGCGGCGGCAATCGCCGCGATCCTCGATCGAATGGACGAAGACAAGCGGCTCGTGTTCGCACTCGTCGAGCTCGAGCAGATGAGCGTCGCCGAGGTAGCGCGAATGCTCGACATCAATTCCAACACCGCGCACTCGCGGTTGCGACTCGCACGAGCCGAGTTCGCAGCCGCGGTCCGCAGAACGAAGGCGGCGAAATGATCGACGAGACAATGACAGCAGACGTTCGTGCGTTGCTCGACGCGGGCCGCGATCGACTCGGGCCCGACGCGGCGACCGTCGCACGCTTGCGCGCTCGCCTCGATGCGGCGGTGGTCGGTGCTCCAGCGTCGAGCGCGTCGGTCCTCGCGAAGTCGTTCGGGCTGAAGCTCGCCATCGCCGTAACGGTGGTAGGAGGTGCGCTCGTCGCCCGGGAGATTGCCAGTCGGGGGCACGTCGACATCGAACCGATTTCGATCTCGGTGGCGAGCTCGCTGACCGAGACCGAGCTCGAGCCGTCGAGCTCGACGAGCGAGCACGATGCGGTCTCGCTGCGGGCCGTCGTCGCGCCGATCGTTGCGACCCGAGTCTCGGCGGTACAGCCCACGGCGCCCGCATCGAGCGCGCCAGCGGCGGACGCGAGCGAGCCCGTCGCTGCGGAGCCGGCCCGCGCGAGTCTGTCGCGCGAGATCGAACTCGTCGATCGCGCGACGGTCGCCTTGCGCCGCGGCGCGCTCGCCGATGCGCTCGAGGCCGTGCGCATCTACCAGGACGAGACTGCCGGCGAAGGCCAGCTCGCGCAGGATGCCGCGGCGATCCGCGTCGAGGCGCTGTGCCTGTCGCGAGATGCGGGCGCGTCGGCCGCGCTCACTACGTTCACCACGCGCTGGCCGAGATCGGCGCAGCGTCCTCGACTCTTCACCGTCTGCTCGGAGGTCCGGAAATGATGCGAATGATGATCGGCATTGCCGCCCTCGGTCTTG
>JABFXX010000286.1 GCA_013368795.1 Kofleriaceae bacterium
AGCTCGACGGCGCGCCGGCCGATGCCGGTCGCGTGACGCCGTTTCTCGATCTCGTGCGCGACCACGCGGGCATCGCGACGCGCGCGAAGGTGACGAGCCGCAACGAGTTCCCGACCGCGTCGGGTCTCGCGTCGTCGGCATCGGGCTTTGCCGCGCTCGCGGTCGCGGCGACGCGCGCCGCCGGCCTCGCGATGGGTCCGCGCGAGCTGTCGATCCTCGCGCGTCAGGGCTCGGGCTCCGCGGCGCGCTCGATCTTCGGCGGTTTCGTGCGCATGCACGCCGGCGAGAAGGTCGACGGCAGCGACGCGTACGCCGAGCCGATTCCGACGCCGCTCGTCGGCAAGGTCCGCATGGTGATCGCGATCGTCGGCGGCGGCGCACCGAAGACGCACGGCTCGCGCGACGCGATGGAGCACTCGGCCGAGACCTCGCCGCTCTACGCGGGCTGGCTCGCCGCGGTGCCGCGCGATCTCGTCGAGGCCGAGGCCGCGATCGCCGCCGGCGACGTCGCCGCGCTCGGCACGATCGCCGAGGCCAACGCGCTCGCGATGCATGCGACCGCGATCGCCTCGCGCCCCGCGATCGTCTACTGGCAGCCAGCGACGCTGGCGCTGCTCGCCGCGGTGCGCGAGCTCCGTGCGCGCGGCCTCGCAGCGTGGGCGACGATGGATGCCGGCCCGCACGTGAAGGTACTGACGACCGTCGACGATGCCGACACCGTCGCCGCCCAGCTCGCGAACGTGCCCGGCTGTTCGTCGACGATGATCAGCGCGCCGGGCGGCCCGGTCGAAGTCCTCTAGCTCCCGAGGAACGGCTCGCGCGGTATGCGGCCCCGACGAGGCCCGGGAGCGTGCTGACATCTGGTGGATTCATGGCCGGAGCGCACGCCGTCTCGCTGGTATAAAGCGGCGTGCACGCGACCGCACCCGGCAAGCTGATCGTCACCGGCGAGTACGCCGTGCTCGACGGTGCGCCTGCCCTCGTCGTCGCGGTGAACCGCCGCGTCGTCGCAAAGCGGCGCAGCGGGCCGCGCGGCTCGTCGGAGTTTCTGCTCGCGCTCGGCGCCGAGCTCGCACGCCGTTACGGCGCCGATCACCCCGCGGTGAAGTGCGTCGACGAGATCGTCGTCGACAGCTCTGCGTTCTACGACGGCACGACGAAGCTCGGCCTCGGCTCGAGTGCCGCGGTGACCGTCGCTGCGACCGCACTCGCCCTCGGCGCCAGCCACGAGCGCGTGCCGGTGATCGACAAGGCGAAGGTGCTCGAGATCGCGAGCGCCGCGCATGCAGCGGCGCAGGGTCCGCGTGGTTCGCGAGGCTCGGGCGCCGACATCGCCGCCGCGGTGCACGGCGGCGTGATCGCGTTCCAGCGCGCGACGCCCGACCGGATCGCGTGGCCGAGCGACGCCGCGCAGCAGGGCAAGACGATCGAGTGCGCGTCCGGAACCGCCGAGCGCCTCGCCTGGCCCTCCGGGGTCACGTGGATCCCGTTCTTCACCGGCAAGTCCGCCGACACGGGATCGCTCGTCGCCGCGGTCCAGGCGGCTCGTACGGCGAACCGCGCGGCGGTCGAGGCGGCGCTCGCGGCGATCGACAAGGCGTCGCGCGCGGCCTGCCAGGCGTGCGCGATGCGTGCACCGGAGATCGCGAGTAGCGCACTGCTCGCCGCGCTGGCACTCGCCGGCCGGGCGACCGATGCGCTTGCCAAGGCGACCGGAGTGCCCCTCGTGCCATCCTGCGTCACTGCGGCGCGATCCGTACTTGCGCCGCTCGGGGGTACTGCGAAGACCACCGGGGCAGGCGGCGGAGATATCGGGATTGCTGTGATTCCGGGCACGGAACACGTAACTGAGGCCCGACGTTTGCTCATCGAAGCCGGGTGCCAACCCCTGGCCATCGGCGTCGATCAGACCGGCGTGGACTTGCAGCCCGACGCACAGTAAAACGCCCCATCCCCCTGCCGAGCCCGACGTAATGGCTTCTTCACGACTCCCCGGCTTCTACCGGCTCGGCCTCGCCGAGCGCCGTCGCCGAATCAGCGAAGCCAGCGGGCTCGCCGCCGAGAACCTCGCCGCAGTCGATCCGGGAGCGTTGCCGCTCGATGTCGCCGACGGCATGATCGAGAACGTGATCGGCGAGTACGCGCTCCCGTTCGCGGTCGCGGTGAACTTCCTGATCGATGGGCGCGAGGTGCTCGTGCCGATGGCGATCGAGGAGCCGTCGGTCGTCGCCGCGTCGTCGAATGCAGCGCGCATGGCGCGGCCCGGTGGCTTCACGACCCACGCATCTGCGCCGGTGATGATCGGCCAGATCCAGGTCACCGATGTCGCCAACGTCGAGGTCGCCGCGGCATCGCTACGCGAGTACTCGGCGAAGCTGCTCGAGGACGCGCGCGCGCTCGTGCCTCGCCTCGCCGAGCGCGGCGGTGGTCCCGTCGGGTTCGACGTCCGCGTGCTCGCGCACGACGGTCCCGACGGCGGCGTCCTCGTCGCGCATCTCCACGTCGACTGCCGCGACGCGATGGGCGCGAACCTCGTCAACACGCTGTGCGAGGCGCTCGCGGATCGCGTCGCCCGCATCGTCAACGGCAAGCCGGGCCTGCGCATCCTGTCGAACCTCACCGACGGACGCACGATCCAGGTCACGTGCCGCGTCACCGACGATGCGCTCGCCGCCGACGGCGAGGGCGCCGAGGTCCGCGCCGCGATCGCCGCCGCGTCGCGGTTCGCCGAGCTCGATCCGTACCGCGCCGCCACGCACAACAAGGGCATCATGAACGGCGTCGACGCCGTCCTCCTCGCGACGGGCCAGGACTGGCGCGCCGTCGAGGCCGGTGCCCACGCCTACGCCGCGCGCTCCGGTGCGTACCGCCCACTCGCCGTGTGGCGCGAGGACGGCAACGCGCTCGTCGGCGAGCTCGTGATGCCGCTCGCCGTCGGCACCGTCGGCGGCGCGCTCCACAATCATCCCGCCGCGCGGTTCGCGCTCGAGCTCGCGGAGGTCACCCGCGCCGACAGTCTCGCCGCGATCGCGGGTGCCGCCGGTCTCGCGACGAACCTCGCCGCGCTGCGCGCGCTCGCGACCGAGGGCATCCAGCGCGGCCACATGTCGCTCCACGCGCGAGGCCTCGCTCGCGCCGCCGGTGCCACCGGCGATCTCGTCGATCGCGTCGCTGCCGAGCTCTCGGCGTGCGGCGACGTCAAAGCAGACCGCGCGCGTGAGGTCCTCGCGCGCCTGAAGGAGTCCCCGTGATCCATCGTCTCGGCGTCGCTCGCTCCCCTGCCCTCGCGGTCCCGCTGCCTCCGACGCTCGAGATCGAGGCCTGCTATCGCTACTGCGAGGCGCTCTGCCACGCGCGCCACCACAACTATCCGGTGGGCTCGATGTTCGCGCGCTCGCACCTGCGCAAGCACATCTTCGCGCTGTTCGCGTTCGCGCGCGTCGCCGACGACTTCGC
>JABFXX010000009.1 GCA_013368795.1 Kofleriaceae bacterium
GGCAGCCAGCTGGCCGTTCAAGGGGCCGCCGGAGCCGCACCCACCGCGGCCTCAGGGCCCGTTGTCATGCCCTCGCATAGACATCTAGATCGGCACGTGCGCGACCGCTGCCTGCGCGGAGCGCTCGACGCCGCGGTGATCGTTCAGAACAAGAAGCACGTTGCAGTTCGCCCACGCCTCATCGTCGCGCGCATGCACTGAGCTCTGCCCCAAGCTCATTGCAACGCGCGTCGAACAGCCGCGCGCGCGGCCACTCTCAGCGCTTCGTGATGCGCGCGACCGCCGCCCGCAATGTCTTCTGCGCGTGCTCCGAGAACCAGGTCTCGAGCCAGGTCTCGCGGTCGGTCTCGCGTCGCCGATCACACGCAGTGAGGGTCGGCGCCAGGAGCGCACGCTTGATCTGCGCGTAGGCGAGCGGTGCGACGGCACGCGATGCGGCGAGCTCGAGAGCGCGAGGGATGAGGCGCTCGGCATCGACGACCTCGTCGACGAGGCCGATGCGCGCCGCTTCGTCGGGCGCGAACGTGCGGCCCTCGAGCGCGATGATGCCGTGCGAGGTCGGCGGCACACGGATGCGAAGGGGCTCGATGACGATCGAGGGCAGGCCGATGCCGAGCTGGATCTCGTTGAGGCCGATCTTGCCCGCGGACATGAGGCGCACGTCGCACATGAGGCCGAGGACACAGCCGCCTGCGAACGCGTGGCCATTGATCGCGGCGACGGTGGCGCGCGGGAATGCGAGGACGCGCTTCATGACGCGCTCGAAGGTGGAGATGAGCTCGGCCATGCCTTCGCGGTCGAGCTCGATCAGCTCGGGGAGCGCGAGGCCTGCGGAGAAGGACGAGCCGTCGCCGGTGATGGCGATGGCATCGGCATCGTCGACCTCCTCGAGCGTGGCCTCGAGGGCCTCGAGGAGGCGGATGTTCATCGCGTTGGCCTTGCCACCGCGCATGCGGAGGAGAGCGACGTTCCCGTTCCCCTGCCTCTCGACCTCGATCGGCTCCATGGGGCAAACGTCTCACAGGCGGCGCGGTGAATGGGCGCCGCGCGAGATCTACTCGTCGCCGGTCGCGACGACGGTAGCGGGCTCGACCATCAGGACGACGGTTCGCTCGGGCGCGCGGGTGCGGTGGACGACACCTTTGGGGACGACCAGGCCCTGGCGCGGCTTGAGCTCGCGCGTGGGCTGGCCCTCGATGTCGACGAGGAGCGTGCCGTCGAGGACGAAGAACAGCTCGTCCTCCTTGTCGTGCTTGTGCCAGTGGAACTCGCCGTGGAAGACGCCGATGCGCGCGACCGACTCGTTGACCTGACAGAGGGTCTGGTTCCACCACTTCTGCTCGCACTGATCGGCGAGCGCGCCGGCCTCGATCACCTCGAGGGGCGCGTACTTCACGTTCGTGTGAATGTCGTAGGGCACGCCCCGACGCTATACAACTCGCCGTCGATTGAACAGGTGCAGGATGAGCAGCAGGACGACGGCGCCGATGAAGGCGACGAATATCGTGCCGGCCAGACCGCCCCACGGAGCGCTCCATCCCGCCGCGCGGAAGATGAAGCCGCCGATGAAGGCACCGACGATACCGACGACGATGTCGGCGAGGAGGCCGTAACCGCCGACCAACAGGCCGGCGAGAACGCCCGCGATGAGACCAACGATGAGCCAGGTGAGAATGTCCATGTTGGAGAGAACGAGCATCGCGCGTGCCATAGGAAGCTCACCGAGAGCCGGCGCGCGCGCGGTGTGAACTACGCGGCAGCCCGTCGGGAACGTGGGCGCGTGCGTCGCGCTGTCGCTCAGCGTGGCTATCTGATGGCGCGGAGAGCGCAGTCAGCGGGATTCAGCGCGTCCCTGCTTCCTTGATCACGCGATCGGCGACGGGCTGCGGAATGAGGCCCGCCGGGACGAGACGCCGCGTCAGCTCGATCCACGATGGATCGGCAGCGAAGGCGACTTTGAGGAGCGGCATCGCGGCGTCGAAGTTGTTGTTGGTCGCGAGCGCGACACCCGCCCAGTAGCTGATTTCGGGGTCGCCTGGGTGGAGCTTGGTTGCTGCCGTGTAGTGCTCGGCGGCCGCCTTCTGATCGCCCTTCTCGACGGCGAGGTCACCCTGGTTCACCTGATCGTAGGCGCGCGCGAGCACGACAAGGCGCCGCAGCTCGCGCAGCGGATCGGCCGAGTCCTCGACTCGGAGATCGAACTTCTTCTCCTTCCACGGCGTGTCGGTGCGATTGCCACTGACGATGAGGAGAGCGGCCGACTGGCAACCGCGGAGATCGCCACCGGCGGCCTGCGCGGCATCGAGGGTCGCGAGGAGATGATCGGCGAGGTCACCCTTTGCGGATTCGAACGCGGCCGCCATCGCCGGCACGACCTTGTCGTTGGCCATGATGTTCGCCTGGACGGCGTAGTTGGTGCCGACGTGACTCGCGGCGTATGCGATGCACTTGGCACCGGTGTGCGACGCGACATTGCCCTGCGCATCGACGAAGCCGAGCTGGCGGACATCACTCGCCTTGTCCTCGGCGAGGAGCTTGGCCATCGCGTCGGGTGCGGACGTGCCCTGCCGCATGAGCGCGAGGCCCTTCGGTCCATACGCGGGCTCGACGAACGATTGCGTCGCGACCGCGCCAACACCGGGCTCGGCCCAGGTGACGACACTGCCGACCGAGAAGTAGTGCGATTGGACCGCGACGCCGAGATCGCCGGTGACCGGATCGCGAGCGACGACGGAGAACGTGTGCGCGGGTATCGTCGGCGAGCTGGGTTTCGCCGTCGACATCGGCGCGGAGCCCGGCGTGTACATGTCGAGCCCGCGGCAGTAGTCGTTGGACCTGGGCTTGGGGGCCTCGACCGGCGCGGGAGGCGCGGCGTGGGTCTCGGGCTTCGCGGCGTCCTTGCAGCCGGCGATCAGGGCAAGTGCGAGCACGAGGCGCATCATGCCCGGGAGCGTCGCACAGTCTTAACGCCACGCGCGTGCGAGAAGAGAGCCGGCGGCGAACGATGCGGCGAGCACGGCGTAGACCTTGCGCAGCGGACGGCGGGGGAGCTTCCACTCGAACCCCGGCGTGAAGCGCTTCGGCGCGACCTTGAAGTCGAAGACGTAGGCGGTCGCCGCGACGGCAGCGCCAGAGGCGAGCGCGAACGGAATCGCGTAACGCGTGCGCATCGGCCTGCCCACGACGAGTGCGTGCAGCGTCGACCACCATGCGACCGCACCGAGGTTGAGCACGAAGCCGACGAGCGTGTGCTGGACATCGAGCTCGTCGCGAACGAACGCGCGATCACCCCACGCGATGTGGCTGACTGCATCGAGCGGCGCCCATGGCGTTCGCGCGTGGCGCTTGCCGAACCAGAGCAGCGACGCGGTCGTCGTCGCGGTCGCGACGGCCGTGGATCCGAGTGCAGGTGCAACGGCCGGTGCGAGCGGGCTCGGGATGCGCATGTATGTAGATCGAGCATCGGCCGTGCCATGCGGTAACGTCGCGGCTTGTGAGGGACGTGCTCGTCATCGCCGTGTTGTCGATTGCCGCGTGCGGCGGACCGCGCACATCAGCCAAACCCTCAGCGATGGAGCGGCCGTACTTCGCATTGTTCGAGCTCGGTCGCGCGTGGTCGCTCCCGGCGATGTCGGAACCGGGCGGCGCGAAGGACACGGTCCTCTGCAAGGTCGATGACGTGAAGCCCGTCGGCGATGCAAACGTCTCGCGCGTGGTGTGCGAGCCGCCGTTCAAGGGGCTGCTGGTCGTCGGCACGTGGGTCGCGACGCCGGCTGGGCTGTATCACCCGCCGCTGCCCGTCGACGACGCCGACGAGCTCGCGCTGCTCGGCGAGGACGATCTGCTGATCACCGCGAAGCCGAAGGAGCGCGAGCACACGCGCGCGCTCGGCCAGGCCGACGAATCGAACGAGGCATTCGCGTTCGAGGGGAGCTGGTGCGTGCGCAACACGATGACGAGCGGCGAGGAGCGCCGCAGCTACACGCTGTGCTTCGGCGACGGCGGCGTCACCGGCGGCGGCGAGGTGGTCGGCAGCGGCGGCAGCACGCAGCGCGTATCGTTCGGGCGAAACCCGCCCGACGGCGACGCCGAGGTCGAGATGCAGATCGTGCCCGAGTCGGAGTGATCAGGGCGTGTCGCTCGACGTGTGATCGTGCACGACCTTCCAGCCCGACGGCGTGCGCGCGAGCGCGACCGAGAACACGCCACTGCCCGCGTTCGGCGTGTTGGTGAGCTTCCACCGGCCGAGCACGATCGCGCCGTCGGCACCGAGTGACTGCACGCCGAGGATCTCGAACGCGAGCGTGCCCATCGTCGACGGATCGCTGCCGTACTTGGCCTTGTACTTGTCGTGCGTCTCCTGCCAGCCGCGGCGGATCTTGCTGCCGCTCGTGAACACGAGGTCGGGGCTCTGCGCGTAGCCCGCCATGTAGCCCTCGAGGTCGCCGTTGTTCCACGCGTCCTGCTGTGCCGAGAGCACGCTGCGGACCGCGCGATCGTCGGCGGGACCGAACGCGCGCCCGACACGAGACGTGGCGCAACCCGACCACACAGTGGCAAAGGCGAGGACCCAAACCGCGGCACGAACCGGCAAGAGCACGCAGGACGTGGATTGCACGCCTGTTGCTACCAGAGGCCGCCATGGAATCAAACCGTCTGTCACAGCTCATGACGTTCACATGCGGCGGCGAGCTCGCTCGGCCGACGACGCGTGCGCAGGAGACGATGCTCGCGATCATCGCGCTCGGCATCGGCCTCGTGCTGTCGTCGATCTGGGGAATCGCGGCGGGCAGTGCATCGGCGCAGCTCGCGCTCGCGAACTCGTTCAAGGTGCCGATGGTGATCCTGTTGTCTGCGTTGACCGCCCTGCCCGCCGGGCTCGTCGCGTTGCGGCTGACGAACGCGCGGCTCGCGCCGGCGCAGCTCGCGAGTGCGTTCGCGACCTCGATCTTCGGCGGCACGCTCGTGCTCGCCACGCTCGCGCCGCTCGTCGCGATCTACTACCACACGAGCAACAAGGCGGGCGTCCCGCTCGCGCTTGGCTCGGTGTTCGTCGCGCTCGGCACCGCGACGCTGCTGTTCGGACGCGCGGTGGCAAAGCGCGTGCGCGAGGCGACCGGCAGCGAGACGTCGGGGCGGACCGCGTCGCTGATCGCGGTCATCGTGCTGGTCACGATCTTCGTCGCGGCGCTGCTCCAGTACGTCGCGCTCGCGTCGCCGATCATCGGTCAGGTCGGCACGCCGTTCGACGGCGGCTTCGACGGGGTGTTCCGATGACCGACGGCCTCGCCGGCCACGACCCGGCGTACCTGAGGCTGCTGTGGATCGTCGTGTCGCTGTGCGGGATCACCGCGGTCGCGATTCTCGTCGTCGTGTATCGCCACGCGAAGGACCGCGCGGAGCTCGAGCAGGCCGAGCAGATCCTCGCCGAGGACGAGCGCGACTAGCGACGCGCGTGGCGTGCGGCGACGCGCTCGCCGCCGGTGCGCACGTACTCCCAGTGCCACGCCTCGCGCCGCACCGTGCGCTTGAAGCCGAACTTCTTCGCGTTCGCGCGCAGCCACTCGTAGACGCGGTAGTCATCGATATAGATGTCGACCGCCTTGCCGTTCTGGTGGTTCGAGTAGCCCGGCTTGGCCGCCAGGTGGCCCCACCCCTTCTTGTACTCGCGGTAGAGCTGTTTCTGCTTCTCGTGACTGCGGAAGCCGGAGCGGATCGCGAGCTCGATGCCCGCCTTGCGCGCGGCGGCCGCCATCGTGCGGAACGCCTTCGCGGTCGCCGCTTCGAGCTCGACGCCACCGACCGTGACGAGCTTGATCGTGAGCTTCTGGCCGTGCTTGTAGCCGGTCACCGTGCGGGCGTCGGCGGTCGCCAGGCAGAGCGTGCAGAGGATCCCCCAGATCCAGAGCCACTTCATGGGATCGAAATGATGCGGCCACTCGAGTGTTCGGGCAACTCTTCTTGCCGTGGGGGCCGGTGTGCAACCGGAAATGGGCAGCCGGCCAATACGGGCAGCGCACTACGCTTGGAGTGCAAACGACTCTCTGCGCACGGGTTTGCCGCGCTGGCCGATGGCTTGCTCTACGCAGCCGGCACATGCGCATTCTCCTCAGCTGGATCCCGATCCTGAGTCTCGTATCGGTGGCCTGCAGCTTCGAGGAGGCGATCCCTCCGCAATCCTCGGAGATCGACGCGTACGTCCGCTCCCTGCCGTACCTCCCGGTAGAGCCGCCGGCGGTCACGACGGCCAACACGAGCGCCGCGACCCGCGACGGCGATTACTCGTGCACCACCGAGAACCTGAAGGAGACGCGCCAGCTCGACCGGATCGTCGCCTACGCCGCGAACTCCGACTCGCTGTGGCCGGGCGCGATCGTCAGCGCCGACTCGATCGTCAGCGGCCTGTTCACCCAGGTCGTGATGCCGCGCGCGCCCGCGACGTTCTCGGTCTCGCTCGAGAACCTCGCCGGCACGAAGAAGGCGACGCTGGCGGAGCCGAGCCTGTCGACCTATCGCGACGCGCTGTCGGGCGTGCTCGCGTCCGAGATCACCGGCTCGACGCCCGCCAACATCTACTCCGAGATCGAAGAGGTCCACTCCGACCAGCAGCTCAACATGGCGCTCGGCGTCCAGGCGAGCTGGGCACTGGGCCTCGCCAGCCTCAAGACGAGCTTCAACTGGAACAGCAACAACGTCCGCTCGCGCTACGTCGTTCGCTACACGCAGGCGTACTACACGGTCGACCTCGACGCGCCCGCGTCGCCGAGCGCGCTGCTCGCGCCGAGCGTCACGCTCGACGAGGTCGCCTCGAAGATGAACGAGGAGCACCCGCCCGCGTACGTCTCGTCGGTCACGTACGGCCGCATGATCGTGTTCACGTTCGAGTCCGCGTACAGCTCGCAGGAGCTCGGCGCCGCGCTCGACTTCGCGTACTCCGGCGGCGTCGACGTCAAGGGCGACGTCTCGGTCACCTACAAGGACATCATCTCGCAGAGCAACATCACCGCGTTCATCCTCGGCGGTAACGCCGGCACCGCGGTCCAGACGATCGACAGCTACGAGGCGCTGATCTCGTTCATCAAGAGCGGCGGCAACTACTCGCGCGAATCGCCGGGCGCGCCGATCGCGTACAAGCTCGCCTACCTGCGCGACAACTCGCCCGCGCGCATGTCGTTCACGACCGACTACGAGGTGAAGGACTGCGTGCGCGTGTCGCAGAAGATCAAGGTGACGCTCAACTCGATCGCGGTCGACTCGGCCGGCGGCGACGGCGGCGGCGACCTCGAGCTGTACGGCACGGTCACCGTCGCCGGCACATCGCTCGCGACGCTGCTCAACAAGACCGAGGCCAACCGCATCACGATCCACGAGGGCGCACAGTTCGGCGGCGGCAGCTCGCCGATTTCCGAGGCCGTCGTCGACGTCAAGCCGCAGGCGGGCCAGACGATCCGCCTGCGTGCGAAGCTCACCGACCACGACCCGGTGTTCGGCAACGACAGCATCGGCGACGAGACCGTCTCGGCGCCGTTCGAGACGGGCTGGCGCAAGGATGTGACCGTTCTCTTGACCGGCTCGAACGCGCGCGTGCGCGTGAATCTGTCGCTCGCGCCGATCTGAGTCTATCCTTCGCGCATGTCCGATCTCGCCCAGCGGTTTGCCGAGGCGCAGGCCCGCATCAAGCCGGTCACCGGCCTCGGCAACGACGTGATGCTCGAGATGTATGCGCTCTACAAGCAGGCCACCGTCGGCGACGTGACCGGCGACCGTCCCGGCATGCTGGACCTCCGCGGTCGCGCCAAGTACGACGCGTGGGCGAAGAAGAAGGGGCTGGGTAAGGAGGCGGCGATGGAGCAATACATCGCCGTCGTGGCGAAGCACGCGAAGTAACCCGTGCTCGCACGCGTCGCCGACAACGACACGATCCGGGAGATCCGCGGCGAGGACGAGATCCGCAAGGCGATCGAGAGCGGCCAGAACATCTGGATCGAGCTCGAGTCGCCCTGCAAGGAAGCGGACGACATCCTCGTCAACGTCTTCGACATTCACCGGCTGACGATCGAGGACATCTGGCAGAAGCGCTCGCAGCCCAAGCTCGAGGACTACCGGGCGTACCTCTATCTGATCATCCACGTCATCAAAGGTCCCAAGCGCGTCTCGCTCGAGCTCGCCGAGCTCGACGTCTTGATCGGCAAGACGTTCGTGATCACGCACGACCCGACCGGCGAGATCACGAAGGACGTCGTCGGGGAGCTCACGCGCGACTGCACGCTGCTCCGCAGAGGACCGGCGTGGCTCGCACACTCGATCCTCGATCACGCCGTCGATCGCTACCTGCCCGTCGTCGACGATCTCGACAGCCAGCTCGAGTCGCTGACGAACGAGGCGCTCGTCAAGGCGGGCACGCCGAAGGGCCCGCCGCTGCTGAGGCGCATCCTCAAGTACAAGCGGCTCCTCCAGGACCTGCGCCGGATGAGCGTCCACCAGCGCGAGATCTTCCTCCGGTTATCGCGCGGCGAGTTCGAGGAGATCCCGCGCGAGACGATGCCGTTCTATCGCGACGTCTACGATCACTTCCTCCGCATCAACGATCTCATCGAGAGCTACCGCGATGTCGTGACGAGCGCGCTCGAGGCGTACCTGACGGTGCAGTCGAACCGCATGAACGAGATCATGAAGACGCTGACGATGATCTCGACGGTGATGCTGCCGCTGACGTTCATCGCCGGCCTCTACGGCATGAACTTCAAGCACATGCCCGAGCTGAGCTGGGTGATGGGCTATCCGCTCGCGCTCGGCGTGATGGCGGCGACCGTCATCGTGATCTTGCTCTGGTTCCGCGCGAAGCACTGGATCGGCAATGCCCCGTCCGACGACGAAGAAGAACCAAAGAAGCCGAAGCCGAAAGCCCCGAAGAGCTAGCCGCAGGGGCCGACCAGGATGCCCGACGGCGTCGCGCAGTACGTGCCGTGCGTGAGCTCGTCGAGCGGCGGCCTCGCCGGCCTCGACAGGATCCGCAGCTGACAGCGCGCGGTCGGTGCGGGCGTGCGCTCGAGCGGGATCACGAGCGGACCGTAGACCGACGTGCCCGCCGGCATGCGCTCGAGCGAGAGGAACGCCGCCGGCGCCTCGCCGACGAGCGTGCCCTGCTCGTCGGTGCAGCGCACCTGGCCGACGAAGTGACGGTCCGCCTCGAGCGGCACCGCGACCGTCCACAGCGACGTGAACACCGCGGTCGACTCGCGCAGCTCGAGCGAGGCCTTCGCGAGCTCGACGTCGTTTCGCGACTGGCGCGGCGGCGCTGGGAACGAGCCCTGCGGGCACACGCCATCGCTGATCGTGCCGGCCTTCACGCACGCAGCCGCGATCTGCGTGCCACCGATGCCGGCGTAGAACGCGACCTCGCACGGCTCGTCGAACGCGTCGAACGGCGCGGGCCGGAACACCGCGGTCTGGCGCGTGCCCGCGCTGCCGCTTCCGACCGCCGGGTAGACGAGGTTGTAGCCGCCGGCGCGGCACTTGATCTCGGCGACGACCGGCGCGGCCTTGGTGTCGGCGCGATAGCCGACCTGCAGCTCGCCGCGCGGCCATGCGGGCTCGACGCCGCGGATCGCGTACGCGCGATCGCTCGTCGTCACGTCGATCGAGTGGCGCGTCTCGGGCTGGGCGCTGCCCGCCTTCTCGCGGCGGTCCTCGTGGCTTCCGCACGCAGCGATCGCAGCGACGATCACCGCGCCAGATCTCGGTTTCACCAAGTGAATCTTACGCAGTGGCTGATCGACTGGCCAGGTCGGATAGCCCGCTGGGTACGACGAGCCCGAGACCAAGTACGCGACATCGGCCGAATTCGTGCTGGCCGGCTGCTTGCTATTGCATCCCGCCAACATGCGCCGTTCCACCTGGCTCTCGCTCGCCTCCCTGCTCTCGGGTCTCGCCGGTGCCTGCACGACGGAGCTAGGCGCCGAGACGGCACCCGCGGCCGACGACATCGACGCGTACATCCAGTCGCTGCCCTACCTGCCGGTCGACCCCGTGCAGGTCATCCAGGGCCCGACGAGCGCGGCCGAGCCCGACGGCGACTACCAGTGCACGACGGAGAACCTGAAGGAGACGCGCCAGTACGATCGCATCGTCGCGTACGCCGCGAACTCGGACTCGCTGTGGCCGGGCGCGCTCGTCAGCGCGGACTCGGTGCTGACCGGCCTGTTCACGCAGCAGGTGCTGCCGCGCAAGCCCGAGACCATCTCGGTCAGCCTCGAGAACCTCGCCGGTAGCAAGCAGGCGACGATCGCGGATCCGAGCCTGTCGTCGTACCGCGAGGCGCTCGCCGGCATCCTCGATTCCGAGATCACCGGCTCGACGCCGGCGAACCTCTACTCGGAGATCGAGCAGGTTCACTCCGAGGAGCAGCTCAACATGGCGCTCGGCGTCCAGGCGAGCTGGGGCCTTGGCGTCGCGAGCCTCAAGACCGCGTTCAACTTCTCGAACCAGCAGATTCGCTCGCACTACCTCGTGCGCTACACGCAGGCATACTACACGGTCGATCTCGACGCGCCGCAGACGCCGAGCGCGCTGTTCCACGACGGCGTCACGCTCGCCGACGTGAAGGACCACATGGACGAGACGCGTCCGCCGGTCTACGTCTCGTCGATCACCTACGGCCGCATGGTCGTGTTCACGTTCGAGTCCGAGTACTCGGCCGAGGAGATGGGCGCGGCGCTCGAGTTCGCGTACTCCGGCGGCGCCGACGTCTCGGGTCAGGTCTCGGTCACGTACAAGGACATCATCAGCAAGAGCAACATCACCGCGTTCATCCTCGGCGGCGACGCCGGCACCGCGGTGCAGACGATCGACAGCTACGAGAAGCTGATCGAGTTCATCAAGGCCGGCGGCAACTACTCGCGCGAGTCACCCGGCGCGCCGATCGCCTACAAGCTGAACTACCTGAAGGACAACTCGCCGGCGCGCATGTCGGAGACCACCGACTACGAGCTCAAGACGTGCACGCGCGTCTCGCAGAAGGTTCGCGTCATCCTCAACTCGATCGTCGTCGACTCGGCCGGCGGCGACGCGGGCAGCGACCTCGAGCTGTACGGCAACATCACCGCCGAGGGCGCCAACGCCGCCGTCCTCTTCAACAAGGACAGCAACAACTACGCGGTCATCCACGAGGGCGCCCAGTTCGGCCCCAACGTCGCCGACGGTATCTTGAGCGTCGTTCCCCAGGGCGGCCAGACGATCCGCCTGCGCGCGAACCTCAAGGATGAGGACGACCTGTCGCCCGACGACACCATCTGCAGCGACACCCTCACGCTGCCGTTCGAGGCGGGCTGGCGCAAGGACGCGACCATCACCTGTACGGGCGACAGCGCACGGGTCCGTATCAACTTTTCGCTCTCCCCTATCTGACCGGGTTGGTGCTAGGGTTCCCGCAAGTAGCCGAAAGGTGCTCGTAGCCGGATGTTCCGGCGCGGGACACGCGACGTAGCGAGCTACCAAAAACAGAAAGGTCGGGCGGAATGAAGACCCAGAAGGTCACCATCCACACCCTCCGGCAGATGAAAGAGCGAGGCGAGAAGATCGCCGTACTGACCGCGTACGATGCAACGTTCGCGCGGTTGTTCGACGAAAGCGGAGCCGACGTGCTCCTCGTCGGAGATTCGCTCGGCATGGTCGTGCAGGGTCATGACACCACGCTCCCCGTCACGCTCGAGGAGATCGCGTACCACTGCCGTGCCGTCGTACGTGGCACCAAGCGTGCGCACGTCGTCGGCGACATGCCGTTCATGTCGTATCAGTCCTCGATCGAGCAGGGCATGACGAACGCGGGCCGCCTCATCAAGGAAGGCGGCTGCCACTCGGTCAAGCTCGAGGGCGGCGCGCAGTACGCCGACCTCGTGCGCCGTCTCGTCGGCGCGGGCATTCCGGTCATGGGCCACATCGGCCTGACGCCGCAGAGCTTCCACCAGCTCGGCGGCTTCAAGGTGCAGGGCCGCGAGACCGGCGGCCGCGACAAGCTGCTCGCCGATGCGCGCGCACTCGAGGAGGCCGGCTGCTACGCGATCGTGCTCGAGGCGATCCCCGCGGACATCGCGCGCGAGATCACCGAGGCGCTGTCGATCCCGACGATCGGCATCGGCGGCGGCGTCGCCTGCGACGGCCAGGTGCTCGTCAGCTACGACATGCTCGGCATGGACGAGACGTTCAAGCCGCGCTTCGTGCGCCGGTTCGCGAACCTCGGTGCGACGATCAAGGACGCGGTGTCCCAGTATGTTGGGGAGGTCCGCGGTGGATCGTTCCCGTCGGACGCAGAGTCGTTCGCAGTGACCGAGAAGCAGGCGGTTCCGCAGTCGGGCCCGCTGTACTCGACGGTCGCGACGAAGAAGTAAGAGGATGCTAAGAAGGGCGCGATGGATGTCGCGTCCTTGGCGGAGCTCGCGCGCGGAAAACGCGTCGTCGTGCTCTCGGGTGCTGGATGTTCCACCGAGTCCGGCATCCCCGACTATCGCGGCATCGATACGCCGCCGCGGCCGCGGGCGCCGATCCAGCACCGCGAGTTCGTCGACAAGGAAGCGAACCGCCGCCGCTACTGGGCGCGCTCGCTGCTCGGCTGGCCGCGGCTCGCCGCCGCACAGCCCAACGACGGTCATCGCGCGCTCGCGCAGCTCGAGCATGCGGGCGTCGTCGTCGGGCTGATCACGCAGAACGTCGACGGTCTGCACACGGCCGCCGGCAGCCGCGAGGTCGTCGAGCTGCACGGCGCACTCGCGCGCGTGCGGTGTCTGCAATGCGGCGAGGTGACCGCGCGCACGACGCTGCAGGATCGGCTGCTCGCCGCGAACCCGAACTGGCCGGCACGCGCTCGCATGGCGACGATCGCGCCCGATGGCGACGTCGACCTGCCCGACGAGCTCGTCGACAGCTTCGACTTCGTCGCGTGCGCGACGTGCAGCGGCGTGCTGATGCCCGACGTCGAGTTCTACGGCGGCAGCGAGCCGCGCGCGACGCTCGATGCAGCATGCGCGCTGTTCGATCAAGCGGAGCTGCTGCTCGTCGTCGGCTCGTCGCTCACCGTGTTCTCGGGCTATCGCTTCGTGCGCCGCGCCGCCGAGCGGAACGTGCCCGTCGCGATCTTGAATCGCGGGCCGACGCGAGGTGACCCACACGCGGCGTTGCTCGTGGACGCGCGGTGTGGAGAGGCACTACCTCGTCTCGCAACGTCGCTGACGTGAGCGCGGATACAGGTCGCGCGGCCGGTGGGCAAGTCGCGTTAGCATCATCAGATGCGCAAGCTCGTGATCATCGCAATGCTCGCTTTCGTTTCAGTTCCGACGACGGCGCGGGCGGAGGTCGGCATCGGCGCGTTCCTCGGTGAGCCGACCGGCCTCGACGTCAAGCTCGACCTCTCGCACAAGACCGCACTCGACCTCCTCGTCGGCTGGTACAGCCACTGCTGCGGCGACATCGACCACGGTGGCTACGGTCACATCACGTATCTCGTCACGCCGGTCGTCGGCCGCGGCCGCAGCGTTCTCGTGCCGCTTCGCCTCGGCATCGGCGCGGCGATCTTCGACGACGATCACGGCCGCTTCGGCGATGACATCAACGTCGCCGCGCGCCTGCCCGCCGAGCTCGGTCTGCGCTTTCGCGGCACGCCGCTCGAGCTCTACTTCGAGATCGCGCTCAAGCTGACGTTCATCGACAACGACAACGACCACCCGACCGTCGACCTCGACGGTGGTCTTGGCCTCCGCTTCTACTTCTAGGTTTAGACGTCCTGGGCGTTGCGCCACTCGCTGCGCTGAAGCGCGGCGAAGGATTCGCCTGGCTCGGGCTCGCGGCCGAGCGCGATGCGGATGGCGGCGGCGCGGCCGCGCTTCGCTGGGAGGCCGGGCGGGCGCGGGACCTCCGCGATCACCTTCCACTCGTCGTCGCCGATGCGCTGAAAGACGACGTACACGCCGCGCGGAGTCACACGACTCCCTCAGATCGGTGCCGGCGAGACGGTCCCGCCGACCGACGACGCCTGGAAGATCCGGATCACACCGACGCTGCCGCCGCCGGCACCGCCGCCGTTCGCGGCGGTCACTCCTGGGTCGCCGCCTTTGGTCGCGCCCTGGCCGCCGAGGCCGCCATTGCCACCGTTCGCGGTGAAGTTGCCGCCGAGGGCGCGCGCGTTGGGATCGAGTCCCGACCCGCCCTGGCCGCCGCCGCTGCTCTGGCTGCCGCCCTCGCCGCCGCCGCCGCCATTCGAGTAGATGGCGCCGGTGTTCGTGATCACCGGCGCGTCGAGACCGATGAAGCCGCCCGCGCCGCCACCGCCGCCACCCGCCAGCGTGGTGCCGGCGTAGCCGCCCATGCCCGACGCGCGGATCGATCCGGCGTTCGTGATCGACGTGCCCGCGACGAGTAGCACTCCACCACCGCCGCGGCCGCCTACGCCACCGTTGTTGCCGTCGCCGGCGCCGCCCGACGTGCCGCGACAGCCGCCGCGCACGATGGTCGGCGGGCTCGTGATCGCGCC
>JABFXX010000242.1 GCA_013368795.1 Kofleriaceae bacterium
GGGCGACCGAACGAAATCGTCCGCCGGCGATTCGCGTCGAGCGGGGCCGAGAAATCGCACTCTCGTCGGGCGAACGCCATGGGCTTGGTTCGTACGCTCGATCGGCCACGGCGTCGGCCACGCCCACGGGGGCGGTCCCGTTCACGTGCACGGCCACGATCATGGGGACGTCCACGATCACGATCACGCTCTAGATCTCGTCGTCGGACTTGTCGCCAAGTCCGAGATCGATCTCCGCGGGCTTCGGCGGAGGCGGCGGCTTCGTCGCGCGCGCGACCGGCTCGGCTCCGCTCGCGAAGCCGGGCACGACCTCGCCCGGATCGACGAGCACGACGCCTTCGCCCGTGCACTCGACGCAGACATCGCCCATCGGGCCGTGCTTCGGTGGCACGACCGCGCGCGGAATCACGCGGCCGATCCAGCCGGCGAGCCGCGTCGCATCGACGAACAGCACGCCTTGCGCCGGCAGCTTCACGCGGACGAGCGGCTTGCCGGTGCGGATCGCGACCGCGCCGTCGCCGCGGAACTGGACGACCGGCAGCTTGCCGCGCAGGCCGGGCACGTTGCCGTTCTCCCAGCGCAGCGTCGCCTCGAACGCGAACACGATGTCCTCGCGCAGGTAGAGGATGTCGTCGTCGAGGCTGACCGCGGTGAACGTCTTCTCGCCGGCGATCGCGACGAGATAGCCCTGGCCCGACACCGCGTGCAGCTGCGTGCCGCCGTAGCTGAACTTGTCCTCGGTCTGATGGCCGCGCGACCGGCGCATCGCGGGCTCGAACTCGAGCTCGCCGCCGGTGACGTGGATGCCGTCGAGGCGCGTGAGCACGCGCTCGACGACGCGGACGAGCAGCGCGCCGTTGGCGGCGATCTCGAACGTCGCGTCGCCGTCCTCGGGGCGCAGCAACTGCTCGGTCGCGAGCTGGCTGAGCGGGACCGGCGGCGCGCTGCCACGGCCGACGCGCATGCCCGGCGGGGCGGCGGCGGGCGACGCGATCTCGACGGCGCGCGAGATCATCGACTGGCCCTCGGCGGGCTCGGGGACCGCCTCCTCGCGCGGCAGCACGAACTGCAGCGAGTCGCTGACGCGCGGTGCCTGGATCTCGGTCGCCGGCGTGATCGGTGCGCCCGGATCGCCCTCCATCTCGCGGATGTCGGGCTCGCTCGGGCGAGGGATCGGGATCGCGACCTGCGACTGCACCGGCGGGCGATCGATCACGATCGCGACCGCGGATTCCTCCATCGCCGGGCGCCTGGGCTGGGGCGCGGGCGGCGGCGTCGGGCGCGTCGGGACGCCGGTGGGCGGCGTCGACCGCGCCGAGATGTTCTCGGGGCGCTCGATCACGAACCCGGAGATCGAGTGCTCGCTGCGCGATGTGGTCGAAGGCGGCGGGGGAGGCGTCGGCCTCGTGCTGGGCTCGACCCCGGAGCGCTGGAGCTGGGCGTGGATGCCATCGCGCTCGGCGGGCGTCAGGTTGATCTCGATCTCGTTCGCGAGCTCGGTCTGACCGGCGAGCAGGAAGGAGCGATACGCCTCGGCGTAGCGGCCGGCGCGCGCGTAGGCCAGGCCGAGGTAGCTGACCGCGCGACCCTGGCTCGGATCGAGTGCGCGGCTGGCTTCGAGCGAGCCGATCGCTTTGTCGGACTCGCCGAGCTTGAGGTAGACGAGCCCGAGGTTCAGGCGGTGCGACGCGTCGGTCGGCGCGCGCTCCACGAGCTCTTCGTAGATCGGGCGGGCCTGGCCGAACTGGCCGGCACGGAAATGGGTGAGGCCGAGCAGCGCGAGCACGCGAGGGTTCTCGCCGTCGAGCAGCAGCGCCGCACGAAAGGACTTCTGCGCCTCGTCGAGCTTGCCCTGCTTGAGCAGCTCGCTACCGCGGCTCACGGCTTGATCGACGGCCTCGCGATCGAGTGCGGGACTGGCCACCGCCACGAATTATCCACCACGGCCGAGGGGCAAGTCACGCGCTCAGGGTGCGAAGTGCTCGACGGAGAGGTCGCTATCGGGCGATCGTGCGGCGCCCGGTCTGGACAGCGTCGCCGCGCTGCCGACAATGCGCCGCCCGTGATGGACGAGTACTTCCTGGTGCTGCGGAGCGCCCCGGACGACGCGACGTTGATCCCGGCCGTGAACGAGTCCGTCGAGGCGATGGTCGTGATCCTGCGGAGCGTGTTCCTGTACGATCACTCCGCGCGCCGCGACGACACCTTCACCGAGCATCACTGGCGCGAGCAAACGGACGGGGGCGTCACGGTGACCCTGGTGGACGACGTCGCGATGCCGGGCCGCTATCTCCGCATCGCCGGCGGAGCGCCGCAACAGCGGCAGCGGGTCTGGAAGAACCTGGCGGTGATGTTGCCCGTCGTTTCGGTGGAGGAGCTGCGCCGTGTCGCGCGCGAGCCGGAGGAGGTACCTGCGGTCCTGCAGCATCTCGCGCTCGCCGTGAACGGCTCGTTCGATCAGGAGACTCTCGATGTCGTCGCCGGCGCACTCGCGAGCGCTCGCCTCGAAGTGCGCATGTCGGCCGCGGCGGCGGCGCTGCTTCTCGGCTGGACGGCGCTCGATCCGGACTTGAACGCCGCGCTCGCAGCGGAGCCGACGGCAGAAGGGCGGCGCGCGCTGGCGCATGTCATCGCCGTTCGCGCGAGTCGTCGCAGGATGTGAAGTCCCGCGGACCTCACGCGCTCAGGGTGCGAAGTGCTCGACGGAGAGCTCGCCGTCGGCCGCGATCGTCACGGTGATCGCGCCGTCCCGATCCGTGCGGGCGACGCGGGCGCCGGCGGCGTGCCAGCGGTCGACGACGGCGGGCGAGGGGAAGCCAAACGCGTTCGCGACGCCGCACGAGATCACCGCGAGCGTCGGGTGGGTCGCGGCGACGAACATTTCCGACGACGACGTCGGGCTCCCGTGGTGGGCGACCTTCACGACATCGGCTGGCGGGAGGCCGGCCTCGACGAGGACCTCCTCGCCCTCGGCCTCGAGGTCGCCGGCGAACAGGACGGTCCGGCCGGCGTAGTGAATCGCGACGACGAGGGAGTTGTCGTTCACGCCGCGGACCGGATCGGGTGCGAGGACGGGAGCCGCGCCGTCGGTCGCGACATAGCGCGGGGCCCATACCTCGAGCTCGACGCCATCGGCGGTGCGTGTCGTGCCGAGCGACGGCCGCACGAGCCGCGTGCCGCGTGCGGCGAGCGCGGCGGCGACGGTGGCGAAGCTCGGGATCCGGCCGCCGCGCTCGGGCGCCGCGGCGAGCTCGTCGGCGAACCACAGCTGCCGGATCGGGACGTCGAGCGCGGCGAGGCCGAGGTAGTGATCCGGATGTGGGTGCGAGAGGATCGCGCGGTCGATCGACGCGTGACCGTAGACCGCGAGCGTCCGCGCGATCGCCGTGCCCGGTGCCGAGGCGGCGGCGAGCGTTCGCGCACTCGCGTTGCCACCGGCGTCGACGAGCCAGA
>JABFXX010000348.1 GCA_013368795.1 Kofleriaceae bacterium
GGACGAGCTGCAGCAGACGAACGAGGAGCTCGAGGAGAAGGCGCACCAGCTCACCGAGCAGAAGGCAGAGGTCGAGAAGAAGAACCGTCAGGTCGAGCTCGCTCGTCAGGAGCTCGAGGAGAAGGCGGAGCAGCTCGCCCTCACGTCCAAGTACAAGAGCCAGTTCCTCGCGAACATGTCGCACGAGCTGCGCACGCCGCTCAACTCGCTGCTCATCCTGTCGCGTCAGCTGGCCGACAACGCCGAGCAGAACCTGACCGACAAGCAGATCCGCTACGCGGAGACGATCCGCCAGGCGGGTACTGACCTCATGACCCTCATCAACGAGATTCTCGATCTCGCGAAGATCGAGTCCGGAACGATGGCGGTCGAGATCGGTGCGGTCCGGTTCGCGAACCTGCGCGACTACGTCGACCAGACGTTCCGCCAGGTCGCCGAGGAGAAGGGCCTGCAGTTCAACGTCGAGGTCGACGAGCACCTGCCCGGCTCGATCGAGACGGACGACATGCGGCTCCGCCAGGTGCTCCGCAACCTCCTGTCGAACGCGATCAAGTTCACCGAGCGCGGCCGCGTCAAGCTGCGCATCACGCGCTCGGGTGCGGACGTCATCGCGTTCTCGGTTGCCGATACCGGTATCGGCATCCCGCAGGACAAGCAGCGCCTGATCTTCGAGGCGTTCCAGCAAGCCGACGGTTCCACCAGCCGCAAGTACGGTGGCACCGGCCTCGGTCTCGCGATCTCTCGCGAGATCGCCGGCCTGCTCGGTGGCGACCTCCGCGTCGACAGTGTCGTCGGTCAGGGCTCGACGTTCACGCTCTACCTGCCGACCCACTACAAGCAGCGCGACACGCGTGCGACCCGCGCGACGGGCGGCTCGCTGCTGCCGCAGGCCAACCTGCCGGTCCAGGTCATCGACCTCACCGTGCCGGAGCCGGGCACGATTCCGAAGTCGCAGCCCGACGAGCCGCAACCGGTGGAGCTCACCACGCCGAGCACGCTCACCCGTGCGATCCCGGATGACTACGAGAGCCTGGAGCCAGGCGATCGCGTCCTCCTGATCGTCGAGGACGAGCTGTCGTTCGCGATGACGATGCTCGAGATGGCCCGCGCGTCGGGCTTCAAGGGTGTCGTCGCGATGAACGGCCACTCTGCCCTCGAGCTCGCGCGTTCGATCAAGCCCGACGCGATCACGCTCGACCTCCGCCTGCCCGACCTCGACGGTTGGGTGCTCCTCGACCGCCTGAAGCACGACGCCGCCACTCGTCACATCCCCGTTCACATCGTGTCGGGGCTCGACGAGGAACGGCGCAGCCTCAAGAGCGGTGCGCACGGCTTCCAGATGAAGCCGGTCTCCACCGAGGACCTCAAGGCGGGCCTCGAGTCCGTCCGCGAGTTCGTCGAGAAGCGCGTCAAGCAGCTGCTCGTCGTCGAGGACGACCCGATCCAGTCGCAGGCGATCAGCGATCTCATCGGCGATGGTGATGTCGAAACGACCACCGTCTCCTCCGGCGAGACCGCGCTCGAGACCCTGTCGCAGCGGCCGTACGATTGTGTCGTGCTCGACCTCCGCCTGCCGGGGATGAGCGGCTTCGACCTGATCGAGCGCATCAAGGCCGACCCGCAGCACCGTCGCCTGCCGGTCATCGTCTACACGGGCCGCGAGCTCACCGACGAGGACCGCCAGCGTCTGCACGGCCTCGCGCAGACCGTCATCATCAAGGACGTCACCACGATGGAGCGTCTCCTCGACGAGACCGCTCTCTTCCTCCACCGCGTGGAAGCCAACCTCCCCGAGCGCAAGCAGCGCGTCCTCCGCCGCCTGGCGAAGAACGATCCGCAGCTCGCGGAGCGGACCGTGCTCGTCGTCGACGATGACCTGCGCAACATCTTCGCCCTCACGTCACTGCTCGAGGGTCACAAGATGAACGTGCTCTACGCCGAGAACGGCAAGCGCGCACTCGCCAAGCTCGAGGAGAACCCGAGCATCGATGTCGTCCTCATGGACATCATGATGCCGGAGATGGATGGCTACGAAGCCCTCCGTCGTATCCGCGAGCGCAACGAGTGGAGGGAGCTGCCCGTGATCGCACTCACCGCGAAGGCGATGAAGGGCGACCGCGAGAAGTGCCTCGAGGCCGGCGCGAGCGACTACATCACGAAGCCGGTCGACGCCGACCAGCTCCTCTCGCTGCTCCGCGTCTGGCTCTACCAGGCATAGAGCACGAGCTGGAGCTCAGTAGGAGACGCCGACGGCGACACTCGCGCCGAATGCGAGATCGAGGTCGGCTGAGGCGTCGACCGCGATGTCCGAGAACACGAACAGCGGCTTCAGCTCGAGCGCGAAGTAGGCGTGCGAGACGCGGACGCCGGCGCGCAGATCGAGCATGACGGCGAGCGCGTTGATCGACGGCGGCATCGACTCGAACGAGCGCGACTCGTCGGCGGGACCGCGGACGCGGGCGATCGCGGGGCCGGCACCGACAAAGTAGCGGCCGCGGTCGTAGCGCGCCTGGACGCCGAGCGCGGTCGTCGTCGTCGGCCCTTCGCCGATGTCGACGGTGCCGCGCAGCGAGAGTGCGAGGTCGGGCGTCGCCCGCAGACCGAAGCCGAGCGCGAGGGCGGCCTGCGTGCGGGCATCGTTGGTGGGCAGATCGAACCACGTGCGCGACGGGCCCGCGCTCGCCTCGAGATCGAGGTCACCGCGACTCTGGGCGCTGGCGGTCGGCGTGGCGACGAGCGCGACGCCGGCACATGCGATCAGGAGGCGCATCAGCGCGCGATGCTGCTGAGGGCCGAGGCGAGATCGGGACGCGGACCGATCGGCTCGCGCTCGCGATTGGCGCCGGTTTGCGGCGAGCCACTCGCGCGCAGGATGTCGCGGACCTCGGCGGGACCGAGCAGCTTGCCGCGCGACCTGGCGTAGCTCTCGAGGAGGATCGCGGCGCCCGCGACGATCGGCGATGCGCTCGAGGTGCCCGAGAACCGACCGGTGTAGTGGCGGTCGGCCTCCGCACAGCGCTGGAGGTCGCCGTAGTCGAGCGTCGCGACCATGCGGCCCCAGCCCTGGACGTCGACGCGGCTGCCGTAGTTCGAGAAGTCGAGGCGCTCGCGGTCGCGGAATCCGTCGCGCGGCGGGCCACCTGCGCCGACCATGATTGCGCCCGAGTCGCGCCTCGTACGCGAGAGCTTGCCCTTGTAGGCGGGATGGTCGAGGTTCTCGCCACCGTTGCCCGCGGCCTCGATGACGATGACGCCGCGCGCGGTGGCAGCTGCGATCGCATCGTAGTTGTCATCCCAGTACTCGACGGGGAGGAACGAGCCGCGCGGACCGGTGCGCTGGAGCTCGATCAGGAGGACATCGCCTGCGCGCATCGACTCGGCGGCGACATCGATCGCGTCGGCGACGTTGGTGCCGCCGATCGACGACGTGAAGATGCGCTCGACTTCCGGCGCGATGCCGACGACACCGCGTCCGTTGTCGCGACCGACGACCTCGCCGAGGACGGCGGTGCCGTGCTCGCGCCAGCCGGGGCTGGAGACGGGCTTGCCGCCGGCATGCGTGATGCGCTCGCCGTGCAGATCTTCGTGCTTGGCGTTCCAGCCGCCCTCGATATCGGCGAACCACACGCCCTGCCCCAGCGCGCCACGCCGCCACGCCGCGGGGGCGTCGATGCCGAACGGCGCGGGACCGAGGTAACCCTGGTGCGACTCGAACGACGGCGTCGTGATCGGGCATGCTTCGCCGTCATCCGCGGCAACGTCGACGAGCGAGCGCGTCGGCGACAGCTCGGTCGCGAGGACGTCGGGCGGCGGCACGAATGCCTGCTCGATCGAAGGATCGAGCACGAGCGTCTGGAGCGTCTCGGCAACGCGCGACGTGGCGACCTCGACGATGAACCAGCGGTCGCGCGGATCGTCGTATGCGGCCGTCGTTGCGTGGATGCGGGAGAACAGGCGGCGCGGCAGCGTGCCGTCGACCGCGGTCATGTTCTGCACCATGCCGGGCTTGTACTTGACGTGGATACCGACGAGCGGCTCCCGGACGGACTCGGCATCGCCCTCGTCCTCTTCATCGACCCAGCGCAGGATGAAGATCAGCGCCAGCGCGAGCAGAGCGTATACGACGTACCGCCACCCGGGGATTTCGTCGAATCGACGCATTCCTCGAGGGTATCGCAGGCTCTGGGCTTTGCCAGCCCCGCTAGCAGAACGCGCGATAGGCCTCGATCTTGGCGCGCAGGCGTGCATCGAGGGTCGCACTCGCGTAGCCGAGCGCATCGGCAATCGTGATCGCCTCGAGGCGGTACGCCGCGCACTTCTCCTTCGACCAGTAGTGCGGCGGTGCGGAGAGATTCGTGATGCGGTCGGCGAGCTTCACGACCGCGATCTCCGGCGGCTGCTCGCGGATGCGGCGCAGGCTGTCTGGCATCTGCTCGGGCTTCGGGAGCGACGTGTTCTTCGTGAGCGCCGCGACTCCCGCCGCGACCGCGTCGCCGTACCTGGCGCGGACCTCGTCGAGCGTGACCGGTGTGTCCTCGACCGTGTCGTGGAGCAGCGCGCACGTGACCGCGAGCTCGGGGTTGGCGAGCTGGGTCGTCGGCAGCGCGGCGATCACCTCGGCCGCGACCGACACGACGTGCACGAGATACGGGAGGTCGTGGCCAGGTTCCTTCTGCGCGTTGTGCGCGGCCGCGGCAAAGCGCATCGTCTCGACATAGCGATCGGGCGAGAACATGGCGTTAGCGTAGCCCGATCGTCTCGCGCAGGTACGCCTGCAGCATGCCGGCGAGCGTGCCGCGGACACCGGCGTCGAGCTCGGGCGATGGCTCGCGACCGATCGCGCCGGCGAGCGCGTGCTTGGTGAGCGAGTAGCCGATCGCGGCGGCGACCGCGGTGACGAGCGCGAGCGAGAGCGTGTCGACGAGAGGCTTCGACGGCTGCGGCGTCAGCGCGCCCGCGACCTGCATCGCGATCGCCTGGATGCCCTGCTCCTGCAGCGCGAACGCGTTCATCGCCGACTCCTCCTTCTCGTTGGCCATGAGCCACTTCATGAGGCGGAGGTGGACGGGATCCTCGAGCGTCCGGAACAGGATCGCGAGTAGCTCGTCGGGACGGGACAGGACGCCGGCCTCGCGCAGGCGCGCGGTCGCGATCTCGCGCACCGCCATCAGGCGACGCTGGAGCACGGACTCGCAGAGCCCGACGTACGTGCCGAAGTAGTGGGTGATGAGCGCGTGGCTGACGCCAGCCTCGCGGCCGATGTCCTTGAGGCCGACCTCCTCGGGTCCATGCTTGGTGAACAGCCGCTCGGCGGCGGCCAGGATTTCCTGACGCGCGACCTCCGGAGACCTGCGGCGGCGCTCCGGCTTGAGACGCGCGGCCCTGCGCTCGACGCGCTCGACACGTCGTTCCGCCCGAATTCGCCTGCGTTGTCGCGCCATTGCAAGCGGGAGTATCGCAGATTATTTGCACGTTGACAATAAACGCATCGGTCCTATTATCAATGTGACAATAGCGAAAGGTCGCTATCCCATGAAGCCCACGACTCATCCCACCACCGTCGATGTCGCCGATCTTCCCCCGGTCGTCCGCTGGTCCCGCGCCCTGCGCGCGCTCGCCCGCGTGATGGCCAACCCCGAGGAGACCGACCAGGTGCTCGTGTTCTCGAACCTGGCGAACGCGGGTCGTCACCGCAGCGATCGGTTGAACTACTTCTACGATGATCCACGCGGCGCGCGGCTATTCGCCGAGAAGCGAACGCTCGACTCGAAGACCGTCGATCTCGACGCGCTCGAGCAGCTGCCCGAGGGCACGCTCGGTCACGCGTATGCGAAATTCATGAAGGCCCACGGCCTGACGCCCGACGTGTTCGACGGCTCGCCCGACGACGTCCACGACGAGCGCGTCGCCTACGTCATCCAGCGCATGCGCCAGACGCATGACCTCTGGCACGTCGTCACGCACTGCGAGACCGACCCTGCCGGCGAGATCGCGCTGCAGGCGTTCACGTTCGCGCAGGTGAAGGCGCCGAGCTCGGCGATCCTCGCGGCGCTCGGAACGCTGCGGACCCTGCGCTTCACGCGCGACGTGTTCCGCGACGCGCGTGCGCTGTACCGGCGCGGCCTCACCGCGCAGCCGCTCGTGCTGTTCCCGTGGGAGGACCACTGGTCGACGCCGCTGACCGAGGTGCGCCGCTTGCTCGGCCTGCCCGAGGTTCCGCGCCTGACCGGCGGCTATACCGCCGAGCTGCTGCAGCAGGCCGCGTGATCGGTTTACGCTACGGCTCGTGCAGAAGACGCGCCGTCGGGTGAAGGCACGGCAGGTGATCGTTCCGATCGCGCTGGCCGTCGGCATCGTCTCGGCGGCGACGGCGATCACGACGACGAGCACCGGTTGCGGCGACGACGGACCGCGCGTCGACGCGGGCACCGATAGCACGCCCGACACGCCGATCATTTGATGAACGCGATGCGGCCCGGTCGGGTCGCGAGAGCTTCACGGAGGTGAGGCGCCCCTCCGTGCCGAGGGACAACGGCGCACGCGTGCACGCGGCCATGCACAGATGCTGTCGCCCAGACCGCGGGCCATACCGGATCATGGCTTCGAATGACGACGCCCGCGGCAGGCGACCTCGCCTGCGGATCCCCGCGGCGCTCGCCGTGGCGATCGTCGGTACGTCGGCGACCGTCACGATCAGCGCCGGTGGCTGCGACAACGGTTCCCCCGAGCCGGTCGATGCAAGCTCGTCGGGCATGGCCCGCATCGATGCTGCAGTCGACGCGGAGGTCGACAGCGAGCTACCGGCGGATGCGCAGGTCGATGCCATGCCGGATACGCCCGTAACGTGATGAGCCGTAGCGGCCCGGTCGGGCTGCCAGCGCGAAGCGAGGCGAGAGCGAGGCGACGAGCCCGCCGCTGATCCTGCGTGGTATGTGACGGACGTGAGCGACGACGGGAGCCAGCGCTGGGTACGGTCGCAGCGAGCCGCGGTCGTCGAGATCGATGAGGACATCCTGCTCGTCGCGCGCGACGGCACGGTTCGCAAGCTGAGCGGTGAGAGCGCCGAGCTCGCCCGCGAGGTGATCGCGTTCTTCGCGCGGCCTCGCAACGAGCGCGAGTTGCTGCGCCACCTCGAGGTGATCGCGGGACCGCTCGGCGATCGCGCCGCGGTCGTGCGCCAGCTCGTCGCGCTGCTCGCCGAGGTCGGTGCGCTGACGCGCGAGCGCGACGAGCACGCGATTCCTTCGGGCCGCGGCGCGAATGTCGTCGTCGTCGTCTCCGGCGCGATCGCAGCGACCGGCGCGCCCGCATTCGTGATCGCACTGCAGCGCCGCGGCTACACCGTCGAGGTCGTGCTGACCCACGCCGCGACGCGGTTCGTCGCGATCGACGCGCTCGGCGCCATCGTCCAGCGCGAGGTGAAGACGTCGATGTGGCCGACCGCGCCGCACGTGCCGGTCCCGCACGTCGCGCTCGCGCACTGGGCCGAGCTCGTCGTGTTCTATCCGGCGAGCGCGACGATGCTGTCTCGCCTCGCCGCAGGCGACTTCTCGGAGCTCGGCTCGGCGATCGCGCTGACGACGCGTGCGCCGGTCGTCGTCGTGCCGTCGATGAACGTCGACATGGCCCTTGCCGTCGCGGTCCAGCGCAACCTCGAGGAGCTGCGCGCCGACGGGTTCACGTTCGTCTCCGGCGTGCCGTCACAGGAGGTCGCCGAGGCGCCGGCCGTGCGCACGACGCTCGCAGGCGCCGCGCCCGCACCGGGCGAGGTCGCCGCGACGATCGATGCGCTCCGCACTGCCGGCCTCCTGAAGCGGCGCGACGTCGATCCGGCCGCACCGACGACGCTGTGGGACGGCGTGTATCGCCGCGACGCCAAGCTGTTGCCGTGGGTGAAGGACCGCGTCGACGACGACATCGCCGCCGCGCTCGCTCACCACGCTCCGCCGCCCGGCCGGCTCCTCGACGTCGGCTGCGGGCTCGGCCAGATCGCACGCCACGCCGCGCAGCGGGGATATCGCGTCGTCGCGACCGACATCTCGGAGGCCGCGCTCGGGGTCGCGAGCCGCGATGCCGCCGACACCGACATCGTCTGGGTCCGCGACGACATCTGCGCGAGCTCGCTCGCCGGCACGTTCCGCGTGATCGTCGATCGCGCGAGCCTGCACGTGCTGCCGGCGTCGCGCCTCCACGCGTGGGCGATCTCGATGCACCGCCTGACGTCGCCGGGCAGCATCCTGATCGTGAAGGCGCACCGCGACGGCGTCGCCGGCGCGACGACCGGCTGGTCCGCCGAGCGGTTCGTCTCGCTCCTGTCGGGCTTCGAGCTCGTCACGCAGGCGTCGGCAGAGCTGCCCGGGCTCGAGAGCCCCGCGCCGATTCCGTCGATCCTCGCCGTGTTGCGCCGCCGCGCCGGCGAGCTGCTCTAGCGGTTGCAGAACCTGTGCGCGGCGGGGCTCGCGCGGAACTCCGCCGAGTCTGCGGCCGTGCAGTTCGTGCGGATCAGCGCGCGGAGATCGCCGAGCTCCTGGTACGTGAGGGCCATCGGCTCGAACACGAGCGGGATGACCGCGTCGTTGCCGATCTTCGTGCGCAGGCCCGCGAGCGCGTCCCGGTTCGTGTCCCAGATCTTGTCGAAGTTCGCGGTGTACTTGCCGACGAACGCCGCGTAGCTCGCGCCCCACACGTGCATCGCGCTCTCGAACGTCGCCTGCTCGGAGTTCATCGAGTGGTTGAAGCTGCCGGTGATCAGCTCCTTGCCGTCGACGACCATGTACTTCGAGTGCATCTGGTCGGCGTAGCTGTGGTCCCAGCGGTACGCGTAGCTCTTGAACCGGACGTCGATGCCCGCTTCGACCAGCAGCTTCGAGAACAGGTAATCGTTGTAGCGGCAGTTGCGCTCGGCCGTCGACGTCGTCGCGCCGCCGAGACACTCGGCGAGCTCCGTGTTCTGCGTGCTGTGCGCGGATGGCGAGATGTACTCCTGCTGGTCGAGGTAGACCTGGATCGAGACGGTCGGATTCGCCTGCTTCTTCGCGATCAGCTTCTCGGCGAACGGGCGCAGCCGCATGTGGGTCGTCGCGACCTTGATCGACGTCGTCGCGCGATCGATCGCCGCGTTGTAGGCGTCGGTCATCGTCGTCTTGGTCCGGTCGACGCGCCAGGTGGTGCCGTCGGTGCCGGTCGGCGAGAAGTTCGCCGACGTGAACAGCGCCTCGATGCCCTCCTGGTCGGCGACATCACCCGGCAGGATGTTCGCGGTGCTCTGACCCTGCGACGGCGCCGAGCCGGCGAACTCGCGCGAGCCCTTCCACAGCGCGTCGAACTCGTGCTGGAACGACGCGACGAGCTCGGGGCTGCCCTCGACGAACACCGTGTTCTCGTCGAAGTCCGTCGCCGCGCTCGCCGACCAGTTCGCGCTGCCGAACACGAGCTTCGCGCTCGTGACGAGATCGCGCGCGTCGCGGGGTCCGTCGATCAGGACGAACTTGTGGTGCATCGTCTGGTTGACGTAGCGGACGTCGACGCCCGCGCTCTCGATCTGTCCCGACTTGGTCGCGGCGCGCGCGGCGTTGTCGGTCAGCTTGCGGTCCTCGGCCGCGGTGTCGAAGATGAAGCGGATCTTCACGCCGTGGGCGGCGCGATCGGCGAGCGCCGCCGCGATCTGCGAATTCGAGTAGCTGTAGATCGCGACGTCGACGTTGTGCTTCGCGCTCTTGATGAGCGTCGCGATGCGGGACATATGCGAGTCGTTGACGCTCGCGACCGGCGAGAAGAACACGTCGAGCTTCGCCGTGCCGCCGACGTAGCCCTTGTCGCGCGCGAGCTCGATCAGCGCGTTCAGCGTCGCCGGGCCGACGTACGGAATCGCGTCGAGCTCGGCGAGCGTGTCGAACCTGTCGTCGTCGGCGGTGCCCGAGGCGCCGTCTGCACCGTCGCGATGCTTGACGATGTTGCCGGAGACGCGCGACGTGATCCCGGCGCCCGCCTTCAGCGACGCCGCGGTCTCCGCCGGATCGTTCACGAGGCGGAGCACGCCGATGGCCTCGGGCGAGCCTTCCTCGATCCCGCCGTCCGCCTTGCCGCTGCCGAACGCGTCGTTCTCGCCGTCCTCGACCTCGACGTCCGTACAGGCGCCAAGCGACAGGGCACCCAGGACGGCAACCGGACCGACGAGACGGGCGATGCGGCCGGTGGTCGGACGAATCAGCGAGGCGACGCGAAGCATGTCCGCGCACTTAGCAAGCATCGATCCGCGTCAAGTTACCGAGATCACTGGCTTCGATCTGGCTTGTCCGGCTGCCGGCCGGCTGTCCGGTGGCCGGCCGAGTGGCCGCTAGAAGCCGAAGATCGACAGGCCGGCGCCAACGCCGACGCTTCGGCCGACGACATCGGCCATCCCGTCGTTGTCGTCGTCACCGTAGAAGCCGTTGCCGAACCTCGCCTCGACCGACAGCGCCCACCGGTTGCCGCGGATCAGGTCGAGCGATGCCGCGCCCAGGATCGCGAAGGCGTCGTCGCTGCGCACGCCGAACTGCGCGACACCGTCGTAGTCGAGAGACGCATGGGCCTCGCCGATGCCGGCGGTGAGCGTCAGGATCGGCATGGGCCGCCACTTCAGCGCGACGGTGTTCACGTAGTGCGCGAACGTGAAGCCGTCGTCGGTATGAGCCATCGCCCAGAGGTCGACCGCGATGCCGAGCGTCGGGCTCAGAAAGTACGCGGCGCTGACGTTGCCGCCGCCGGCCTCGGTGAAGCCGTCGCACTGCCCCATCTGACCTTCGCAGAAGATCCTGCCGCCCTGGAGACCGACGCCGAGCTCGAGGCCGACGCGCTCGGGAGGCAGCGACTCGGCGTAGACACCCGGTGCATCGGCGCGCGCGACCGATGCGCCGAGCGAGAGCCAAACGAGCGAGGCGAACGAGACGAACGAGGTAGTGCGCATATGTGACCTTCACCGCGACGGGCGGCGAGAGGTCTCTCGAGCAACGGCCTTGCCAGCCAGCGTTTGCCAAGCTCCGCCGCAGTTGAATGCCGCTCCGTCGGAGAATCCGGCATGGCCGTCGCGAAACACGACGATGCGACCGTGTAACGTCGGCGCATGAGCGTTGTCGCGATCACGGGTGCGAGCGGTCTCCTCGGTGGCAACCTCGCGGCGGAGCTCGTCGCCGCCGGTCACAAGATCGTCGCGACGAGGCGTGCAGGTACGAAGGTCGCGCACCTCGACGATCTGCCGATCGAGTGGCGCGATGGCGACCTGGCATCGCGCGAGTCGCTGACGAAGGCGTTCGCCGGCGTCGAGGCGGTGTTCCACTGCGCGGCGGCGGTCAGCGTCAAGAAGGAGATCACGAAGGACCTCCACGACGCGAACGTCGTCGGCACCGAGAACGTGATCGAGGCGTGCATCGCCGCGAAGGTCCCTCGCCTCGTCCACACGTCGTCGGTCGTCGCGATCGGACTGACAACCAACGGCGTGCCGTGCGACGAGAGCGCCGAGTGGAACTTCGATCGCGAGGGTCTCCTCGACGCGTACGCGATCACGAAGCACCAGGCGGAGGACAAGGTCCGCGAGAACGTCGGCCGGCTCGATGCGGTGATCGTCAACCCGACGTACATGCTTGGTCCCCGCGACGCGCGGCCGAGCTCGGGAAAGCTGATCGTCCAGGTCGCGCATCGCAAGGTGCCCGGCTGGACGCCCGGCTACAACAACTTCGTCGACGTTCGCGATGTCGCGCGCGGCATGATCCAGGCGTGGAAGCGCGGCAAGCGCGGCGAGCGCTACATCCTCGGCGGCCACGACATGACGTACAAGGCGCTGTTCGAGGAGATCGCGAAGGTCGCCGGCGTGAAGCCACCGCGCTTCGGCGTGCCGTACATCGCGGCGCGCATGATGGGTCGCGTCGGGGACTTCATCGAGGCGCGCGGCAAGGATCCGCTCGTCAACTCGATCCAGATCCGTTACGCGTTCACGAACAAGTTCCGGTTCGCCTCGAACAAGGCGTCGCGCGAGCTCGGCTACTCGTACGGCCCGCTCGCGCCCGCGATCAGCGACGCGCTCGACTGGTTTCGAGCGCGCGGCATGGTCTAGCTCACGGGTAGCAGGTGAACTCGACCTTCGTCTGATCGGACGGGTAGCACGTGTACTCGTAGCGCACCGTGCACGTCGGCGTGCCGCCGCCGGGGAAGCCAGGGATGCCGCTGGAGCACGAGTAGTACATGCTGACCTCGCCGTTACAGCCGCCCGCCTTGTTGCCGGTCCACACGCCCGACGAGTAGCCGTTCTTCTGGCACACGATCGTCGCCCACGCGTCCGCGTCTGCCTGCGAGTTCGAGTTGCAGCCGCCGAAGCTGTTGGTCGGGTTGCACGCCGAATCCGGCCACTGCTCGGTGCCTTCGCTCCAGCGCGTGATCGCCTGACCGCAGGTGACGGCGAGGGTGACGGGGCCGCTGCCCATGCTGGCGCTGCCGTTCGCGACCTTGCAGATTTCGCCGGCTGGCTGCGTCTTCACGGTCACGCTGTACGGCGCGCCGCTCGCGACCAGGGCCGCGAACGTGAACGTGCCGTCTTCCGTCACCGTGATGTCCTCTGTGCCGTCCGTGAGGACGACCGAGGTCTCGGGAAGGAGCCCTGTGACCGCGCCGCCGACCGTGAACGACTTCGTCGTGCAGGTAACGAGCACGTCGGCGACGACCTCGCCGCCCACGATGCCGCTGCCGTTGGAGACCGTGCAGTCCTGCGCGATCGGCGCGTCGGGCGACGTCACGACGACGACGTCGTAGCTGTTGGTGCTCGCGACTTCGAGCGGGAACGAGAACGGACCATTCGTGGTCAGCGGGAGGTCCGCGCCGCCGCTATTGCGAAGCACGACGGTGTTGCCGGGCGCGAGGCCCGAGACGGTGCCGCCGACCGGGAACGTGTTCACCGTGCATGCGATCTGAACGGTGGTGATCGGCGCGTCGATGACCATGCCCGCGCCGCCCGCGACCACCGTGCAGGTCTGCGACGGGCTCGTCGGGTTACCGGAGACCGTCACGTCGTACGAACCGCCGCTCTCGACGGTCACCGGGAACGCGAATGTGCCGTTGCTCATCAGGCGGATCTCGTCGCCCGCGTTGTTCTGCAGCTTGACCATGCCACCGGCGAGGCCGCTGATCGTGCCGCCGATCGCATAGGTGTTCGTCTCGCAGTTCACGGTCACCGTCGTCACCGCGCCCGCGCCGACGACGCCGCCTCCGCCGGTGACCTCGCAGGTCTGCGACAGACCGGTCGGTTGATCGAGGACGGTGACGCCGAACGCCGCGCCGCTCTCGATCTCCGCCGGGAACTCGAACGTGCCGTTGTCGGTGACGAGCAGATCGTCACCATGGTTGTTCTGGAGGACGAGGCCGGTGCCGGCGAGGCCGGTGACCGTGCCGCCGACCGCGAACGTGTTCGTCGTGCAGTCGACATGGACGCTCGCGATCGCCTCGTCGGCGACCGCCCCCGTGCCCTGCGTGACGACGCAGGTCTGGCTCGGGACGCCCGGCTGCGTCGCGACCGTCACGTCATACGTGTCGCCGCTCGCGACCGTCGTCGGGAACGCGAACGCGCCGTTCGCCGTGACCGCGAGCGGATCGCCGTCGTTGTTCGCGAGCACGAGGGTCCCCTTCAGGCCCGAGACCGTGCCGCCGACCACGAACCGGTCGGTCGCGCAGTTGACGACGACGCTCTTCACGTCGTCGCCGCCGATCGTGCCCGTGCCGCCGGCGACCGAGCAGCTCTGCCAGCGGCTGGTCGGCTGCGCCTTGACGGAGACCGCGAACGACTCGCCGCTCGCGACCGGCGTCGCGAACCGGAACGTGCCGTCGGCGGTAACCTCGACGTCGTCGCCGCCATTGTTCTGGAGCACGAGGCCTTCACCGGCGAGGCCTGTGACCGAGCCCGCGACGCCGAACGTGTCGGTCTTGCAGGTCACCGTGATCGCGATCGTCTGACCGGGCTGTTCGATCACGCCCGTGCCGTGGAGGATCTTGCAGGTCTGCCAGGGCGAGGTCGGCTGACTCACGATCGAGATGTCGTAGGCCGTGCCGAGCGCGACCGGCGTCGCGAACTGGAACGAGCCGTCCGCCGACATCTCGAGGATGTCGCCGTGATTGCCGAGGACGAGGCCCGTGCCGCGCAGGCCGGTGATCGAGCCGCGAATCGTGCCGGGTGTCTTGATGTCGTCGCCGCAGGCGACGGTGAGTGAAGCGAAGAGGAGGAACGCCAACGCTGAACGCATCGCGCGGGGATTCGGCCGCAGGGGCCAGGTTTGTGAGCCCCTGTACCCGCGCGCTACCCGCGAGTTGGCACGCTAGCGGCGCTCGCGCTGATGTAGGTACGCCTGCCCGCGCGTCATCAGGGTGCGAAAACCCTCCAGATCGTTCGCGCGCACGACGGAGCGGAGTCGTTCCACGGCGTACAAGAGCGCCGCGAGCGACTCGGTGCCGTAGTCGTTGAGCGTCTGGATCTCGAAGTAG
>JABFXX010000484.1 GCA_013368795.1 Kofleriaceae bacterium
GTTGTGCTCTTCGGTGCGCGGAACCCACGTGGGCACGCTCGATGTCGTCAGCGTCGCCGGCCCGACGGCTTCGGCGTGCCGGATCGATCAGCGACGGCCCGCTCGCTTCATCGTCCGCCAGCGCGGCCTCCGCGCGAAGATCGCGCTGCGTTGCGGACGCTCCCCGGAAGGGACCGAGGCGCTCGTCGAGAACGGGCCCTCGACGATGACAGGTTCCTCGCCGCGAGCGCGTGCGGCGCGACAGTCGGGGCAGTCGTCCATGATCTGTTGTAGTGCCGCTCGCGCCTCCAATGGCGTCTTGATGGCAGGACCGAGCGGCTCGACGGTGATCTCGAAGTTCGGATAGTGGGTCGTGTGTCGTCGCATGTGCCGGTCGTCGAGCAACGCGGGTGCCACACGTAACTCGTCGATAGGAGACGACCTCGTTCGCGAACTGAGCCGCATACCGGACGCCGGCTCGTCGGGCTTCCATCGCGATCGGGAGCTGCGTCGCGTGCGAGGCCCAGGCACTGCGTCGCGCGCGAGGCCCAGGCATCTCGCGGCCGATAGAAGCTGGCAGGTGGCGGCAGAAAACGTCGGCGCATGTCCGGCGTCCGAACCTGGATGTCGATTTCATGCGACCGCGGACGCTGGCGCGGTTCGATCTTGCAGATGGGCCGTCCGGATTTCGTCTGCCTCCTCCGCGATGTCCGCGATGTCCGCGATGTCCGCGCTGTCCGCGATGTCCGCGATGTCCGCGATGTCCGCGATGTCCGCGATGCCTGGTTTGTCCGCGGTGTCGGCATCGCGCTCGTCGTTGCGACGGTTGTCCTGCCGGCGGTCGCGCACGCGGACGATCGGATCGATCTGGTCGGGATCCCGGATGCGCAGATCCTCGAGCAGGCGTTTCACCTCGACCGCGGGACGGACTACGAGGAGCGGGAGAAGCACGGCGTCGATGGCTGGATCGGGCTCGGCGGCGGGCGGTATCACGGCATCGACTCGGCGATCGCGAATGCGGCATTCGCGTTCGGCTGGCGCGATGACAACTTCCTCGTCGCAGGGCGCGGCGAGCTGGCGGTCGGCGAGTCGATCGAGGACTCCCGGCTGTTGCGCGGGCGGTATCGGGCGCTGGCGGAGGCGCGCACCGACTGGGACGCGGAGCTCGGCGCGGTCGTCGCGCTCACGACGAACTTCGAGCACGGCGACGGCCTGGGGCTGTCTGCGACGAGGCTCGGTGCGGCGAGCACGCCACGCGACAACGGCGAGCTGGTGATGACGAGCTTGGTCCGGATCGGCAAGCGGGGCGGCGACTTCAGCTGGGTCGCGAGCGCGCGTGGGGAAGTGGGAGGGACGCGCTGGTACGACACGCCGCAGCTCGATTACGCGAACCGCAAGGCGTTGGGGTTGGGGTTGGGCAAGGCACCGCTCGACGGCGAGCTGCCGCGCGGCAGCATCGAGCTGATCCGGGCGCGCGTCGAGCACACGGAGATCCATCGGCCGCGCATCGGCGGGGGCGATGTCGCAGGTGCGCCGGCGGGGACGGCCGCAGGTGCCGGCGCAGCCGCTGGCGAGGTGCGCGAGGCCCAGGTCGGGATGGGCACGACGGACATGACGCTGTACATCGATCACGAGCTGCTCGCGGTGATCGCGGTGGATCTGGGGTGGTCGTGGCTCGAGGCGGATACCGCGAAGGGGACGATCGCGGATAACGCGTTCCGCATGAGGTTGGGGACGGATCTCGAGTGGCGCGACGGGACGGACAAGGCGAGACGGCGCGTCGGGTTCGCGCTCGTGCGCACGCCGACCGCGACGGCGGATGGGCAGCGCTTGGCGGGCGAGTGGCGCATCGAGGGGATCTCGGTGCTCGAGACGCGGAGGTTCGTGCTCGACGGGCGCGGCGGGATCTCGTGGCTGCACCTGTTCGAGGCCGCGCCGGATGCGGCACCTGCACCGATGCTCGTGCGCTATGGCGCGCAGCTCGAGGCGCTGGTGAAGCTCGGCGGCGGCATCGAAGCGGGCGCGTATCACGCGAATGCGTACGAGCCGCGGCAGGCGGGCGATCCGTGGGCATCGGCGCGGATCTGGGTGACCGAGACGGGATTTCTCGCGCGCTGGCATCCGTGACGGCGCCGGTGATGTCGACGTGATCTGGCGTGAACGTCGACGTGACCCGGGCGGTCCGCATTTCGTGCGCGGCGAGCTATGCTGCGCGCCATGCCGAGTTTCGCGTACCAGGAATTGCTGCCCGTCGGTCATCACGAGGACACCCCGTACAAGCAGCTGACCAGCGACTTCGTGTCGACGTTCGAGGCCGGCGGCCGCACGTTCCTCGACGTCAAGCCCGAGGCGCTGACACTCCTGACGCGGACCGCGATGCGCGACATCGCGCACCTCTTGCGGCCGGGCCATCTCGCGCAGCTGCGCAAGATCCTCGACGACGCCGAGGCATCGGCAAACGACAAGTTCGTCGCGCTCGAGCTCTTGAAGAACGCGAACATCGCGGCGGGCGGGATCCTGCCGGGCTGTCAGGACACCGGCACGGCGATCGTGATGGGCAAGAAGGGCCAGTTCGTCGTGACCGGCGGCGGCGACGAGGAGGCGATCTCGCGCGGCATCTTCCAGACGTACACCGAGTCGAACCTGCGCTACTCGCAGGTCGCGCCGCTCGACATGTTCGAGGAGAAGAACACCGGCACGAACCTGCCGGCACAGATCGAGCTGTTCGCGACCGACGGCGACGAGTACCACTTCCTGTTCATGGCCAAGGGCGGCGGCTCGGCGAACAAGAGCATGCTGTTCCAGGAGACGAAGGCGCTGCTCAATCCGAAGAGCCTCGCTGCATTCCTCGATACGAAGCTGCGCTCGCTCGGCACCGCGGCGTGTCCGCCGTATCACCTCGCGGTTGTCATCGGCGGCACGAGCGCCGAGCACACGCTGAAGGTCGCGAAGCTCGCCTCGGCGCGGTATCTCGATCACCTGCCGACGAAGGGCTCGCCGAGCGGTCACGCGTTCCGTGACCTCGAGTGGGAGGAGCAGGTGCTGCAGATCGCACGCGCGACCGGTATCGGCGCGCAGTTCGGCGGCAAGTACTTCTGCCACGACGCGCGCGTGATCCGGTTGCCGCGCCACGGCGCGAGCTGCCCGGTCGCGATCGCGGTGAGCTGCTCGGCCGACCGTCAAGCGCTCGGCAAGATCACGCGCGACGGCGTGTTCCTCGAGCAGCTCGAGACCGAGCCGGCGAAGTATCTGCCGGAGGTGACGCACGAGGATCTGGCCGGCGAGGTCGTGAAGATCGATCTGACCCAGCCGATGAGCGACATCCGCGCGACGCTGTCGCGGTATCCGATCCGCACGCGCCTGTCGCTGACCGGCCCGATGATCGTCGCGCGCGACATCGCGCACGCGAAGCTCAAGGAGCGCATCGACCGCGGCGAGGGCTTGCCGCAGTACATGAAGGATCA